>CANLGQ010000039.1 GCA_947490265.1 Pseudomonadota bacterium | reverse complement strand
TCGGCTCTATGGGGAAGACGGCGTCGGCGTGGTGATCGTCGACTCGCAGGTCGAACGCAGCAATTGGGTGGTAGAGCCCCATCGCCCCGTCGCCAAGGCCGTCGATCCAGCCGATATCGAGCGCTTCTTCGCGATCGGCCTTCCCGCCGCGCTCCCGGGCTGGGAGGCCCGACCCCAGCAGGTCGAACTGGCCCAACGCGTCGGCGCCTCCCTCTCTCAGAACACCCCGCTCGTTGTCGAGGCGGGCACCGGGACCGGAAAATCGCTGGCGTACCTCGTCCCGGCCGCCCTGTGGGCCGCCGCCAACCAGGGAAAGGTCGTGGTGAGCACCTTCACGAAGGCGCTCCAGGCCCAACTCGTGAGCAGCGATCTGCCGCTGCTCGCGGCCGGGGGGATCCGGGTCCCCACCGCCGTGCTTCAGGGCCGAAACAACTACGTCTGTAAGCGAAGAATGGGCCTTGCCGTCGAGGAGTCTGCCGCCAACCCGGAGGACGACGCGACGCGCCTGACCGAGTTGGTCGCGTGGGAGGCGAGCAGCGCCGACGGATCCCGCACCGACCTGCCCTTCGAGCCCGACGCCGCCCTGTGGGAGCGGGTGATGTCGGACAGCGACCTCAGCCTGAACGTCCACTGCCCGCATTACGCCGATTGCCGCTGGTACACCGCTCGGCGCACCGCCGCCGCCGCGCGCCTGCTCGTCGTCAACCACGCGCTGCTGCTTGCCGACCTCTCGGTCCGGGCCGACACCGGCCGCGGTATCCTCCCCAAGTTCCACCGCTTGATCCTCGACGAGGCGCACCACCTCGAGGACGCAGCGACCGGCGCGTCCTCGCGCGAGGTGTCGGGGCTCGCCCTTCGTCGCGCGGTGTCGTCGCTGGCCGACGATCGGCGCGGGCGGCCAGGCGCGCTCCGCCGGGTCGCCCTGGTGCCGGGGAAGAAGCTCCCTCCCGAGCGCTCGCGGCGCCTCGATGACGCGATCGCGGTCGCCCAGGCCGAGGTCACCGGAGTGGCCTCGTTCGGGCCCGATGTGCTGGCGAATCTCGCCGAGCAGTTCCCGGCCGGGGGGGCGCTGCGGATCACCCCGACCGAGGCAAGTTCCGACCGGTGGCGGCTCGAGGTCGAACCCCAGGTTCGGCACCTGGCCGACGAGCTCGAGCGATCCGCCGAGGCCCTGCGCGAGGTCGACCTCGTGTTCGAGGAGGTGGCGCTCGCCGAGGCCGAGCAGCAGCCGCTTCTCGACCTCCGCCGCGGCCAACGCCGGCTCTCGGGTCACGCCGAAACCGCGCGCGCCTTCCTCGCCGACGTCACCGACACCTGCCGGTGGATGGCCCCGAGCCGCGATCGGCGGATCACCCCGGGCGCGGCGCTCCACCACGCCCCGATCGAGGTGGCTCCCGTCCTCCGAAAGATCCTCTGGACGCCGTTTCCCGGTATCGTCGCCACCTCGGCCACCCTGACGGTCGCCGGTTCCTTCGAGCACTGGGCGGCCCGGGTCGGCGCGCCGGCCGCCGAAACGGCGACCTGGCCCTCCCCGTTCGACTACGCGAACACCGCGCTGCTCGGCCTTCCGAGGGACCTCCCTCCGCCCGAGGATCCCAGCTTCCTGGCGGAGAGCGCACGGGTCGTCGTCGAAGCGGTGCGGGCCACCGACGGAGGGGCCTTCGTGTTGTGCACCTCGTACGACGCCGTCGCCACCTACGCGCGCGCGCTGCGGGCCGCTAAGGTCGAGGGGGTCCTGGTGCAGGGAGAGGCCGGTCGAAGCTGGCTCCTCGAGCGCTTCAAGGAGAACCGCCGCGCGGTGTTGGTGGCCACCGACTCGTTCTGGGAGGGGGTCAGCGTGCGGGGCGACGGGCTCCGACTGGTGGTCATTCCCCGGCTCCCGTTCCGGGTACCCACCGAACCGCTTCGCGAGGCGCGGGTCGAGGCGGTGACCGCCCGGGGGGGCGACCCCTTTCGGACAGTCTCGCTGCCGGAGGCGGTGATCAAGCTCCGACAGGGCTTCGGACGCCTGATCCGGGGGCACATGGATCGCGGCGTGGTGCTGATCCTCGACCGCCGATTGCACGACCGCTGGTACGGACAGGTGATCCTGCGTTCGCTGCCGGCCGCGAGGCGCTCCATCGGGCCCTGGCGAAAGGTGGCGGCCGACCTCATTTCATTCTTCGGATCGCCCGCACCAGCTCCACCCGCTCCACCGCCCGCCGCTCGACCTGGGTGACGCGAATCGTCCAGCCGTCGAGCTCGACCTGATCGCCGACCTTCGGCACCCGCTCGAGCTTCTCCATCAGATAGCCAGCCACGGTCGAGCTGTCGGACGCGATGTCGCCCGTGCTGAGCAGGCTTTCGACCTCGGAGAGCAGCATGCCGCCGACCACCGAGTAGCCGGAAGCGGTCTCCTCCACCGGCGCCCGCTCCTCGTCGTACTCGTCCTGGATCTCGCCGACCAGTTCCTCGAGCGCGTCCTCGAGGGTCGTGATCCCGGCGACCCCCCCGTACTCGTCGAGCACGACCGCGAGGTGGGTGTGTTGCCGCTGGAACGTGCGAAGCAGGCGCTGCGCGGGCATCGACTCGGGGACGTAGAGCGGGGGACGCACGATCGTGCGCAGGTCGGGGATCTCGGCGCCATCGGAGATGTAGGCGAGCACATCCTTGATGTGGAGAATCCCGAGGATCTGGTCGAGATCACCTTCAAACGCCGGATATCTCGTATGGTCAGCTTCCAGCGCGTAGCGCAGCACCTCGTCCTTCGGGAGACTGAGGTCAAGCCCGAGGACCTTGTTGCGCGGCACCATGATCTCCCGCGCGACCCGCGAGCTGAAGGTGAAGACGTTGGAGAGCAGATCGCCCTGCCCTTTGCTGATCTGTCCGCCCGCGGCGGAGTCCTCGGCGATCCGGCGGAGCTCCTCGGCAGGGACCGCGAGGTGGTGCATGTCGCCGGGCTCGATGCCCACCAACCGAAGGAGCAGGTTGCTACAGCCGTTCAGGACCGCCAGAGCCGGATAGAAGACGATGTAGAAGATCCGAAGGGGCGCCGCCACGAACATCGAGGTGCCGACCGGCCGGGCGATGGCCATCCCTTTGGGCGCGCTCTCCCCCACCACGATGTGCAGGAAGCTGATGAGCGAGAACCCGATGGCGAACGACAGCTTGTGCGACCACTCCTCGGGCACCCCGATCGCGGCAAACGCCGGGGTCAGCACCGCGGCCGCGGCCGGCTCCCCCACCCACCCGAGCGCGAGGCTCGCCAGGGTGATGCCCAGCTGAGTCGCGGCGAGGTAGGCGTCGATCTTGTCGAGCAGCCCCCTCGCCACCCCCGCAGAGCGGTTCCCGTTCGCCAGCGCCACGTCGAGCTGACTGGCCCGGACCTTGACCAGCGCGAACTCCGCGGCCACAAAGAACCCGTTCGCGAGGATGAGCACGACTGCCAGGAGCAACAGGCCGGTCAACGGGCCTTCCTCGGGGGGCGATGGGACGGGACGATCGCGGGCCTCCACGCTGGGTTGAGGATAACCCATGCGGGGAGCCGCAGTTCAATCGTGCCGCGCGTTCATGCCCTTTACTTTGCCTCGTTGCGCGAGGAAAAAGGTGTCGCCGACGAGTGGGTCGACAGCCCGCCCGGCTGCACCGCGGGCGCGCTGTTCGACGGCCTCTTCCCCGCGAGCCGTGCGCGGGTCGCCCTCGCGGTGAACCGCCAACGGGTGGCGGCGGACTTTCCCCTCTCCGAAGGCGATGAGATCGCGTTTCTTCCCCCCTTGGGGGGCGGATGACCGCGATGACCGCGCTGCCGATCGACCTCGCCGCGGTGCGCGCGGCGGTGGCCGACCCCGGATGCGGCGCGGTGCTGATCTTCGAGGGCACGGCCCGCAACGCGTTCGAGGGTCGACGGGTGGTGCACCTGTCCTACGAGGCGTGGGCCGAGGCCGCGCTGGCGGAGATGGAGGCGATCGCGGCAGAGATCCGCGCCGAGTGGCCAGGAAGCCGGGTCGCGATGGTTCACCGGGTGGGCCTCGTGCCCATCGGGGAGGCCTCGGTGGTGATCGCGGTCTCCACCCCCCACCGCGCCGCATGCTACGAGGCCAGCCGCGCGGCCATCGAGCGCCTCAAAGCGCGGGTTCCGATCTGGAAGAAGGAGAGCTACGAGGATGGAAGTGCCTGGAAGGCCAACACCCCAACCGCCGGCGGTTGAGCGGCCGCGGTTCCGGGATCGCGACGCGGCCGAGCTGCGGCGTCCCGACGTCAACCCCTACGTGGCGAGCCATCGGGGCGCGAGCGAGCGGCTGATTCCAGCCGATGAAGCCTGGCGGTGGCGCGGAAGGTGGGGCGAGCAATTCGGTCGCGAGGCCCCGCTCCACGTGGAGATCGGGAGCGGAGCGGGGTTCTTTCTCACCGGGATGGCGGTTGCCCACCCCGACTGGAACTTCCTGGGGGTAGAGCTCCGCTTCAAGCGCGTCGTGATCTGTGCGCGGAAGCTGGACGTGGCGTGCGTGTCCAACGCGAGAATCGCACGCTATCATGGTGCTTTTCTGGATGACCTGTTCGAGGATGGCACCCTCTCCGCGCTCTACGTGAACCACCCCGATCCGTGGCCGAAGGAGCGCCACGAGAAGAACCGCTTGATCGCGCGGTGGTTCCTCGAGGACTGCGCCCGCTTGCTCCAACCCGGCGGCCACCTTCGGATCAAGAGCGACCACCCGCCCAACGTCACCCGCGTGCCGGAGCTGATCGCCGGTCTGCCGTTCACCGTGACCGGCTCGTCGGTCGACGTGCACCGCGACGGCGCCCCGTGGGAGGGCGACGTCGAGACGAATTACCAGCGCAAGAAGCGGATCGCCGGGATCCCGGTGCTCGCGATGGAGCTCGTCAGGCAGGGATGACGGTCAGCTCGTCGTCGACCATCTTGACCACGACCTCCACGTCGCCCGGCGGTCCCGGCTCGGACCAACCGCACACGAGCTGCCCCCAGTGCCCGCCGTGACCGGGCCCGTTGTCGAGCCAGATTCCGGGCTCCACCTCCGCTTCGAACCACACGACGGCTCCCCCGGCCGGCCCCCCCGGCCCGACCGGCAGGGTGCGCCGGTCGCGCTCGGGCGGGCGCCATCCGCGTCCAAGGGGAGCCTCCCACAGGATCTGCGGGGGACCGGCCAACCGCTCGACATCGTCGAGGTAGCGGTACACGCCGACGTCCCCGACCGCGGTGGCGATCGGGTTCACGTCGATCCCCAGCTTCCCTGCGATTCGTCGGATCTCGGCGAGGGCGGCGGCGCTCTCCGACCGGGAGGGGATGGGCTGCACGGCCGCGATCCAGATCCGGAGGTGGGCGGGGGACAGGACGCCGCCCGGGGCGAGCCAGGCCGCCGCTGCATCCATCGCCGGAAGGATCCCCTCGGTGAACGGATCGGCGTTGAGGAGCTCGGAGAATGCCAGATCGACCGGCTCTGGTTCCAGGTCCTCCACCCTCCCCTGCCGCACCGACACCTGAGCCTCGAGGCCGTTCTGGGCCACCAGGGCCCGCGCGTCGACCACCCGCCGGGTCGGCTCGACCGCGATGACCGCCGCAGCGCCGAGACGGGCGGCCACGCACGACAACAGGCCCGTGCCGCACCCCACCTCGAGCACCCGCCGACCGGGCGCCAAGCGACGCAGCATGTTCAGGAGAATATCGTTCCTTCCCCGATCTGAGAGGAGCCGAATGTGCTCCCACGGATCGGCGAAGCCCTCGAGTTCGTCGTCGGTCATGCCGCACTCCGCCACGCGGGCTAGGTGGGGGGGTTCCCGTCGGAGGCTACATGGAGATCCGCCGCGTTGCCGTGCTCGGTGCGGGTGTGATGGGCAGCGGAATCGCGGCACATCTCGCAAATGCAGGCATAGAAAGTTTACTTTTCGACCTTGACGCCAAGCTTGCCGTCAGCGGGATCGAGACCGCAGTGAAGGCCCGCCCGGCGGCGTTCTTCACCGCCGCAGACCGGGCCCGCATCACGCCGTGCACCTACGACGCGCACCCGCACCGCCTCGCCGAGTGTGACTGGATCGTCGAGGTCGTGGCGGAACGGCTCGACATCAAGCGGAAGGTGTTTGCCTGGGTCGCAGCGAATCGCCGCCCCGGCTCCATCGTGTCGTCGAACACCAGCGGGATCCCGCTTCAGCAGCTCACCGCCGAGATGTCGGTGGAGATGCGGAAGTGCTTCCTGGTCACCCACTTCTTCAACCCCGTGCGCTACATGCGGCTCCTCGAGCTGGTCGCCGGTCCGGACACCGAGCCCGCGATCCTCGAGGCGATGGCCGACTTCGGCGAGCGGGTGGTTGGGAAAGGGGTTGTGTGGGCCAAGGACACCCCGAATTTCATCGCGAATCGAATCGGGACCTTCGGAATGGCGGCGGTGTTCCGTCACGTCGAGCGGAGCGGGCTGTCGGTCGAGGCGGTCGACGCCATCTTCGGCCCGGCGATGGGCCGACCGAAGTCCGCGGTGTTTCGCACCGCCGATCTCGTCGGGCTCGACACGCTCGGGCACGTGTTCGACACCCTCCACACGATGCTTCCGGACGATGAGCAGCGCGAGGCGTTCGTGCTTCCCGCGAGCGTCACCCGACTGATCGCTGCCGGGAACCTCGGAGAGAAGTCCGGCGCCGGTTTCTACAAGAAGGTGCGCGGCGCCGATGGGAAGTCCGAGATCCTGGCCCTCGACCTGCCGTCCGGCGAGTACCGCAGCCAGAACAAGCCGCGGTTCGACTCCATCGGCAAGGCCCGCAAGGCCGAGGCGCTGGGCGACAAGCTCACCGCGTTGATCAACGGCACCGACGCCGCCGCTACCGCGGCGTGGACCGTGCTCGCCGATACCCTGATCTACGCCGCGGCGCGGGTCCCGGAGATCGCCGACGACATCGTCAACGTCGACAACGCCATGAAGTGGGGCTTTGCCTGGGACCTCGGCCCGTTCGAGACGTGGGACGCGATCGGGGTGGGCCCGAGCGTCGCGCGCATGAAGGCCGAGGGCCGGTCGGTGCCGGGCTGGGTCGAGGCGATGCTCACCAGCGGGCGGGCCCGCTTCTACGAGCGCGACGTGCTCGGCCGCCTCAATGCCTGGGGCCCCGAGCACGAGGCCAAGGTGGTTCCGGCCGATTCCGGCCGCTTGCTCCTGTCCGATCTCAAGGTCCGCGAGCAATCGATCGTCAGCCGGAACCCGAACGCCACGCTCGTCGACCTCGGCGAAGGGGTGCTCGGCCTCGAATTCCACAGCAAGATGAACTCGCTCGACGAGCTGATCTTCGAGTCCTACGAGCGCGCCCTCGACAAGCTCGATGCCGGGGAGTTCGAAGCGCTGGTCATCGGCAACCAGGACAGCCGGGCGTTCTGCGCCGGCGCGAACGTGCTGATGATCCTGATGGGCGCCATGCAGGGCGCGTGGGGTCAGATCGACGCGTCGATCGTTCGCCTTCAACGCCTGATGATGCGGGCCAAGTATCACCGGAGACCGGTGGTCACCGCCCCGTTCGGCCTGACGCTGGGCGGCGGTGCGGAGGTCGCGATGCACTCCGCGGCGACCCAGGCCGGCGGCGAGCTCTACATGGGGCTGGTCGAGGTCGGGGTCGGCCTGATCCCGGCGGGCGGAGGGTGCAAGGAGCTGCTGGTGCGCTACCTTGGCGACGTCCCCCAGGACATCCCCTACGACCCCAACCCCTTCGTCCAGAAGGCCTTCGAGCGGATCGGCCTCGCAAAAGTCTCCACCTCGGCCGAAGAGGCCCGTGGGTACGGCTTCCTTCGGCCGGCGGACCGGATCACCCTGAACCCCGACCGGCTGCTCGCCGACGCGCGCGCCTTGGCACTCGGCTTGGTTCGCGGCGGCTACGCGCCCCCCCGCCAGCGCACCGTAAAGGTGCCCGGTCCGAGCGGGCGCGCGGCGATCGAGCTGTTCCTCTACCAGATGCGCGAAGGCGGCTACGCCACCGAGCACGACGTCACCGTCGGAAAACGCCTCGCCCACGTCCTGTGTGGCGGGGACGTCCCCGCCGGTACGGTTCGCACCGAGTGGGACCTGCTCGACCTCGAGCGGGAGGCGTTCCTCTCCCTCGCCGGCGACCCGAAGTCGCAAGCCCGCATGCAACACATGCTTCAGAACGGAAAACCCCTTCGCAACTGATCAGGAGACTCGCCATGGGTGAAGTCGCCGTCCTCTCCGCGGTTCGCTCGGCCATCGGCCGAGGCGGCCGGGGAACGCTGAAAGACACGCGGCCCGATGACCTGCTCGCCACGGTGCTCCGCGCAGCGGTTGCCCGCGCCGGCCTCCCCCCCGAGCGACTCGACGACGTCGTGATCGGCACGGCGATGCCGGAGGCCGAGCAGGGCATGAACGTTGCGCGCATCGCCGCGATGGCGGCCGGACTTCCCGACTCAGTTCCCGCCTTGACGGTCAACCGGTTCTGCGCGTCGGGCCTCCAGAGCATCGCCCAGGGCGCCGCATCCATCCTCGCCGGCTGGCAGACCGCAGTGCTCGCCGGGGGCGTCGAGTCGATGAGCCAGATCGCGATGGGCGGGCAGAAGCCAAGTCCAAACCCTGGCTTGATGGCAAACCGCCCCGACGCCTACACGCCGATGGGGATCACCGCCGAACTCGTCGCCAGCCGGTACGGGATCAGCCGGGCGGATCAGGATGCGTTCTCGCTCGCTTCGCACCAGAGGGCGGTCGCCGCGATCGCCGCGGGCCGGTTCAAGGACGAAATCACGGAGGTTCAGGCTCGCGTCTTTCGAGACGGTAAGTGGGCGGAGGTGTCGTTCGACACGGACGAAGGCCCGCGGGCCGACACCACCCTCGAGGCGCTGGGAAAGCTGAAGTCTCCGTTCAAGGAAGGCGGCAGCGTCACCGCCGGCAGCTCGTCGCAGGTGTCGGACGGGGCGGCGGCGGTCGTCCTCATGGATCACGCCAAGGCGAAGGCCGAAAACCGGCCGGTGCTCGGCGTGTTGCGCGCCTACCAGGTGGTCGGCGTTCCGCCTGAGATCATGGGCGTCGGGCCGCGGTTCGCGATCCCGAAGGCGGTGGAGGCCGCCGGTCTCAGCCTCGCCGACATCGATCTCTTCGAGATCAATGAGGCGTTTGCGTCGCAAGCGCTGTGGTGCGTGCGGGAGCTCGGGCTCGACCCGGCGAAGGTCAACCCGAGCGGCGGCGCCATCGCGCTGGGCCACCCGCTGGGCTGCACCGGGGCGCGCCTGACCGCGACCCTGCTGCACGCGCTCCGACGAAGCGGTGCGCGTTTCGGGGTGGTGTCGATGTGCATCGGCGGCGGCATGGGAGCTGCGGCCGTGTTCGAGAACCCGGCCAGCACCCGGTGAGCTGGCTCGGGGGGCTCGTCGAGGGGGTCGGACGCCCTCAGTCCGAGATGGTGAAGATCCCCCTCGCCGCGCTGGCGATGATCCTGGCCCTCGGCTGGAGTTGGATCCCCCCGCTGCGCCGGAAGCAGGTCCTCTTCACCCTCACCCTGCTCGGCCTGCTCAACTATGCCCGCTGGGGGACGCGAACGCCGTTCGAACGCGTCGATACCTATGACCTGTTCCACTACTACCTCAATGCGCGGTGGTTCGATCAGCTCGGCTACTTCGACCTGTACCCAGCGGTGATCCGGGTCGATCACGACAACGGCGGCCCGAAGTTTCCGGAGACGCGCGAGTACATGGCGCAGGACGAGACCGGGCACCACTGGGAGCCGATCTCGCAAGCGCTCTCCCGCGGGACCGAGGTGAAGGCGAAGTTTTCCGAGGAGGAGTGGAAGCTCTTCAGCCACGAGGTCCTCGTCCTTCAGCGAGAGCTCAAGGGGTTCGATTCCGACAAGTCCCTGTGGGCGCAGATGATCGGCGACCACGGGTTCAACGGCGCCCCGGGCTGGCTGGTGGTCGCCCGCCCGCTGGCCAGTCAGGTCCCGGTCGAGGCGATCAAGTGGCTGTGCTGGATCGACCCCCTGCTGGTCGGGGCGGCGATCGGCCTCGTCGGCTGGGCCTATGGCTCAGAGGGCGCCGCGTGGACCGCGCTGTTCCTGTTCCTCAGCTACTCCAACCGCTGGCCGACGATCAGTTGGTCGTACCTACGCTATGAGTGGGTCGCGGCGCTGATTGCGGCCACGGCGCTCCTGAAAAAGGGGCGGCCGCTCGCTGCCGGGCTCCTGACCGGGTGGGCCGCGGCGGCGCGGATGTTCCCCGCGGTCTGGCTGTGGGGACCGGGGTTTCGCGTGCTCCTGGCGCGGTTCAAGGGGCCGGCGGCTCGGGCCTCGGCGCTGGTTCTGGTCGGGGCGGCGCTGAGTTTCGCGGCAATCGAGGGCGCCGCGGTGCTCGACATCGGGCCGCACCTCGTGGTCCAACACTTCGAGAACATGGAAGATCACGTGAGCGCCGAACAGCTCTCGAGCCGGCGGATCGGCTTGTCGGTTGGGCTCGCCTACGACGGAAAGCTGCTTCCAAAGGCGATCGACAACGTGCGGCGGGCAAAGATCGGGAGCGTGCAGGCCCTCGCCCTCGGACTCGGCGTCGGCTGGCTCGTGCTCACCGGGCTCCTCCTGCGACACACCCGCGACGACGAGGCCTACGCCTTCGGATTCGTCCCCTTTTTCCTGCTCACGACCGCGTCCTACTACTACTACGTGGCTCGGGCGACCCTGGTGGTGG
This sequence comes from Pseudomonadota bacterium, assembly GCA_947490265.1. Classification (GTDB taxonomy): domain Bacteria; phylum Myxococcota_A; class UBA796; order UBA796; genus CANLGQ01. Next base: position 11,216 of record CANLGQ010000039.1, on the reverse strand, counting down.
TCCACGCCGGAGATCTGGAGCGGGTGCGAAACCGGCTGTTGCTCGCCCTGCTCTTCGGAATCGAGCTGTTCGGAAATCTGTCCGAGACCGCCTGGCCCGGGCATCGCCTCTTTCTCATCGGATGGACGGCGTGGGGGTTGGCGGCGTATGCCGTCCTCCTGACCGCTTTCCTGGCCCGCGAGGCCTGGGTCAGCCGCCGCCGCTGAGCAGCGCCACCATTCGCCCCCGCCCGTGCCCCTGCGCGAGCCGATCGCGGGCCGCGTTCCCACGCTGCGGGTTCCACCACGCCTGAAGGGCACGCGCCGACTGGGCCGAATCGTCCGGGTCGTCGAGGAGGAGGTCCGACGCCTCGGGAACGCCGCCCGTGCGGCAACCGACGGTCGGGACGCTGTGCGCCGCCGCTTCCAGCAGGCACAGGCCGAGCCCTTCCGCGCCGGAGCCGTCGCGATGGGGGCGCGGGGTGAGCACGGCGGCGTCGATCGACTCGTAGAAGGCGGGCATCTCCGCATGGGGGAGCGACCCGTCGAAGGTCACCCGGGCGCCGAGCTGCGCGGCGAGGGCACGCCAGGCCGGAAGCTCGGGGCCATCCCCGGCGATGCGCCCCGCGAGGCCAGCGGCGTGGACGAGCCGGATGAACCGATCTCCTCCCTTGAGCGGGGTCGCCCGGGCCACGAGACCCAAGGTCCGGAGCGCCGATCGCAGCCTGCGGGGTGGCGCCGGCTCGATCGGCACCGGGAGCACCCGAGCGCCAGCGACCTGATCCGCCAGGAACGCGCTCACGGCCCAGCCGGTGGCCCTGCCGAAGACCCGCTCCCGTCCCCCTGGATCGCGGGTGGGCCGGGTGATGTCGGACCCGTGCGCGACGACATGCAGTCGCGGGTGGACGATCCGGGTGGCGACCGGCCAGGTGGCGCACAGCACCGCATCGGCGCGGTCGACCGCGGACCGGGTGGCCAAGCCGGTCCACACACCTCCCCACCGACCGAACGAGGGGCCCCGCACCCCGCGAAGGCCCGGAAAGGGCCGGAGGTCGGGACGGTGGCGGACAAACACCTCGACCGCTCCAACCTCGAACAGGGCAGACGCCGCCAGGAACGTCCACTCTCCCACCCCCCCGGGCGATCCCCCCGCGGTGGGCCACTCGTCGCCGACGATCAGCCAGCGCATGCGCGGATCACGGCGTTCACCGCCTCGGGAGTGAGATCCATGCACCGATGGTGGCCGAGCGGGCACCGCTCGCGGCGGTGCAGGGTGCACGGCCGACACCACAGCTCGCGCTGGACGAAGCCACCCGGGTAGACGAAGAAGCCGTCGGACGGGTGGGTCGGACCGAACAGCGCCACCACCGCGGCCCCGGCCGCGCCGGCGAGGTGCATCAGGCCGGTGTCGCCCGCGACCGCGACGCGCGTGCGGGCGAGGACCTCGAGGGTGCGTGCGAAGCCGACTTCGACGATCGGCTCGGCACCGGGCACCCCGGCGGCGACCTGGTCGACCAGGCGCTCCTCCCCGGGGCCCCCGAGCACCACCACCGGTCCTTCCCAGGCCCGGCCGACCGCGGCGAAACGCTCGGGACGCCATCGCTTTGCCCCGAACGCGGCCCCGGGGATCAGGGCGAGGGCGTCGCGGGGCAGGAGCGGGAGGTCGAACCACGGCGGGGGGGCCGGCAGGACGCCACACGCTTCGCCATACAGGGCGGGCACCGGCGGACGCGCCGGGAAACCACTCCAGAGCAACCGAAGGCGGCGCCGAATGGATCTCTTGTCGATTCGGGCGGCGGTCGGCGCGAGCCAACGCGAGCCGAGCGACCCCTGGAGATCGAACACCTCCCCCGCGGGGATCTCGGGCCAGGGCAGGGCCGACACGACCCCCCGGAGCCGGCCGGCGAGCGGCACCCAACGCGGGTCGGTGACCACGACGCACGGGCCGATCCGGCTCGTGACGGCGCCGAGCAGCACCACATCGCCGAGCGCCCCGCGGCGGAGCAGGACCTTCACGCCGACGCTCGGGCGATGGCGGCGAGCACCTCGGAGACGGGGATCGACATGCAGATCCGCCCGATCCCGCAGGCCTTGCCATAGCAGGGGCGGCACCCGGGATCGGGCCCTTCGACGGGCACCGCGCCCGTAGGACCCGTGCGCGCCGCCGCGGTCGGTCCGTGGAGCACGACGGTGGGAACCCCGCACGCCCGGGCAAAGTGGGCCGGGCCGGTGTCGCTGCTCACGAACACCGCGCAGCGGCGGAGCGCCCGCCCGAACGCCGGGATCGACAGCCCGACCCGGCTCGGCGATCCGCCGGGGTCTTCGCCCGGGCCGGCGTAGTACACCACCGGAAGCGACAGGGCCGCCGCCAGCTCCCCCCACCCGCCCCAGGCGCGGATCCCCACCTGGCACGCGGGGTTGAGCCCGATGTGGCCCCCGGGGACCTCGACCGATGGATCGTCGTCCCGGGCCGTCCATGTGGGGGGCCCAATCGCGGTAGCGCCAACCGCCGCCGCCAGGCGGGCATAGGTCTCGGCTTGGTGGGTTGCCTCCTCGACCCGGTCGGTGAGCAGCGCTCGGCGGATCGCGACATCCCAGCGGGGAACCCCGCGAATCGTGCGGTCCACCCGCCCAACTCCGATCCGGCGCGGAACCGCCCGCACCGACCAGGCGGCCCGCACCGACGGCGGGAAAATGACCGCCACATCGGCCGGCCCTGGTGAGACGGTGGGAATGTCCCGGTACAATGCCGCCCCCCAAGAGGGGGCGCGGATCGTCAGGTCGCCGTGCCGGGCCAGACCCGCGAGCGCCGGGAGCGCCATGACCCCGTCGCCGAGGTGTCGAGGCGCCAGGGCGAGGATCCGCAAGGTCAGCGGTTCCGCTTCCGGGAGCGACGGCTCTCCTTCTGCTTCTCGCGCCGCGCGAGCTTGTCTTCGGTCGAGAGCTGTGGCCGCTCGCGCACCGGAGGGGCCTGCCCACTCATCTGCGCCATCTGCCGCTGCAAACGCTCCATCTCCCCCGGATTCGACATGAGGCCACCCAGCCCCTTCATCATTTTGCGGGCCTGCAGAAACCGGTCGTGCAGCTCCGCGACGTCGGCCTCGTTTCGGCCGGCCCCCCGCGCGATGCGCTTGATCCGCGACTTGTTGCCGGTGATCACGTCGGGATCTCGCCGCTCCTGGTTCGTCATTGATCCGATGACGGCGAGCGTGCGATCGATCTCCCGGTCGTCGAGCGCCTCCGCCGGGACCTGCTCGAGCAGCTCCCCCATGAACGGGATCCGGCCCATGATCTCCTTCAGCGAGCCGATCTTCCGCACCATCTTGAGCTGGCTCACGAAGTCGCCGTAGCCGAACTCGCCCTTCAGCATCTTCGCGGCGTCCTTCTCCGCGGTGTCCTTGTCGACGTGCTTCTCGAAATCGGCCATCAACCCGACGACGTCGCCAAACCCCAAGATCCGCTGAGCGAGCCCCTCCGGCCGGAACTCCTCGAGCTTGTCGAGGTCCTCCCCTTGGCCCAAGAACTTCACCGCCTTGCCGGTCACCGCCTTGATCGACAGCGCCGCCCCACCGCGGGCGTCGCCATCGAGCTTGGTCAGGACAAAGCCGGTGAACGAGAGCCTGCGGTCGAATTCGGCGGCGGTCCGGACCGCGTCTTGCCCGATCATGGCGTCGCACACGAACAGGATGTTCTTCGGCTTGACCTCGGCCTTGATTTGGTCGAGTTCGGTCATGAGCCCTTCGTCGATCGCGAGCCGACCCGCGGTGTCGATGATCACGACGTCGCGCCCGACGTTTCGCGCCTGGGTCACGGCCAGCTTCGCGAGGGCGACCGGCTGCATCCCCTTGATCGAGAACACCGGGGCCCCGAGCTTGCGGCCGAGCACCATGAGCTGCTCGATGGCCGCTGGCCGGTAGATGTCGGCCGCCACCAGGAGCGGCTTCTTGCCCTGGCCGATCAGCCGCTTGGCGAGCTTCCCGGCGGTGGTCGTCTTCCCCGACCCCTGGAGCCCCACCATGAGGATCACCGCCGGTGAACCGGTGAGATCGAGGGTCGTGTCCACCGGTCCCATGAGCTCGACGAGTTGGTCGTAGCAGGCCTTGATGAACCAATCCTGCGGGCTGACCTTGACCGGTCCCGAGGGCGTCTTCACCGGGACGATCTCGCCCAGCGAAGCGGCCTTCACGCGATCGAGGAAATCCTTCACGACGCCGAGTTCGACGTCGGCCTGCAGCAGCGACGAGCGAACCTCGCGCAACGCCGGGGCGATGTTCTCCTCGGTGAGCCTGGCCTTGCCCTGCAGCGCGAGACGGGCGCTCTTGAAGCCGCGGGACAGCACGTCGAACATGATCACTCCGGGAGGCGCGGGACTAACCCGTTCGCGCTCCGCGGGGCGGTGGGGTAACCTGGAGCCGGAGGTCGGAATGGCCCGTTGGCTCGTCGCCGCAGTCCTGATCGCAGGTTGCAAGAAAGAAGTCGTCGACACCGGCCCCACCGGCTCCTGCGAGGACATCGTGACTGAGTCGCTGACCTATGTGTCGGCTGCCGACTACCCGCCGGGGCTCGCGGAGCAGCTCCCCCTCTGGCGCACGTTGCCCGGGTCGTACACCGCGAACTATTGCGGGCGCGGCTCGATCCAGCTGAAGCTCGACAACCTACCGCCCGTCGAGGAACTGCAGCTCGTCACCCAAGGCATCGACGAACGCATCCCCTGCGGCTGCACTTCCGACCCGCAGATCGCCGACGACGACAACGCACTCGGTGCCTACGCCTGGGCCTATGGCGCGACGGTGTTCCTGTTCGACGTGTCGAACGACGTCGACCCGCTGATCGTCGAGGAGGCAATCAACGGGGTGATCGTGCCGGTAGACTGGGCGCTGCTGCCCCCCGAAGCGCCGCTGTCGATGCGCGGCTGTGCAAAGGTCCCGGTGACCGACCCGACGCTCACCTACACCGACGCCACCGTGGTGATCCGGATGGATGCCGCGGGCGGCCTCAGCGGCACGGTCGACCTGACCGGCGACGGCGAGAGCCTGACCTGCGAGCTCACCGAGTTCGTCTGGATCGCCGAGCCCTGAGGGCCCTCACCGGCCGGTTGACCCGAACCCGCCCGTCCCGCGCTCACTGACCGGGAGGTGCTCGACCGGCCGCCAGGCCAGCTGCACCACCGGCGCCACGACCAGCTGGGCGATCCGCTCGCCCCGCCGAACCACGAACGCTGTTTCGCCATGGTTGATCAGCGGCACCTGGACCTCCCCGCGGTAGTCGGCATCGATCGTGCCTGGCGCGTTGAGCACGGTCACCCCGTGCTTCACCGCCAGCCCCGAGCGCGGCCGGATCTGCGCCTCGAACCCCTCTGGGAGCGCAAACGCGATCCCGGTCGGGACGACCGCCCGCGCCCCGGGTGCCAGCACCACGTCGGCCGTGATCGCCGCGCACAGGTCGAGCCCGGCGCTCCCAGCGGTTTGATACGCCGGGAGCGGCAGCCCCTGCCCGTGCGGCAGCACGACGACCGCGAGGTCGATCGCCAAGCTTAGTTCGCGCCGAGCGACTCGAGGGCTTCCTTGCGGGAGAGCCGGATCTTCCCGGCCTTGTCGATATCGATGACGCGGACGAGAACCTCGTCGCCCTCGTTGACCACGTCGGTCACCCGCTCGACCCGCTCCTTGGCGAGGTGCGAGATGTGGATGAGCCCATCGGTGCCGGGGAAGATCTCCACGAACGCGCCGAAGTCGGCGATCCGCTTGACGACGCCCACGTACAGCGCGCCGATCTCGGCTTCCTGGGTGATCTCGCGGATCATCTGGATCGCCTTCTCGGTCTTCGCCGGATCGCTGCTGGCCACGTCGACCCGACCCGAATCCTCGACCTTGATCCGCACGTCGCACGCGTCCTGGATCCCGCGGATGACCTTGCCGCCGGGGCCGATCAGGTCGCGGATCTTGTCTTGCTTGATCTGCAGCGTGGTGATCTTGGGCGCCCAACGCGAGAGCTCGGAGCGGGAGGCCGGAAGCGTCTTCGCCATCTCGGCGAGGATGTGCAGGCGACCATTGCGGGCCTGATCGAGGGCAGCGGCCATGATCTCGCGCTTGATGCCCGTCGCGATCTTCACGTCCATCTGGAAGCCGGTGATGCCGGCGGTGGTGCCGCACACCTTGAAGTCCATGTCGCCGAGGTGATCTTCGTCGCCGAGGATGTCGGAGAGGACGGCAAACTTGTCGCCCTCGGCGATGAGCCCCATCGCAATGCCGGCGACAGGGGCCGTGATCGGCACCCCAGCATCCATCAGCGCCAACGTGGTGCCGCACACCGTGGCCATCGACGACGAGCCGTTCGACTCGAGGACCTCCGAGGTGGACCGCAGCACATAGGGGAAGCTCTCCTTGCTGGGGAGGACGGTCATCAGCGCCCGACGAGCGAGCGCCGCGTGGCCGACCTCGCGACGGCGGGGAGCGCCGAGTCGCCGAGCTTCGCCGGTACAGAACGGCGGAAAGTTGTAGCTGAGCATGAACCGCCGCTCGGTCTTACCGGCCGGGGTCTCCTCGCGCTGCACGTCGTCGTCGGTGCCGAGCGCGATGGTCACGTAGGCCTGGGTCTCGCCGCGGGTGAAGATCGCCGAGCCGTGGGCCCGGGTGCCGACGCCCACTTCGCACCAGATGGCGCGGATGTCGTCGGGCTTGCGGCCGTCGAGCCGGCGATTCGACTCGATGACCTGCGAGCGCATCGCGTTCTTGACGAGCTTCTCCCAGACTTCCTTCGCCTGAGTCGTGGCGGCGGCGGCCTCGGCCGCTTCCTTGCCGTCTACGAGCAGCGCGATGACCTCGTCTCGCGCGGCCTTGAGCGCAGTGGTGCGCTCGTGCTTGCCACCGACCGCGATGGCCTTGGCGAGCTTGGTCTTGCCCTTCGCGCTGACGAACTTCTTGATGTCCTCGTCGATTTGCGGGCCGGGGCCCGGGTCGAGCTTGGGCTTGCCCGCGGCGGCGACGAGCTCTTGCATGGTCGCGATGAGCTTGGCGATCTCGCCCTGGGCGAGGTCGAGCGCGTCGAGCATGTCGGCTTCGCTCGCGGCGACCGCGCCGCCTTCGACCATCAGGATCGCGTGGCTGGTGCCGGCGATCACGAGGTTCACATCCGCCCGCTCCTTCATCTCGTGGACGGGGTTCACGACGAACTGGCCGTCGACCCGACACACGCGGACCGCCGCGACGAGCTCGCTCATCGGGGCGGGGCTGATGCCGAAGGCCGCGGCGGCGCCGCACAGCGCCAGGACGTCGGTGTCATGGTCTTTGTCGAAGCTCATGACGGTGGCGATGCACTGCATCTCCATCCGGAAGTGCTTCGGAAACATGGGGCGAATCGGGCGATCGATCAGGCGGGAGATGAGCGTCTCGCGCTCGCTGCCGCGCCCTTCGCGCTTGAGGTAGCCGCCGGGGATCGTGCCGGACGCGCCGTTGCGGTCCATGTAATCCACAGTGAGCGGGAGAAAATCGAACGGCTGGGTGGTGTTCGCCACGACCGCGGTGACGAGCACCTGGCTGTCGCCGCACGACACGACGACCGCGCCGCTGGCCTGCTTGGCGAGCTTGCCGGTTTCGAACGTGATGGTCTTGCCGCCGATGTCGACGGAACGGGTAACGATGTTCATGGGATATCCAAGGGTTGGAAGGTGCGACCGTTTCGCGGTCGCGGGTTCCGAGCCCATGGAGCCGGCGCGCAGCACCCACGGAGTCTGCCGCCACGGCCACCGAGGTGACCGCGGCGTGGGTCTTCACAGACCTGCGGGGAGTGCGCACGCGTTGTGCGCACTTCGCGGAGAGCTGCGAAGGCACGACCCGACGGAACCATGGAGGGTCGGAGAGAAGCCGCCCGAGTGCCGGACGGCGGTGTCAAGGAACAGGCGGGTCGCCAACGGCGACCCGCGAAGGAGCTAGCGACGGAGGCCGAGGCGCCCGATCAGCGTTTGGTAACGCCCGGCATCGGCCGTGCGCAGGTACCGGAGCAGACGACGACGCTGCCCGACCAGCTGGAGCAGGCCGCGGCGGCTGCCGTGGTCTTTTCCATGTCCCTGGAAGTGCTTCGTGAGGTATTCGATGCGGGCCGTGAGGATGGCGACCTGAACCTCGGGCGAGCCCGTGTCCTGATCGTCGCGCCGGTACGACTCGATCAACTGCTTCTTCTGCTCTGGGGTGAGCGCCATGACGAACCTCGAGTGAGCATTCTCTGCTCGGAAGGCCGTGATCTGCAGACTGCTGCCCATGGCGAGCGCGATCCGCGGGATCCGGGCGTCGGGAATCCGACGCGGGCCAGTCACCCGCGAGTCCCCCGCTGTCAAGCCTCGAGCACCCGCACGGCCTTGGGCCCGGCGGTGCTGTGCTCCCCCACCGCGATGACCTCGTCCCCGGAGACCACCAGGTAGCGAGCGCCGAACGGCGTGCCGCCTGGGGGGACCGGGAGGTTCCCGCCGTTGCGGATCCGGCGAACTTGAAGCGGGATGACGTCAACCAGCGGAAGGTGAGGCAGCGCCTTCATCGGCCCGCGCAACCACGGGTCGAGGGAGGCCGCCACCGCTTCGCGGGACTTCCAGGCCACCCGCGCCTCGCGCCGGCTGCGCGCGAGCAGCACCTCTTCCCAGGTGTGGCCAGGCTCCCCTGCAGCGAGCGCGGCAAGGTCGGTGACCGACAGCGCATCAGCCAGGTAGAACGGCCCGCTACGCGTGCGGGACAACGACTCGAGGTGCCCGGCGGTTCCGAGCGCGATGGCGATCTCGTCGGCGAGCACCCGGGCGTAGGTGCCTCGGCTGCAGGTGATCTCGACCCGCAGCGTTTCCCGATCGTAGGAGAGCAGGACGACGTCGTGGATGGTCACCGGCCGCGGGGCCGCGCGCACCTCCTCACCCTTGCGAGCATAGTGATAGAGTGGCTTTCCCGCCACCTTCACGGCCGAGTAAGCGGGCGGTTCCTGCATCCGCAGGCCGAGGAAGGTGGAGAGGACCTCGCGCACCCGCGCCTCGTCGGCCTCGGGCAGGGGGCCTTCGCGAATGACCTTCCCGGTGGGATCCCCGGTGTCGGTGGCCGAGCCGAGGCGGATCGTCGCGTCGTACACCTTGATCGACTCGTCGAGGAATTGGATCAGCCGGGTCGCCCCCCCGATAGCGAGCGGCAGCACGCCGGTCGCGAACGGATCGAGCGTTCCGGTGTGGCCCACCTTCTTGGCGCCGGTCACCGCGCGGAGCAGCGCCACGACGTCGTGACTGGTGATGCCGGCCGGCTTGTCGATGATCAGAAATCCTGACTTCACGCGTCCTCCCCTGCATCAGGCGCGACCGAAGCGCTGGCGGGCTGTGGATGCAGCTCGGTCAAGATCCGGCTGACGCGGATCGCGGCTTCAGTGGTGGTGTCGAACACGAACACGAGCTCCGGCGCGTGGCGGATCCGCAGGGCGCGGCCAATGGGTCCCCGAAGGAACCGAGCCACGTCGGACAGCCCTGCATCGAGCTCTTTCGAGGGATCGCCGCCACCGAGGGGCAGGTAATGGATCGTCGCCCGCTTCAGGTCCCGGGAGACGTCCACGCGGGTGATGCTCAGGTCGACGAGGCGGGGGTCCCGCACGTCTTCGCGCAGGCGCTGGGCCAGTTCCTGGTGAATGAGCTCCGCGATGCGAGCGGGGCGGTATCCGGGCACGACTCCTCCGAGAGCCCTGGCGGATAACCCGTTCGCCGCACGGTGGGACTCAGGCCTCTGCGACGTCGGATCCGGAAGCGGCCCGATCGATCGCCGCCCGCAGGGAAGCGAGGTTCGTCGGCACTCCCGCGACCTCGACGGCCTCGAGCGCCGTGCGGGCCCTCGCGATCACCTCCCCGCGAGAGTCACCGGAAAAGGTCAGCTTCGCAAGGAGCAAGTCGGTCTCCTGGTCGAGCATCATCCCCGGATCGACCCCCCCGAGTTGCACCCCCTCTCCGGGCACGGAAAGGCGCTCGAGCACGCCGGAAGGACGCTCGCCCGTTGCTGGATCGAGGTGGTACAAACGAAGTTGTAACCCAACCTTTGGCACGGAGGTGGGCTCCTCCCAGCCCAGGGACTCGCCGGCCAAAGACCGCCACTGTGCGTCGAGCAGGTCGATGCCGTGCACCGCCTCCCACAGGTCGAAGCCGGTGGTCAGCCGGGGGGAGAAACCTTGGAGGAACCAGGCGCCGGAAGCGGATACCGCCCAGCGGACCCGCCCTACGCCGACCCACGAAATGGCCCGCGCCAAGCGGAGCGACGCGGCCTCGATGCCGGGTTGGATGAGGCGCAGGCCCCCGCCGAACTCCTCGATGCCGGTGCGCCAGCCCGGGTGTTCGAGCGTGGCTTCGGCCACCCCGAGCGCGACCGCCGTGCCATGCCGATCGAGCACCACGGGCACCCCGACCTGCCGGTTGCCATCGACCGCCCGCTCCAGGTAAACGCCTGGGTCCCCGCTGAGGAGCTGGGCGCGCCGCCGCACACTCGCGACGGCAGCGGGCACGTCCTCGAGTCGAGAGGCCCGGACCGAACAGCGGCCACGCGCCGACTTTGCGAACAGGGGCGCCCCGATCGCTGCCGCTTCCTCCATCCCGTCGCTTGACGGAGCGATCGCGTCCGACCCCGGCAGGACCGGGATCCCCTGCTCGCGGGCGAGTCGCCGGAGGAGCACCCGATCCCCAGCACCGGCAAGCGAACGGACATCGGCCCCGATCACCGCCAGGTTCGCCTGATTCGCAAGATCATAGAGCTCCAGGTGATCCGCGAGAAAGCAGTTCCCTGGATGAACGGCCTCACAGCCCGAGTCCATCGCGGCCTCCACGACCCGGCTCGCGGACAGGTAGGTCTCGGCAACGGTTCGGCCGTTCAGGAACACCGGGAAGTCGGCGTCGTCGAGGTAGGACAGCTCGGCATCGGGCTCCGAGAATCCCACCGCCGTCTCGACCCCCAGCGCACGATAGTGCTGAATCAACCGTCGCGCCATCGCGCCGCGCGTCGCAACGAGGACCCGGGTCAGGCGCATCATCGTCCCTTGAACTCCGGCTCGCGCTTCTGAAGAAACGCCCCGAGCCCCTCGGCCGCGTCTTCGGTCAGCAGGTTCAGGGAAAGGCTCTGGTGACCGAGCTCGAGGGCGGTGGCGTAGGGCATCTCCCCCAATCGATGGAGGAGCCGCTTCCCCCCAGCGATCGCCCAGGGCCCCCGCTTGGCGATCGTCGCCGCCAACGCCTGGGCCTCGGCG
>CANLGQ010000038.1 GCA_947490265.1 Pseudomonadota bacterium | reverse complement strand
GTCCGCCACAGCGGGCCGAAGACCGACTGGCTCTCCAGCAGGCCGCCCCCGGCGGCGGCGAGATTGGCAGTCGCTTCGCCGATCAATGGGTGCTGATCGGCTACCGAGCGTAGGACTTCGGCATAGGTCACGGCCCTGGGGTCAGCCGCTCGAGCCGAGGGGCAAAGGGCAGCGGCCCCAAGGACCACTGGTGCAAACACCCACGACCGATCCAACGTGCTCTGGCCCCGCCTGCCGACCCCTTAGCGGATCCGGCGCACACGGCGCAACCTGGGTGGCAACGCATCCCATTCGCTTCGCCTGGGCACGGCGGTGTCAGGCTGCTAGGGAGAGTCGCGCGCGCGCGGCGCGCCGGGAGGCGTGTTGCCCTGGGAAGCTGGAACCGAGGCAGCGAACCTGCTACCCGAACTCCTGGGCGGACTCGCGGCGCGGCGCGGCGGGCGCGGGTCTTCGGATGGCGACCTGCTCGCCGCATTCGAGCGCTTTCGCGAGTCCTGGGAACGCCGGATCAAGGTCTTTGATGCCGACGCCGTCCCGCCCCGCTCGGTGGGGTCCGCGTTGTCGCACGCGGTCTCCGCGGCGCCCTACCTGCTCTCGGTTTTCGGCGACCATCGCGGTCCCGCGACCGAGGAGGTCAACGAGCCCGACCGACCGCCTGAGATCTCGAGTCTCCTTCCCAGTGCTGAGGTGCTGGAGAGCGCCTTCGGCCTCCCGCAATGGGAGCTCGACGACCTCCGCGACGAGGTCGACCGCCGCGCGAGCCGCACCCTCAAGCAGGCCCGCGCCGTAGAAGTCCTCTGGTCCCGGTTTCGCCTGCCTCAGGCCGGCCCGGACCTCCTGTTCCGGGCCCTCTTTCCTCGGTGGTCGCCGCCTGGGCGCATCGGCTTCGTTCGCCGCGGCGGCCAACTCTATGTCCTGTGCGACCAATCTCCTCCGTCCGCGCCGTCCTCGCTATTTCTACCTTGGGTTTCGACGCCACCCCTGGCGTTCGAAGCGCGCCTGGTGGATGCCGGAACCCGAGAGGAGATCGGCCGTGGAATCGGCTCCACCGATGAGGAGACCTGCGAACTCCTCGCCAGCATGATCGTTGTCGTCCCGCGGCAAGGCGCCATCGCCCACCTCGCCCACGACGGCTGGCGATCCCGCGGCTATGCAGCGCTGAGTGGGCTAGGCAACCGGTACGGCGGGGCGAGCTGGATCTGTCGGCCGCTCGCGCCCGACGAGGTCGATTGGACCCGTTGGCTCCTCCCTCACGATGGCAAGCTCGAAGTGGGCGACGCAGAGGGGTACTTCAACCAGTCTGCCCGCCAACGCACCGAACTCGCGACCCAGGCGATCTACGCCGAGTTGCTCGCCCGGGTCACCCTCGAGCACCCGATGGAGCCGAGCCTTCCGACTCACGAGGATCTCGAGCTCTACGATGCCGGCGCCTGGCTTCGGAGCGCCCTCGAACCGCTTCCCAACTGGGCGAGGTCCCCGGCGGCGCGCAGCCGAGTCGCCGCGTCCACCGGGCTCCCGTCGGCGGTGGTCGAAGCCGCGATGGATGAGGTCGCTCGCCGATGGCAGACCGCCATCGATGCGCAATGGTGCACCGACGACCCGGCCTCGCTGGCTGGCAAGCTCGTCCCGCGGATCGCGCTGCTCCACTCCTCGCTCCGTCGCCTCGTCCGCGTGCCGCCGGATCCGCGCGGCCACCACCGCGACACGCTCCTGATCTTCGCGGCGCATGACCTCGCTGAGTCGCGGGTAGACCATGTCTGGCCCAACACGGGGAGCGGGCCGGTTCGCACCACCTCCGCGCCGATCGAGGAGCTCGTCGGCATGTCGTTCTGGGGCGCGTGGTTGCGGCTCCTCAACGAGGCGAACCACGACACCTCCACCCTGTTCTGACCCGGGATGTTCGGCTGGACGCTAGGGGACCTCGCGAGGGCGGGGGAGGTGAGCGCGCCACCCGTTGCGCTGGTCGATCGGCTCGCCGCGGTCGACGGAGAGCGGGAGGCGGCGCGACTGCTCCGCGCGTCCCTCCGGTCCGACTCCGACTTCGCTCGATCGCTCCGACCCGGCGCGCGGGACCACGGCGCGGTCTTCGACGACCCCACGCTGTATGCCGTCGAGGCCTCGCTCGCGCCCGATCCCGACACGCTCAGCGTGCGAATGACTTCGGTATGGACGAACGCCAGCCCTGAGCCGGTAACCGAGGTGGTGTTTCGCGTGCTGGCGAACGGGCAGGACCTCTGGCCCGACAATGCCCGGCTACTGTCCGCCAGGGTCGACGGCGTCCCGGTGGTCGCGACGTTTTCGGACACCATCCTCCGCGTCGCGCTACCCCAGCCCGTGGCGCTCGGCCAGATGGCCCGCGTGTACCTCGACCTCGTCGCAGGGCTCCCGTCCACTGAGCACACCCCTTCGTGGACCGGTCCGTTGAACGCCGAGCGCGTGGGGATCTTCGGAAAGCGGGACGGGGTGGTGAACCTGGGGGGCTGGCTTCCGGTCATCGTGCCGCGCCTGCCCGGCGGCGCCTGGGATGCTCCTCCGCTGCCCCGTCACGGCGAGACCGGCTGGACCGAGCCCGCCCTCTTCGACGTCTGGCTCGACCTGCCACCCGCCTGGGAGGTCGCCACCACCGGCGTCGAGCTCTCCCGCACCGACGAACCCCACCGACGGCGGATCCATGCCACGGCCAGCGCGGTTCGCGAGTTCGCCGTGGAGGCCGGGCCCGGCCTGATGGTGACGGCAACCGACATCGACGACGTCCGATTGCGGGTGATGTACCCGATCGCCCACCCCGAGATCGGGCGCGACCTGCTTCGCTACGGCGAACGCGCCCTGCGGCTGTTCGTCGACCGGTTCGGCCCGCTGGCCCAGGCCGAGATCGACGTGGTGGACGCCCCGGTCAATGTGGCCCTGGGAAGCGAGTTCCCTGGCCTAGTCACCATCGACACCCACCACGCCGCTCAGGGTCCGTACGTGCGCTCGCGCTACCACGAATGGACGCTCGCCCACGAGCTGGCGCACCAGTGGTGGGCAGCGGAGGTGGGAAGCGATCCGCGCGCCGAGCCCTGGCTCGACGAGGCGTTGGCCGCGTGGTCGGCGAGTCTATACTGGCGGCGGGAGCACGGAAGCGTGGCCCTCGAGGCCCGACATCGAGAGGACGTGGTGCTGCCCCACGCCGACATGCGCGACCAGGGGCTCGCCGACCTACCGGCGAACCTGGACTCCGAGGCGTATGACCTCCTCCGCTACGCGGCCGTGATCTATGGCCGCGCGCCCCTGTGGTTCGATGCGCTCGGTGCGGCCATCGGCGACGAAGAGCTGTTCGGCGCGCTCCAGGCCTACTACGACACCCACCACTGCCGTCGGGCGACGGCCGACGACCTCGTGGCCGCGCTCAAGGCGAGCACCGACCATCCAGAGCAGGTGGACGCCCTCTTTCGACGGTGGATCGGCGAGGCGCACGGCTTCGAGGACCTCCTCGAGACCGCTGCGGCCCCGGCGGTCGTCCCGCCGCTGTAGGCTCGCCCAATCGAGGACCACCGTGCCCGACGCTAGCTCCTTCTCGTCCGATTATTTCTCTTCTAGAGCCCGTTTTCGCTCGAACGCCCTCGCGCTCGGCTGGTCGGTGGACGCCGTCCCTGTGCCCCCCCTGGGCCCGAACGGGGAAGAGCTCACCCTCGAGGTGGCCCGGATCGGACCGGAGCGTCCGGATCGCCTGGTCGTGGTGAGCTCCGGACTCCACGGGATCGAGGGCTTCTTTGGAGCGGCGGTGCAAGCCGCGTTGCTCGAGGAGCGCTTCGTGGACTGGGCGCCTCCCCCTGGCCTGGCGGTGCTGCTCCTTCACGCGCTCAACCCGTTCGGCTTCGCCAACCTTCGACGGGTGAACGAGAACAACGTCGATCTGAACCGCAACTTTCTGCTCGATGGACAGCCCTACGCAGGCGGCCCCGAGGGCTATGCCCCACTCGACCCCCTCCTCAATCCGCCCACTCCACCCGGCGGGTTCGAGGCCTTCGCCCTGCGTGCCGGCTGGAACATCGCCCGATACGGAATGCCAGCTCTCAAGGAGGCGGTCGCCGGGGGGCAGTACGATTTCGCGCGCGGGCTGTTTTACGGCGGGGCAGGACCACAACCCACGGTTGAGATCCTGCGAGACCGCCTGCCGCGGTGGATCGGACCGGCCGCGCACCGGGTGCTGCACATCGACTTCCACACCGGTCTCGGCCAGCGCGGAACCTACAAGCTCCTGGTGGATCAGCCCGCTGGGTCCCTGGGGGCCGACGCGCTGCGCGCCGCCTTCGGCCCGGCAGTGCAGGCCTGGGAGAAAGCTGGGGTCTCGTATGCAATCCGGGGTGGGCTGGGGGGCTGGTGCAAGGCGCGCCTGCCCCGGGTGGACTACGACGTGCTCGCCGCCGAGTTCGGAACCGTTGGCATCCTGCGGGTGATCGCGGCGCTACGCGCTGAAAATCGCGCCACCCACTGGTGTGAGGCCGGCGACCCGCGCTGCGGAGCGGCTCGGACCGAGCTGCTCGAGGTCTTCGCTCCTCGCGACGCAGGCTGGCGCACCGGGGTGGTCGCCGAGGGCGTCGCGATCGTCGACCGGGCGCTCACCGCATTGGGCTAAAAGCCAGACAGCCGCAGGTTTCCCCGCGGCTGTCATCCACCGGACCCGGAAGGGCTAGTGGTTCTTGCCGCCCTTGCCGGCCTTGCCGCCGCCGCCGCCGCCGCCGCCGTGGTCGCCGCCGCCGCCGCCGCCGTCGCCCTTGCCGGCCTTGCCGTCGTGATCGCCGCCCTTCCCGCCCTTGCCGCGCTTGCCTTCACCGGCGGCCATCCGCTTGAAGGACATTGCGGCCTGGTTCTGTCCGGACACCCGCGTGAGCCGCATGGTGTCGGGGCTGTCGAACACAAAGGTCAGCTTCTCGTTCGAGGAGAGCGTCAGGAGCAGGTTGTTCAGCGACGCCGAATCGACCGTGTAGGTCCAGGTCTGCGGCACGTCTTCCACCGACAAGGTGACCTCGGTGCCGGTCACGTTCATCTCGGTGTTCTTGATCATCGCGATCAGGTCGCGGGCCCACTTGACCGACGGATCGTCGGGGTTGGCCTTGATCGCCGCCTTCAGATCGTGGAACTGCTTGATCTCGTCGGCCGTGGGCGGCGGAGTGAGCTTGTTCTGGAGTTCCTGCTCGTTGCCCTGCGCGTCGAGCGCGACGCTCAGGACCTTGAGGACGCGCAGATCCGCGTCGTTCGGGAACACCTTCCAGTCGCCTTGGATCGTGGCGGCCGGATCGCTCACGTCGTTGCTCGGCGGGGGCGGCGGCGGGGGCACTTCGGTCGGCTCGACCGTTACGTCACCACCAGTGCAGGCCAGGATCGGCAACACCAACATCGTCCCAACCGTGCCCCACAATGCGGCCCGGCGCATGCGTTCAACGTACCCCATCGCACAACCTCCAGCTAAAGTCCGCCGCACACTATCAGCCTACCGGCCAGAAGTCACGAGCCTGACGACGTATAGGCGGCGAGACTTCGCAGCCACGCCGCGCGAGACGCGATGACGAATCCGACGGCGATTCCCATTGCAAGCACCCAAAGCGACAGTCCGCCCTCTCCCCGAAGCGCCGACGCAGGAAACGTCGTAATCAGGCCGACCGGGATGACCGCGGTGAGGATCACCCGCATCCAGGGAGGGTAGACCACCAGGGGGTTGCGCCCGGCGTCGACGACCGCCCCCAGCACATACCGCAGGTTGTCCACACGAACGAAGAAAAAGCTCGTACAAATCGCCAGCAACCACAAGCTGTACATCGCGGCGAGGCCGGGTGGCAGGAGGCCAACCGCCACCAGGATCGCTCCCCAACCCGGCGACGGTCGCTGCCAGCCAGCCCAGGCCAACACCGCCAGGCCCCCGAGGAGGTCCCAGATCGCCGCCGGCTGCACCCGCCGAAAGCTGACGAGAAGCTGAGCATCCACCGGCTTGAGCAACAGGAGGTCGAGGTTACCCGACCGGATCGCCTCCACCACCTCGCCGAGATTCGGCTCGACCAAGCCGGACATCAAGGCCTGTAGGATCAAGTAGAAGCCGAGGACGAGGGCGACGTCCGGGGCGGTCCAGCCGGCCACTTGCTCGCGAACCGAGAAGAGGACCACGGTGGGGCCGACCGCAGCCGAGGCCCGGAGCACGCCGAGGACAGCGTCGAGCAAAAAGTCAGCCCGGTATTGCAGCGCGGCGGAGAGGCCCACCCTCAGCAGCGCGGCCACCACGCGAAGCGTCCGCGCCAGATCAAGCACCGAAGGCTCCATACCGCGCCAAGCCGCGGCGCCACGCCAGCCCCACCCCGAGGAGGAGCAGGCCGACCCACGCCAACTGGAGGCCGAGGTCGCGCGCGGCGTCCCCGGGGGCCAGGCCCCCGGAAAGCAGCTCGACCGGCGTGGCGAGGGTCGCGCGGAACGGAAGCCAGGTACCGACGGCTCGCATCCAATCCGGAAAGACGGCCATCGGCGCGGCGTATCCCGAGAACACGAGCCAGACCGAGAACCACGCCGCGAAGAGGGCATCGGTCTTGTCCACCCAGAACGCCAGGATGCCGACGAGGGCCTGGATCAGGAACTGGAGCAGCCAGGCGAGGCCCACCGAGACAAGGAACAGCGCGAAGGCCGCTGCCCCCGGCCAGACAACGAGCTCGGGCCGCCAGAGCACGACCCCCAGGAGAATCGGCGACAGCACCCCCATCCGGATCGGCATGGCGAGCACCATCTGGGTCGCGTACTGCCACAGGGGATGGACCGGCTTGAGGAGTCGAGGTGACAGTGCGCCGGACCGGATCTCGTAGGACAACGACCACGTCACCCAGTTTGCGGTGAGCTGCCGAACAAGCAAGGTTCCGCCGAAGTAGCGGGCCATGTCCGCTTGATCGAGGCCCGCCACCGGCCCGTCGGCGGCCACGGTGTTCCAGAGCGCCAACTGAACGAGCGGGAGGGTGGCCGTCAGCACCCAGAGGATCAGCTCCGCGCGCCAGGCCGTCACTTCGGCCGCGCTCACTCGGACCAGGTCGGGCAGCGCCCGAACGAGCAGGGGCGCCCTCACGGTGCCCGACCCGAGCGGGCGGCCCCGAACGCACGCGCGAGCACCTCCTCAAGAGGCGGATCCGCGACCGTGACCTCCGCTCCGGGGGCACGCCGCAACACCTCGGCGAGGCGCCCATTCACCTCCTCCGCCGGGAAGGTGCCCGTCCAAATGCCGCGTTCCCGAGCGAGGCCGACCCCACCGAGGTCCACCTCGTCGCCCACCCGGGCCGTCAGGAGTCTGCCGGTCCCGAACTCACGCCTAAACTGCTCGAGCGAGGCGTCGAACCGGATGACGCCCCGGTCGATGAGGACGAGCCGATCCACGATCGCCGCCACGTCCTGCATGTCGTGAGAGGTGAGCACGACCGTAGCGCCGGTTCGCGCATTATAGTCTCGGATAAACCTACGTACTTGTAGGGTTCCCTCCACATCGAGCCCGATGGTCGGCTCGTCGAGGAAGAGGACGCGCGGCCGGTGCAGGAGCGCGGCCGCCAGCTCGCAGCGCATCCGCTGGCCGAGCGACAGGTTGCGCACCGGCTGATCGAGGAAGCCCTCGAGGTCGAGCAGCGCGACGAGCTCCTCCATCGTCTCGGCGAACGCCTGGCGATTCACGTCGAACAAGGCTCGGTTCAACGCAAACGTCTCGCTCGCCGGGAGGTCCCACAGGAGCTGCTGCTTCTGCCCCATCACAAGCGTAATCGCCTGGAGAAACGCTCGCTCCCGAGCGGCGGGCTGGAAACCTGCGACGGTGCAGCGCCCGCTCGTCGGGTGCAACAGCCCGGTGAGCATCTTGAGCGTGGTGGTCTTCCCCGCGCCGTTCGGCCCGAGAAATCCCACCCGTTCGCCCTCCTCGATCCGAAGGCACACCCGATCCACCGCCCGAACCTCGCGCCACTTGCGGTTCCACAGCGACCGGACCGAGCTCCACAGCCCTGGCTCCCGGATGGGAACCCGATAGACCTTCGTGAGGTCCTCAGTCCGGATCAAAGGGGTTTCTCGTGATGTTTCCGCATCCGCGCCCAGACGCAGTTCGGCCCGCCGGGACGATACGCTGAATGGGGCTCATAAAAAAGCTTGCTAGAACGCACTGAATTCAAACGCCCTCGAAATTCTTGTGGCGGCCACGGCCGATCCGGGAGATACCGGTACCGGACCCTTGGATGGAGAACACAATGACGCGTGCACTGGTTTTGATTGGAGTCGCTATGGCCTCGGCCCCCGCCCTGGCTCAGGACAGCTACAGCTACTCGTACTCCTACAGCTTGGGCTCGTACACCTACGAGTCCGACACCGACACCGACACCGACACCGACACCGACACCGACACCGACACCGACACCGACGTCACCGCCAGTGACACCGGCGCCGGTGAGAAGGGCGGTTGCTCGGCCGTCAGCGCGGTCGGTGGTTGGGCCGCCCTGGCGCTCGCCGCGGGCCTCGTGGCCTCGCGTCGTCGCAAGGCCTAATCCCGGTCTCGCGACCTGGCGACGGCGGTCGGGGCTTCCCGGCCGCCGTTTCCGTTTTTGCGGCGAGACAAAAGGCCGCCCGCTCGCTATTGGCCGAAACCAACCTGCGATGGAGCCACCGATGATGCGTGCACTGGCGACCCTGGCCCTCGGCCTCACTGCGGGCTCCGCGATGGCCCAGGACAGCTACTACTACTCCTACTCGTACTCCTACGGCGGAAGCTACTCTTACCTCCCGTACTCGTATGGCAGCTACTTCGGCGGCGACGCCGACACCGACTCCGACTCCGACTCGGATGCCGACAGCGACAGCGACAGCGACAGCGACAGCGACAGCGACGCCACGAGCACCAGTGACACCGGCGGCGACGAGAAACTCACCTGCTCCGCCGCCTCCGCAGTGGGCGGCTGGGCCGTGCTGGCGCTCGGCGCGGGCCTCGTGGCCTCGCGGCGGCGTCGGCAAAACTAGCTAGCGCCGCTCGCGCGGAGGGAGGCCAGCGGTTCGAGCCTCCTCCGCGTAACGCCTAGCCCAGGCTCGGGTCGGCTCGAGATCGAGCACCGCGGTGAACGCGGCGAGCGAGTCGGACCAGGCACCGCGTGCCCGAGCGGACTCCCCCTCGTGGAAACGGGCGTCGGCGGCTGCGCGGAGCCGTTCCGCCAGCTCCGGCGTCGTGGGATCGCTCCGGCGAGCCGCGACGAGCCATCGCTCGGCCTGCTCAGGCTCGGAGGCCGCGCGGCGGAGCCAGCACAGGGCCTGAGCGCGCGCCACCTCCGCCGCGTGCGCCTGCGCATAGGCCACGTCGTTCGGCCGGTGCTGCCGGGCCTGGAACCAGGCGTGCTTGGCGCCCGGGCAGTCGTCGACCGCGCCCAGCCGAAGGCTCTCGCCGCGAGCCGACTCTGCTGCCTGGAGTGCTGCTTCTCGCGACACCACCACGCGCCCCAGCCACGCCACGTCGTCGCCCGTGTCCACCGGCACCGGCCGACCATCGCGCAGGAGCTGAAGGCCGACGGTGTAGTCGCCCTCTTCGAGGTCAGTGGGGAGGGCCACCGGATATCGGCCGTGGAACACCTCACCGGGCGCCCACCGCTCCGGCGGGATCCAGCCGTAGCCGAGGTCCGCCGGCCAACTGGCCCGCCGGGTTCCCGTGGCATCCGACAGCACGAGGCGACCTTTGAGGCCGGCGACCGGCGAAACCGAGAGGCCCACCTCGATGAGCGCGGGATCCCCGGGCGCAATCGCCGGGGCTGGCAGATCGGATCCCACGACCGAGCCCAGATCCCCAAACCCGATGGCCGGCGCCGCCGGCCCGGACCAGGCCGGCTCGAACAGCAGGTCGCGCCGAACCGCCATGTCCACGCCCATCGCGACATACTCCTCCTCGAACCGTGGGCGCTTCCGCATCTGGTCGGCGAGGGGCTTCGGGATCGCGATGAAGTGCGGCCGCTTCTCCTCGTACAAGTAGGTCTCGTACACGTCGTTCAAGCGCGGCTTGTGAACCGCGATGGCCACGTCGACGAGCCCCATGGCGTCGAGGACTTCCATGTCCGACCACCACAGGAAGCCACCCATGTCGTACGTGAAAACCCGGATCCGCTCGTCGATCTGGAGCCGCTCGGCGTGCGACCGGATCAGCTCGTAGCGCGCGCGGACCGTCTCAGGTCGGATCTCCGGATTCCGGCGGAATTCCCAAGAAACCTGCCCGTTGGCCACCGCGAATCCGGACACCGCGGCCACGACACCTGCGCGCCAAAGCGGGGTCCATCCCGTGGCGTGGGCGAGGTCGATCAGCCCCCCGGCCAGCAACACGGACAGCGGCACCGACGCCAGCGCGAGCCACCGGAAGCCGCCCATCCAGTCGCCGAGCGCGTGGACCGAGAACAGCAGCGAGGTCAACAGCGCGGTCCAGCATGCGCCCCGGAGCCCGGGAGCCCGCCGCACCGCGGCCCCGAGGACGAGCGCTGCCGTGGCCCACAGGCCAGCTGGGCGAACCGCGAACAGCCAGTCGGGGGAGCCGAACCAGCTGCTGGGAGTGAGCGCCATCAACGCGCCGAGCCCCACCAGCCCGACCACCCGCAGCGCGCGAGCCCGGGTGTCAAGCCCGATCGCGCCGATCACCAGCGCGGGCAAGAAGGTCCCCTGGGAGGCGCTGTCCCAGTAGCCGCGAAGGTACACCCAACCCGAGCTTCGCCAGTCCACGAGCACCCGCGGTCCGGCCTGGACCTTGGCGTAGTAGGTCATGGGAAACGGCCAGGCGAAATAGGCGTATCGGACGGCGTGATAGGAGAGAAAGGGTACGAAGAACAGGGTGAGCCACATGGCGATCCACCGGGCTCCCACCCGCCGAGAGGGACCGCCGATCGCCGCCCACAGCGCCCATGCGCCCGCCCCCGCCGCATAGACGATGCCCTCCGGGCGGGTGAGCGCGAGGAGCAGCCACGCCACCGCCGACTTCGGGAAGGCGCCTTGGCCCAAGTGGATCTGGTCGGCCTCCTCCACACCCCACAGCAGCCCGAGCGCGAGGAGCAGCGAGAAGAGCGGGTTCTCCAGCCCCGCGGCCGTGAAGATCCCCGTCTGCGCGTGCGTGACGTACAGCGCGGCCGCGGCCACCGCCCCGGCGTCGGGGTGGAGCGGGACCATTCGCGCGCCGAGCCGCGCGACCACCGGCACGGTCGCCGCGGCGAGGAACATCGACAGGACCTTCGCCCCCCAGAACGCGTCGATTCCCAGGCCCTCGCCGAGCGCAAGGAGCGCGACCCACGTGAAGTTCGAGTAGCCCTCGATCCGCTCGCCACCCGGAAACGGGACGAGCCCGAGCCCGTTCGCCCAGCTCCGCGCGTAGGCGAAGGAGATCGCCGCGTCATCGACCAGCCACCATCCGAAGATCGAAGCGTGGGCGACGACGAGAAACATGAGGACCGCGATGGCGAACAGCCGAACGCGCGACCCCGTCACGCCCCCCCCGGCAGGCGCTGCACGTCGAGCCAGGCTGGCTGACTCGGGTCGGCAGGGTTCAAGTGGGTGTTGATGTACTCCCACACCGCCAGGCCGTCTGGCGTGACCTCCACCGCCCGACCGACGGCGCTCTCGACGATGAGGGTGTTCCCATTGGCCAGCCGCTGCACGTTCTCGGCCTTCGCCGGATACTCCCAGCGCACGGACAGGGTCGCCACATCGACCTCGACGACCCGGACCTCGTCCGCGACCAGCAACCCGCCGTTCGCGGTGGCGTGGGCGTCGACCGGGTGACCCCACGGCCCGGAAACCGACCAGGTGAGCAGGCCCGACGCGGGATCGACCACCGCCACGAGCCCGAGCCGCCGGACCGCGAGCAACACGTGACCCTCGAAAAACGGAGCCGCAAAACCAGCGCCGATCGTATGGAAGGCGGCGACGTCGAGCAGCGGACCGCCTTCGGCGGCGACGTCTCTCCACGCTTCGTTGCTTGAGCGACGAAAGGCATCGAACAGCGAGGTTTTTGCGACCTCCTCCCCAGCCGAATCGAGCCAGACCAGCACGTCGTCCGCGACTGGCTGCATGTGGCTGATGTCCTCCAGGTTTCGCTGGGGTCGGGTCAGCACGACGATTCCCCCGTTCGGCGCCACCTCGAAGGTGCCGTGCGCCAGGAGCCGCCGATGCCACAGGTCCTGCGACATCGGGTCCACCGCCAGCACGCCCACCGCCTCGCACAGCGCGACGAGGCCGCCCCCCGGCAACATCCGAGCGCGACGCCACGCTGCCACCGGGCTCCGCGGATCGGGCCACGGCGCCGTCCAGCGCTGCAGCTCGGCGCCGTTCATGTCGAGGAGTACCGCACCCACGGCGTGGCGGGAAACCACCAGGTTGAGCCCTCCGGCGCTCCGCTCAGGGTCGTGCTTCACGACGCCGACGGGCCCGCGGTAGGGCTCGGCGCTCCGGGGCGAGAGCGCGGTAGCCGAGCGCGGCGGAGCATCTTGCCGCGGAACGCCGAACACGAGCCACAAGGCGCCTCCGGCCGTCGCGACCAGCGAGGCCAGCAAGATCACACCACGTTCAATCGCTGCGTCGTCCACGTCGCCCCGCCCTTGCGTCTATGACCGGCTAGCTACCTTGCCGCAACCGCCGGTTGACGCCACGTGACCGGGAAGGCATCTTGGAGCGTGCTCCCGTTCGCCGCCGTGCTCGCCTGCAGCCCCGCGCCCGACCGCCCCGGCTGGGTGGCCGCTCCGGTCCCCGATCTCGTCCTCGCGCGCCACCTCGTGCCCACCGGGTTCACCGGCCCGGCCGAGGCCGAATGCGTCGCCGACGGCGATCCGCTCGAGCGCCACTTGGTGTCCACCGAGCACACCGAGCGGGGCCCGATCGAGCTCTACGGGCTCCTCGCCGACACCGATTACACCTGCGTGATCACCACGTCCTCCACCGAGGACACCCTGACCTTCCGAACCGGGAGCCCCCCCGCCGACCTCCCGCACTGGACGGTGACCGGCGCCGGCGGCTGGGGCGACTACACGATCTTCAACCACGGCACCGACGAGCAAGGAAACCGGAACCCCGCGATCCTGATCGTCGACCGCGAAGGCCGCTTGCGCTGGTACTTCGACGTCCCGTTCGACGCCGCCGACCTCGACGTGTCGTACCTCGGCGACGGCACGATCCTCTATGGCGGCGGATATGGCGCCCCGCCCTCGATCGTCGATCTCGAGGGCGACACCCAGCTCCGCGTCACCGCCCAGGCCGTCTACCATCACCACGCCGAGCGACTTCCCAGTGGCGAGTTCCTCGTGCTGGTGCTGGCGGACAACACCGACGGGATCCAGACCTGGCAGGGGATGGAGGTCCGCATCCTCGACCCGTCGATGACGAGCACCGTGTGGAGCTGGAACACCCAGCGGGGCGTGGACGAGGGCTGGCTCAATGTCCCCAGCCAACCGGGCGATCCCTACCACATCAACTCAGCCCAGGTCACCGACGACGCGGTCTTCGTGAACTTCCGGCAGAAGTCGCTGATTGCGCGCCTCGATCGGCAGACCGGCGACCTGGTCTGGTTGCTGGGGGCCAACGGAGACTTCACCCTGGTCGACGAGACGGGGGCGCCCGACGACGTGGCGAACTGGTTCTATGGGGCGCACGCGCCAGAGCACGACGGCAACCGGATCCTCCTGCACGACAACGGGTACACCCGGCCAGGGGGACCGTGGTCACGGGCCGCCGAGTTCGAGATCGACGAGGAAGCCGGCACCGCGCGCCTGACCTGGCAGTACACCGAGGAGGGTTGGTACGAGCCGATCTGGGGCGACGTCGACCGCCTCCCCGACGGGCACGTGCTGTACACCCGGGCCCACTGCGGGACCTGCCGTCCCGAGGACCTCTCGACGACCCAGATCGTCGAGGTCGATCCGAGCGATCAGTCCGTCGTGTGGCGGCTCGTCCTGGCCGACGTGCACGATGCCGGGTACCGCGCCCAGCGGATCGAGGGGTGCGCGCTGTTCGGCAACACGCGCTACTGCCCGGCACCGTAGCAACGAGCCCGGCCGCGGGTGGTCCCCCCGCCGGGGAAGGATAAGCTCGCCCCACGGAGGGGATCATGCCGAACCGGCTTGTAGGGGTGTTGCTCGCGCTGGGCCTGCCGGGGTCCGCCCTCGCTGGCGTCGTCCTGAACGAACTCCTGCCCGACCCCTCCGGGGTCGACGCCGGCGCCGAGTGGGTCGAGCTCCTCAACACGGGCCCCTTCGCGGTGGACATCACCGGGTGGGAGCTCGAGGCCGGCACGTCGTCCTTCTCGTCGAAGCACACCTTCGCCGCGTTGGTCCTCCAGCCGGGCGACCGCCTCTGGGTCGGCGAGGTCGGCGTGATCGGCGTGGACGTGGTGACGGGCACCCTGGCGATGGGCAACGCCGGCGGATCGGGAGACGCGGTGCGGCTGGTGGACAGCTTCGGCGTCGCGATGGACACCGTGGTGTACGGCCCGAACAACACGGACGCGTGGCTCGACGACACCGGCGCGGTCGCGACCTCGATCGCGGCGATGTCTGGAGGCGGTGAGTCCCTCGCTCGGCTCCCGGACGGGACGGACACCGACCAGAGCGGGGCCGACTTCAGCATCGCGGCGCCCCCGACCCCCGACGCGTCCAACGACGTGGCGCCCCCACCCGACACGACCGACACCGGACCGTTCGCCCCGGCCTGCGACCTCTTGGGGATCGCGATCAACGAGATCGAGGCCGATCCGGCAGGAGCCGACACCGACCTCGAGTGGGTGGAGCTCTACAACCCAGGAGGGAGCGACCTCGACCTCTCCGGCTGGGCGATCGAATCCGGGACGAGCAGTTTCTCGTCGAGCGGCGTGATCCCGCCCGGCACGGTCATCCCGGCCGGCGGGTTCCTGGTCGTCGGCCAGACCGCCATCGCTGCGGTCGACGTCCTCGCACCGGGCTTCGACCTCGGCAACGCGAGCGGCAGCGCCGACGGCGTGCACCTGATCGCGTGCGACGGAGCGGTCGTCGACACGGTGATCTATGGCGCGCCGAACAGCGACGGCTGGCTCGACGACTCGCTGGCGGTCGCCACCAGCCTCGCGCCGGACGCCGACGAACCGAGCACGATCGGCCGGCTCGCCGACGGGATCGACACGAACCTGTCCGGCGACGACTTCGCGATCCTCGGCACGCCGACCCCGCGGGCCTCGAACGCCCCGCTCCCCGACACCGGAATCCCCCCGGGAGGCTGCGACCTCACCGGGGTGGTCTTGAACGAGATCGAGGGCGACCCGGTCGGGGCCGACGCCAACCTCGAGTGGGTCGAGCTCTACAACCCGACGGCCAGCGACGTCGACGTCTCCGGGTGGATGATCGAGTCGGGAACTAGCTCGTTCAGCAACAGCGGCACCCTGCCGGCGGCCACCGTCGTGCCGGCGGGGGGCTTCCTCGTGGTCGGCCAGACTGCGATCCCCGCGGCCGACGTGATCGCGCCGGGCTTCGACCTCGGCAACGCCAGCGGCTCGGCCGACGGGGTGCACCTCCTCGCCTGCGACGGAAGCACGGTCGACACGGTCATCTACGGCACGCCGAACACGGACGGCTGGGTGGACGACACCCTCGCCGTGGCGGTGAGCCTCGCCCCCGATGCCGGGGAAGCCGACACGCTGGGCCGCGTGGCCGACGGCGTGGATTCCCAGCTCAGCGCCGTCGATTTCGCAGCCTCCGTCCCCACACCCGGCGCGACCAACGGAGGCGGCGGGGGAACGCCCGGCGCGTGCGACGACGCCGTCGCTGGCTCTGCCGTCGTCCTCAACGAGTTCATCACCAACCCGGCGGGGACCGACACCGATCTCGAGTGGGTCGAGCTCCACAACCCGGGCGCTACGTCGGTCGATGTGTCGAGCTGGGTGATCGCAGCGGGATCGAGCAGCTTCTCCGGCACCGGCACGCTGCCCCAGGGCACGGTGATCCCGCCCGGTGGCTTTCTCGTGGTCGGACAGACCGCCATCGCCGACGCCGACGTCGTCGCACCCGGGTTCTCCCTCGGAAACGGCTCCAACGCCGACGCGGTCCGCCTCGAAGACTGTAACGGCGAGGTGGTCGACACCGTGGTCTACGGCACCCCGAATTCGGACGGCTGGATCGACGACACGCTCGCGGTCGCCACCTCGCTGGCCGAGGTCCCCGGAGAGGACGAGACGCTCGCCCGGGTCCTCGACGGGGCCGACACCGATGCCTGCGCGGTCGACTTCGCGGTCGCAGCGTTCCCGTCGCCCGGCGTCAGCAACAATGCCCCGGTGGAGGACTGCGGCGCGACCGATTCGGGCGTCAAGATCAACGAATTCCTCTACGATCCCGACGGTGCCGACGAAGGGCTCGAGTGGATCGAGCTCTACCACGCCGGCTCCACGCCGGTCGACCTGTCGGACTGGGCCGTACAGACCGCCACGTCGAGCTACAGCAGCGCGTTCACCTTCCCGGTCGGAACCGTGATCCAGCCCGGTGAGCTGCTACTCGTGGGCGATTCGGCGGTGGCCGGCACCGACTTCCTTGCCAGCCTCGGGATGGGCAACGCGAGCAGCAGCGGCGATGGAATCCGCATTGTCGACTGCGCCGGATTTCCAGCCGATACCGTCGTCTATGGCGAGAACAACACCGACGGGCTGATCGACGACTCCCTGGCCGCCGCCACGAGCCTCGCTCCCCAGGTCGGCGGCGGTTCGTCGCTGCAGCGGGTCGAAGACGGCTACGACACCGATCAGTCCGCGGTGGACTTCGCCGAGCAGGAGATCCCGACCCCTGGCGCGAGCAACCCCCTGATTGCGCCGGTGATCTGCGTGCCCTCCGACGGCACGGTCGTGCTGAACGAGTTCGTCCCCAACCCGGCCTCGAGCGACACCAGCGCCGAGTGGGTCGAGATCTACAACAACGGCACCACCGACGCCGATCTCTCCGGCTGGGGGATCGACGTCGCGACCTCGTCGTGGGGCGACCCCGACGCGGTGCTCCCCGGCGGGACGATCCTCGCGGCCGGCGGCTACCTGGTCATCGGCGGAGCGCTCTCGCCTGCAACGCTCACCGCGGAGTTCTCGATTGGCAACGCGACCTCCAACGCCGACGGGATCCGATTGCTGGACTGCACCGGGGCGCAGGTCGACACGGTGATCTACGGCGAAGCGAACCCCGACGGGCTGCTCGACGATGCCGGTTCGGTCGTTCCTTCTGCAGTTCCTGGCGAGGCTGGCTCGCTCGCCCGCGATCCCGACGGCTTCGACAGCGACCTCCCCGCCGATTGGGTGATCCGCGGCGCGCCAAGCCCAGGGGCGAGCAACTTCTTCGATCCTGGCGTGCTCGGTGACGAAGAACCGGGCGGATGCGGCTGCGGGGGCGGCTCGGCGGCCGGCGCCCCGGCCCCCGGATCGGGGTGCACCACCGACCCGCTGCGCGCCGACGCCCTGGCGATTGCCGCCGGGCTGCTCCTCGTCCTTCGCCGACGCCGCTGAGGGCGCCTCAATCGAGCGGGTCGGTCGGACGCTCCTTCCAAATGGGCGGAGCCGCTCCCCCCGCAGGACCCTGGCCCAGGATGTCGGCCGCCGCGGCGCGGTCGGGCGACTTTCCCCACACGACGGGCCGAATGACCGGGCCTTCCGCCCCAGCCACCAACCGCCGCACGTTCGCCATGTGGGTGAAGGCGATCCCGATCGCCAGCAGGACGACGAGCGGAAGCGAGCCCGGATCGAGCCAGGCACAGAACCCGACCAGCGCGGTCGCCGCACACAGCGAAGCGACCGAGCTCCGACCGAAGGCCCAGAGAATCACCACCCAGAGCCCCGCGGACAGAAGCGTCGGAAACGGGGTGATAGCGAGCAACCCCCCCGAGGCGGTCGCCACGCCCTTCCCGCCGCGGAACTCGAGGAACACCGAGAAGCAATGCCCGGTAAAGGCAAGCAACGCCACGATCCAGCCGAACCACGGATCCCACGTGGGCCACAGGATCCGAGCGACGACGACCGGGAGGAACCCCTTGGCCACGTCGGCGGCAAGCACCGGTGCAGCCATTCGCCAACCGAACAACCGAGCGACGTTGGTGGCCCCGGGATTTCGGCTGCCGGCCGAGCGAACGTCGGTGTCCGCGCCAGCCAGCGTGGGGATCACCAGCGCAAACGGGATCCCGGCGAGAAGCGCCACCCAGAGGAGGAACGCCGCCGCGCTGGTCACCGCGCCGTCTCGCCGGGCGGATGGTGCTTTCGAACCCCTCGCGCCGTCTCGCGGCTGATCGCGGTGGTCTCAGTCGTGTCGAGATCGGCGGCCGTCGTGAACGTCACCTGAAAGTCCTTCTGCCCTCCCTCCCACCGAAACTCCCCCTCCAGGGTGTACTCAGTCTCGGCGTCGAGCGGCTTCAACGGCTCCCCGATCGCCGAATACCGGAGCGGGACCAACTCGTTCGTCCCAGGCAGGGTCCATGCGGTGGCGACCGGCGCGACCGCGACGAGCTGCGGCACCCGCACCAGCTCGAGCGCATACGGGTTTTCGCCATTGTAGTCACCCGTGGCGGTGGTGGAACCGACCACGATCGAGAGCGGGGTGCCAAAACCGGAGTCCGAAGCCCGCGGAACGTCCTTTTGCCCATCCTGGGGATAGGTCACCCAGGTCTTGAACTCGCTGGACGGAAAATCGTACACGAGGTTCCCGTACACGAACGACAGCCCGAGGGCATCCACGCCGTGCGACCACCCAGCCGCCAACGGCTCGAATTGGAGCAGGATCTCGTGCCAGTCGGGAGCAAGCATCATCTCGTCGACGAGCTCGGCGCCCGTCACGTCGGGACCGGCACCCGTCCACATCACCTCCCACAGGCCGCTGCTGCCGGATTCGTAGGCATACCCACCCGCGGCGAGTCGCCCGAGCGCATCGGGGGCGTAGTACTGCGGACCGGCGACCTCCGTCCCCCACTCGATACCGGGGTCGGACAGGTCGGCGAGCGCCAAGTACTCGCCGTGCTGGTCGACAGCGTACTGGACGCCGTAGTGCACCGGAACCTGGGACAGGCCGACATAGCGCCGGTAGCAGTTTTGGCGCAGGGTGAAGTCGAGCGACCAGGCCGCTGCCGGGCTGTCGTCCAGAGACTTTTCGCCCGGAACGTCGTCGGCGCAGGCCTCATCGACCGTGTCGTAGTGCTTGCAAGCCAGGAGCGTGGTCAGCAGGATGAGCATGGCAGAGGTTAGCGCGGAGCCGCGCGACTCACCAGGGAGCGAAGGTGGCAAGCTGGGGAGACGACGATGCAACCGCGCTGGCCGCTCAGGTGGCCACCGGCCAACGATCCGCGCTTGAACTGGTCGACGCCGCCATCGCAGCCATCGAGGAGGTGAACCCCGCGCTCAACGCGGTGGTCCATCGCCGCTACGAGCGGGCACGGGAGGAAGCGCGGGCAAAACTGCCTGACGGTCCGTTTCGCGGCGTGCCGATCGCGGTGAAGGATCTGGACGGGGCCTTCGCCGGAGAGCCCTATACGATGAGCTGTCGGCTCCTCACGGGGTACATTCCGACGACCGACAGCCCGGTGATGGCCCGCCTGCGCGCCACCGGGGCGATCGTGGTCTGCAAGACCAACACGCCCGAATTGGGCATCGTCGGCGTCACCGAGCCCGAGCTGCGCGGGGCGACCCGCAACCCGTGGAACCCCGACCACACGCCGGGCGGGTCGAGCGGCGGGAGCGCCGCGCTGGTGGCCGCGCGAGCGGTGCCCTTCGCCCACGCCGGCGACGGCGGCGGTTCGATCCGGATCCCGGCCTCGCACTGTGGGTTGTTCGGACTCAAGCCCACCCGTGCCCGCGTACCGGTTGACGGGGGGGAGGCCTGGAGCGGCTACGTGCAGCAGCTCGCAGTCTGCCGATCCGTCCGCGACGCGGCCACCCTGCTCGATGCCCTCGCTGGCTCGTTCCCCGGCGAACCCTATTGCGCACCGCCGCCGCCGGGTCCCTTCGCCGCCGAGGTCGGGCGCTCACCGGGGCGCCTCCGCGTCGCCTTCTCACCAGAGAGCCTGTTCGGCACCACCACCGACCCCGCTCACGCCGCCGCCGTGTCTCAGGCGGCGACCTGGCTGGCCGACCTGGGCCACGACGTCGTCGAAGCGCGCCCCACCCTCGACCGGAGCGCGCTGGTCCGCGCCTACCTCACCGTCGTCGCCGCAGGGGTGGCGGCGGGGATTGCCGAGGTGGGGCGGCTCGCCGGCGTGGTCCCCCACGCGGGTGGATTCGAGCCCGCGACCTGGCTTCTCGGGCAGATCGGGAGAGTCCTGACCGCGTACGACCTCCACGTCGCCCGGGACACCGCCTGCGCCGCAGGCCGTCAGATGGCCGCCTTCCACGAGACCTACGACGTGTTCCTCACCGCGACGACGGCCCATCCGCCGCCGCGGATCGGCGAGCTGGCCTTGAAACCTTACGAACGACTCGGATTGGCGGGGCTCCGCGCGCTGCCGGCCCGCCCGGTTCTCCTCAAGGTCCTGGACGATCTCGCCACCAAGAGTCTCGAAAAGACCCCGAATACCCAGCTGTTCAACCAGACCGGCCAGCCCGCGGTGTCGATCCCGATCGCCTGGAGTCCCTTGCCCATCGGGGTTCAGCTCGCGGCGCGGTTCGGCGACGAGGCCACCTTGCTTCGGGTGTCGGCGCAGCTCGAGGCGGCTCACCCGTGGAACGGCCGACGACCCCAGGTCACCGCGAGCGGGTCGTTCTGACGATCTCGAGGAGCCGCTCAGAGAGCGCGTCCGGCGCCGCGTTCCCATCCAGCACCGTGTCGGCGAACTGCCGGCTCGGCTCCACGTGGACCACGTGCATCGGTCGCACCGTCGCCTCGTACTGTGCGAGCACGGAATCCGCAGTGCGACCCCGCTCCGCGACATCTCGTCGGATCCGCCGGATCAACCGAATATCGGGCGGCGTGTCCACGTAGACAGCGTGGTCGAACCGCGCGCGAAGCGCAGGGTCCGCCAGCACCAGGATGCCCTCCACGAGGATCGTGTCCCGCGGCGTGACGAACTCGGTCTCAGTGGCCTGAGCGTGTCGGCTGAAGTCGTACACCGGGAGATGCACCCCCCGACCGGCCCGGAGGGCGTCGAGGTCCGCCACCAACGCCGCGGTGTCGAGCGCCGCGGGTTCGTCGAAGTTGTGGGCGCGGAGGGACGTGCCCGGGGGGACGCTGCGATAATACCGATCGTGTACGAGCAACAGCACGTCGTCGCCGAGCGCCTGCGCGACCCGCCGCGCAGCCGTCGTCTTCCCCGACGCCGTCCCTCCCGCGATGCCGATCACGCGCGGCGTCACGGGGTCTGCGCCTCCGGTGCCGGGAGATCCCGCACCGCGGCGACCCAGGCGTCGATCTGCGCGCCGGGTCGCACGTCGACCCAAGGCGCCTCGATTCGGCCGCGCACGCGCCCGCACTCGAGCACGGTGACCCGCTCCCGTGCCACGACACCGCCCTCGATCAGCCCGGCCACGAGCACCTGCGTGGCCTCGACCTGGCCGCGAACCTCCCCGGTTGGACCCACCTCCAGGAAATCCGAGCTGGTGATGCGCCCCTCGAAGCGCCCGTCGATGCGCACCCGCCCATCGAAAACCAGATCCCCGTTCCAGGTCGTCCCCGCCCCGAGCAGCCCCGACAGGCCGTGCTCCTTCACGCGGGCTCGCCCTTCCGAAGCACCCCGATCAAGGACTCGAGGTGTTCGGCATCCGCGTAGTCGATGGCGATGCGGCCGCCGCCAGCCTTCCGGGTGGTGATGGTCACGCTCGTGTGTAGCGCCTCCTCCAGCAGCCGGGTGGCATACTCGAGGGTGCGCTCACGGGCCTTGCGATCAGCGGCGGTTGCCGGTTGAACCTTGACCAGTCGGGTGACCAGCTGCTCCGTGGCGCGAACGCTGAGCTGCTGACCGATCACCCGCCCCAGAACGCGCCGGATCTCCTCGGGATCCACCAGGGGTAGCAGCGCCCGGGCGTGCCCCGCGCTGATGCGACCCTCGCGAACGGCCGCCAACGCGAACTCGGGCAGCTTGAGGAGCCGAATCGCGTTGGCCACCGTCGCGCGATCCTTGCCGACCCGCGCCGCGACCTGCTCCTGGGTGTACCCGAAACGCTCCACCAGGCGCTGAAAGCC
>CANLGQ010000037.1 GCA_947490265.1 Pseudomonadota bacterium | reverse complement strand
GTTCCACCATCCATGCGGCCTCGGGGGCGTTGAGCTGGAATCGAGATCCCCCGATCACCAGCTGCTCCGCATCGCCCGTCCAGCCACGCTCACCGCGGTCCCACGACAGGCCGAGGGTCACCCCCGAGGCGCCCCACACCCCCTGGCTGACAGACTCGACCACCGCGCCGCTGCGGCGCGGATCGGTCAGGCCGCCGAGCGCCCAAAGAGAGGCTGATCCTACGTTCCAGACGTCCGGGTGGGTGGCGAGCCGGGCTCCGCTGGTCCGCGGATCGTGATCGAGCGTGAGCACTGGCGCCGGCACACCGCAAACCCCTTCGCAGCCCACCGATCCGCCGTGCAACGTGTAGTCGGAACCATCGGTTGTCACCGCTGCTTCAGCCTGTCCGGGGACTACTCCCGTCGACAACGCACCGGTCGGATACATGGGAAGGCCGAGGTCAAACTCCCACCCGGCCCAGTCGGATGTTTCACTCATGCAGTGGGGATCCCCAGTTGGCACGAGCGATGCATTAACGAAGCTGCATCCGCCCCAGTAGCCGTCGGTGTAGCCACCCGGATCGCCTGGGCAATCAATAAGGTCCCCCGGCGCACATCGATCTGCGACGGGCTCCTCCGACGTGACGTATCCGGTGATGAAGTCGATGCACTGAAGCGTTGCCGGACCAGCGCATATCGCGCTTCCATTCTCATATTCTGCCGACCGCTCAAACACCTTGTACTCGGCCACCGGGTGATCGATCGGCTCGTAAGCGAAGGCTGCGAACAGACCCTCGGACGTGCCGAGGTTGAGCCAGTGCGTGGCCCCGTTCGTCTCCCAACCCGGGGGCACAGCTGTCCGCCCGCCGATCAGCCGCATCATCGACTCGTCGGGAAACCAGAGGAGCGCGCCACGAGAACGTCCAGCGGGGAGGTCCGCGAGCTGTACCCACGGGCAGTCGGTCGGGCCGAGGTCGTAGAGCCAGACGGCGTTCGACGGGGCGTCACTGACGACAAGCTCGCCGCCCGCAACGATGATCCCGCGTTCGAGCCAGTGGTCGTCCTCCTCGCCGGGTGACCCAAGGTCATAGAACAACGGGTGGTCGAGCTGGAACCACGCCATCTGCGGAAAGTACACCGGTTCGGGCAAAGTGCAGTTCGTGCCGTTGTCGGCGATGTCCTGCCGGTACTCGTAGTCGACGACTGGCGGTTCCTCGTCGACCTCCTCGCCGTCACCCCCTGCGGCCGGGATGTCGGTGTCCTCCTTATCGCCTGTGGTGCAGCCGAGAGCTGCGAGAAGGAGGGCGCAGGTCTTGTTCGGCGCCGATCTGAGCTGCATGGCCATCCGCTCCCGGTGCGATCAGCACTCCGGCGGAGTGGGTTGTCAAGCCGCCTGCATGGCGGGTTGTTGAGCTGATCTGGCACACGCTGCGTGTTGACAACTACTTCTCACCACCGTGTTGCCTTAAGCAGCATCTCGCTTGTTGATGGCCCGAGTTTCACGATCGGTGAGGGATGGCCGGCGAGAGACGTCAATCGTTCCCGCGCTCGGGAACGCGCTCCCAGGCCCACCGGTGATAGTCGGCGCTAAATCTAGGTACTGGTCGTTCCGTTCCCGCTGATCTCTTACGCCACCCTCGCCCAGCGCCCGCGCACGAGCCGCGGCGACCAGCCGAAGTGCACCGTTGTCCAAGTGCTTCGCCAGAAGGACG
This sequence comes from Pseudomonadota bacterium, assembly GCA_947490265.1. Taxonomy (GTDB): domain Bacteria; phylum Myxococcota_A; class UBA796; order UBA796; genus CANLGQ01. The sequence goes on along the minus strand of CANLGQ010000037.1, from coordinate 20,861 downwards.
AACTCCCGCCCCAGATCGCTGCTCTCGGCACCCGGTTTAACCATGAGCACACAGAACCCGCCACTGCGCAGACCGCCAGCATCAACGCCGCGAACAGGCGCGTATCGGCGTTCTTCGATCCGAATCAGGTGGTCGCCCCGCCACTGCGGAATAGTTGCGCTTCAATCGTTCCGTCTGCACCGATTATTGTTTTCAATCCCTAAATGCCGTACATGCGGTCGCGAAGAACGTCCGCCAGTGCCTTCACGTCGGCGTCGCCGGCCGAATGCGTCTCGATCGTGTCGGCCATCTTGCCGAGGATACCTGCCGCTTCGGCATCGTACAGCGTGTTGCGCAGGGCCTCGGCAGTGGCCGGGGTCGCGCCGGCCGACGAATGGAAATGTGCCGTCAGTTGTCGGGCAACTTCGGTGATTCCAGGACCATTTTGGTCACTCATGGTGAACTCCGGTCAGTCGGCATTCCGGAAGAATGTAGGGATGTCGTAGTCCTCGTAGATCGGGTCAATCCCCGAGTGCAGCTCCCGACCTCGGCCCGCCGCCGCGCGCGAAGCCCCGACCTGCCGGATCACCCGCTCGTTCACCCGCCGCTCGATGCTCTGGGGGTGAAGCATCTGGGCCTGCCGGTCGAAGCCGGTGGCGATGACCGTCACGCGGGCCTCGTCGCCCATTGCGTCGTCCATCACCCAGCCCCAGATCACGTCTGCGTCTTCGTGGGCTTCTTCCTGGATGAGCGTCGACGCTTCGTGCATCTCGTACATCGTCAGGTGGCTGTTGCCGGTCACGTTGATGAGCACGCTCGTGGCGCCGACGATCGACACGTCGTCGAGCAGCGGGCTGCTGATGGCCGCCTGGGCGGCGTCCACTGTCTTGTGCTCGCCCGAGCCCCGGCCGACGCCCATCAGCGCCACGCCCTTGGCGCTCATGATCGTCCGCACGTCGGCGAAGTCCACGTTCACCACGCCCTGGCCCCTGATCAGGTCGGCGACGCCCTTCACCGCCTGCAACAACACGTCGTCGGCCATCCCGAAGGCGTCGCGCATGCTGGTGCGCTCCGATGCCATCGAGACGAGTCGCTGGTTCGGGATGGTGATGATGGTGTCGACCGCGGAGGTGAGCTGCTCGATGCCCTCGTCGGCCTGGCGGCGGCGGCGGCGGCCCTCGAAGAAGAACGGGCGGGTGACGACCCCAACCGTGAGCGCGCCGATCTCCTTGGCCACTTGGGCGATGATCGGGGCGGCGCCGGTGCCGGTTCCGCCGCCCATCCCGGCGGTGACGAACACCATGTCGGCCCCGAGCAGCAGCTCGGCGATCCGGTCGCGATCTTCGAGCGCCGCCTCGCGTCCCACCCCGGGGTCGGCTCCCGCCCCGAGGCCCTTCGTGAGCTGGCTCCCGAGCTGGAAGCGCCGCGGGGCGAGCGAGCGCCGAAGGTCCTGCGCGTCGGTGTTCATCGCGATGAACTCTACGCCGGTGAGGCCCCCGGCGATCATCGTGTTGATGGCGTTGCCACCTCCGCCGCCCACGCCGACGACCTTGATCCGGGCTCCGGTCTGAACGTCTTCTTCGTCGATGATCTCGATCATGGGGATTCTCCGGCGGGATGTGGGGAGGTGGGAGGGGATCAGCCCGCGTTGGCGGGGGCGAGGGAGCGAACAATGGCGACGGTCGCAGGAGCGAGGTCGATCAGCAGCGGCTCGTCGAGCGCGACGTGGGCCTCGTTGACGAGGCGTTCGAGGCGATCCATCTGCCGGGGAAGGTCTTCGAGGCCGAACACGACGCGGCTGTGGCCGACGGTCACGCTCATCCCGGTGTCGGTATGAAAGGCGACCGAGGAGATAGCATCGGCGGATACGCCGGTTCGAACCGGGATCTCGCGGATGAGCCACAGGGCGTCGCGGAGGACGAGCTGCGGCAGCTCGGGATGCCGTTCGGCGAGCTCGGGCGCGAGGCCGAGGATGAGCGGCAGGTCGAGCGCCCGACCGTCGGCCACCAGGAAGGGGACGCCCTGTTCGTCGAGCACGTAGGTGCGCTCGGCGATGGCGAGCAGGGCGACCGGCGTGCGCTCCTCGAGGGTCACCCGCAGGCCATCGGGCCAAACGCGCTCGACCGTGGCGTGGCGCACCCAGGGGTGATGCTCGACCCCGTGCGCGATCGCCGTGGGATCGACTCCCCAAATCGTCGTCCCGTTCGGCATGTCGGCGAGGTGCCGGAGCGCGCGCTGATCGGCGTGCTCGGCCCCGACGAAGTCGATGTGCTCCACCAACACGAGGTCCGGGCGCACGACCAGCCAGGCGGCGCCCGCGCCGAGCCCGCCTGCCATCAGCAGCGGGATCGAGGCAAAGGCCGTCCAGAACGACGGAAGCCGGACCTTGGGGAAGCGCACGGTGGGTGTAGGGGGCTGGAGGGAGGGGAGGGACGAGGCGGGGAGGGGTAACGGGAATGTACCGGGCAGAGGGGCGTTGATCAAGGCTGCCAGCCGACTTTTTTGGCCTGCGCCGGACGTTAGCACGACGTCCGGTAAATAACCAGCATTGGACGCCCGATGTTCTGGTGGGCTGTTTGAATTCGGTCCCGTTCGATGGCGCTCGAGGCGAGGCCCTTAGGACGCTTCGACGGCCTGCATCGTGGCGCCGAGCAGGATCCGCTCCACGAGCTCGGCGAAGGGGATGCCCACGGTCGCCGCGCTCATCGGCGATAGGCTCGTGGCGGTCATTCCGGGCAGCGTGTTGATCTCGAGGAAGACGGGTGTTCCATCGGAACGGACGATGAAGTCACTGCGGGTGAGGCCCTGGCAGCCAAGCGTGCGGTGGGCGAGTTCGGCGGCCGCCTGGGCCTGAGCCCAGGTCTCGGGGGCGATGCTTGCCGGAACCTCGTAGTTCGTTTTCCCTTTCGTATACTTGGCCTCGAAGTCGAAGAAGCCTGAGTCGGGGACAATGCGGACGACCGGGAGCGCCTTGCCGTCGATCACGGGGACGGTGATCTCCTCGCCCGTCACGAACGACTCGATCAGGACTTCACCGCCCAGCGTGGCCGCCGCCTCGAGCGCCGGGCGGAGCTGGTCGGGCTGGTCCACCCGGGCCGTTCCGAGCGTCGACCCGCCGCCCACCGGTTTGCAGATCACCGGCAGGGCCAGGGTGGGGAGGGGATCGCCGAATCGCCAGGTGGCGTCGCTCGCCAACACGATGCCGGGGAGGCCGGCAAGGGTGCGCTTGGTCGCCACTTTGTCCATCCCCACGGCCGACGCCCGGACGCCCGACCCGGTGTAGGGGATGCGCATGATCTCACACAGGCCTTGGATGCAGCCGTCTTCGCCGAACCGGCCGTGCAGCGCGAGCCACACCACCTCCACCCGCTCCGCTACGAGCCTCGCGGGAACGTCAGGTCCGACGTCGATCTCCACGACGTCCCACCCTCGGCCGCGGAGCGCGTCCGCCACGGCGTGCCCGGATTTCAGCGACACACCGCGTTCGGCGCTCATTCCGCCCTGCAACACTCCCACCCGCTTGCCTCTCATGTCGCCCCTCCCTGCCAGAGCACGCGCGAGTCGAGCTCGAAGCCGCGCGTCGATTTCACTCGTTCCTGTGCCGACTTCTGCAGAAGCGCCAGGTCGGACGCGGTGCCCCCGCCCAGGTTGATGAGCATCTCTGGCGCAGTCGCCGGGATCGCCACCTCGCGGAGCCGCACCCGCGGGAGCTGCACCGAGGCGAACACCTCGCGCAACGGGATCCGCGACGGCGCGTACCACGACGAGGCCGGGGTCGTGGTGCGCGTGCGGTTGCCGAGCACCCGGTCGAGGCGCCTCCGCACCGCGTCGGGACGGTCCGGCCTGAGAGCCAGCGTGGCGGCGAGGATCATCTTCTTCCCATCCCGTGCTTCGGCCAGCGATACGCGATGGGCCTTTCCGCGGTGGAGCACCTCCACCTCGGTTGCGATGGCCTCCCATCCGGGATCGAGCGCCAGCGACGCACCCACCGAGCCGGGAACGCCCGCGAGGTCTTCGAGCCCGGCGCGCCCCGCTGCCGCAGCGCGGGCGAGCAACGCCGGGAGGGGCACCGCCGCCCCCACCCGCCACGCGGGCTCCTCCGCTTCGACCAAACCGAATGCGCCCCCGAGCCGCACCACCGCGCCGACGACCGGGGCGTCGCGCCAGACGGTTCGGGTTCCATGGCCGAGCAACGTGCACTTCCAGTCGACCGCCCGGCACTCGGCGGTGACCTCCGCGAGCTCGGCCAGAGAAGCGACGACCACCCAGGCCCCGCACCGACCTCCGGTGCGCCAGGCGGTGTGCCGGGCCAGCGGTTCGTCGATCCGGAGGATCATCCACGGCTCCCGAGGCGGGAGGCGAGCTCGGCGCACAGGGTGTTCACGTTGCCCGCGCCCAGGGTGACCACGAGGTCGCCGGGGCGAGTGTTCGCGTCCAACCAGCTCGAGGCCTCGTCGAGCGAGCCCACCGCCCGCGCCCCGCGGTGACCGCGCTCCCGCATCGCGTGAGCGAGCGTCGCCGCGTCGACGCCCTCGATCGGCGCCTCGCCCGCCGCGTAGACCGGGCAGACCAGCACCTCGTCGGCGCGGTTGAACGCGGCCTGAAAGTCGGCCCACAGGTCTCGCACTCGGGTGTACCGATGCGGTTGAAACACCGCGACGATCCGGCGCTCCGGAAAGCCAGCCTCCGCCGCGGAGAGCGTGGCCTCGATCTCCACCGGGTGGTGCCCGTAGTCGTCCACGATGAGCACGCCGGCGACGTCGGCGACGACCGTGAACCGGCGATGGACGCCGGTGAACCCCGACAGTGCGCTTTGTACCTGCTCGAACGGGATCCCGAGTTCGAGGGCGGCGGCCACGCAGGCGCCGGCGTTCTGCACGTTGTGCCGGCCCGGCATGCCGAGCTCGATCTCGCCCAGTGCCTCGTCGCCCCGATGCACCAGAAAGCGGCTCTTCATCCCGGAGAAGTCCGGCACGCCCACGCGATAGTCGGCCCGCCGGGCGAAGCCGTAGGTCACCACCCGCCGCCGCACTCGCCCGATGAGGGCCGCGACCCGTGGGTGATCGAGGCACAACACCGAGTATCCATAAAACGGCACCCGGTTGGCGAACTCGAGGAAGCTGTCCTCCAAGCGCTCGATCGTCTGGTAGTGCTCCATGTGCTCGGGATCGATGTTCGTCACCACCGTGACGGTCGGAGAGAGCAGGAGAAAGGTCCCATCGGACTCGTCGGCCTCGGCGACGAGCCAGTCGCCGGCCCCGAGTCGGGCGTTCGTTCCCCCCAGGCTGTCGAGTTTGCCTCCGATTACCACGGTCGGATCGAGGCCCGCCGTGCCGAGGCACTGGGCGATCATCGAGGTCGTTGTCGTCTTTCCGTGGGTTCCGGCGATGGCGATCCCGTATTTGAGCCGCATCAGCTCGCCGAGCATTTCCGCGCGCTGGATGACCGGCACGCCGGCGGCGAGCGCCGCACCGATTTCCGGGTTCTCCGCCGTGACCGCTGAGCTTCGGACGACGACGTCTGCCGGGCCGATGTGCTCGGGGGCGTGGCCGAGGTGAACCACCGCGCCGAGCCCGCGCAGTCGCTTCACGCTCGGCGAGTCCTTGAGGTCCGACCCGGTCACCGCGAATCCGAGCGTGAGCAGCACCTCGGCGATGCCGCTCATGCCGATCCCGCCGATTCCGACGAAGTGAATCGTGCGGACCTTGTTTCGGAACATCATGGGCGGGTCCGGGCGCGCGAGACGCGGGTCGAGGTCGGGCGGACTGGGGCGGGGATCATCGGGAGCTCCGCGGAGATCCGCAGTAGCACGCCGATCGCCCAGACGTTGACCAGGGCGGCCGACGAGCCATACGACAAGAACGGAAGCACGAGCCCCTTCGCCGGCAGGAGTCCGCCTACCACGCCCACGTTGATGATGGCCTGCGCCGAGAACATGGCGACGATCCCGATCGCCACGAGCATCCCGTGGAGATCGGACGCGTTCCGGGCGATCCGGATGGCCCGCCACAAGATCGCGAGGAGCACGACGAGCGTCGCCGCCCAGCCGACGGCGCCGAACTCCTCGCCGATGACGGCGAGGATGAAGTCGGTGTGGGCCTCAGGCAGGAACCCCCGCTGGGCGACGCCGCTCGCGAGGCCGGTCCCCGACACTCCGCCGGTCGCCAGCGCGATCCACCCTTGGACCACCTGGTACCCGGCGCCGTCTGGGTCGCGAAACGGGTCAACGAAGCTCGTCAGGCGCTGAATTCGGTACGGCTCCACGATGATCATCATCACGAGCCCGAGGAGCGCAACCCCGCCGAGCGCGCCGACCCACCGCCACTGGAGCCCGGCGGTGACGAGCATCACGCCGGTGAGTCCGAGCAGGATCACCGTCGTCCCGAAGTCTTTCTGGGCGAAGATGAAGCCGAGGAGCAGGCTCACGCCCAGCAGGATCGGCCCGCCGACCGCCACCGCGTCCCTTCGGAGCCGGCCCTCGTTGCGACCCAAGTGCTCTCCGAGGGCGAGGATCCAGGCGAGCTTCGCGAACTCCGACGGCTGGAGGTTCACCGGGCCGAGCGAGATCCACCGGGTCGCCCCCTTCGCCTCGTTGCCGAGCGGCGACAGGACGAGGGCGAGGCCGAACACTGCGGCAATGAGCGCAGGAAAGCCGAGATTTCGGAACCACTTCGACGGAACCCACCACGTCGCTCCCGCGAGGATCACCCCGCCAGCGATGCCGGACACCTGCCGGATCGCGAAGTGCAGCGCGTTTCCGTAGCGAGCGTCGGCCTCGAGCGAGCTGGCCGAGAGGATCATCACCACCCCGAACGCGGAGAGCAGCGCAGTGAGGGCCACGATCACCCAATCGGCGCGCGGGGCTCGGGCGATCTCGGCCGCGCTCGTGGCGGAGGTCGTCGGTTTGGGGGCGGTCAGGGCGGCGGAGCTCATACGGACCCCTGCACGAGCGCGCGGAAAACACGACCGCGATGCTCGAAATCGGTGAATTGATCGAAACTGGCGCACCCGGGCGAGAGAAGCACGGCGTCCCCGTCGCGCGCGAAGGACCGGGCCAACAGGACGGCGTCTTCCAGCCAAGGAGCGGTGGTGCTCGGCACTCCGACCGAGGCGAGCTCGCGGGCAATGGCCGCGCCGGAGCCGCCAAAGCAGATCACCGCTCGCTGGTCGCGCAGCAGCGGGGCGAGCACGTCGAAGCCGGCACCCTTGGCCTCCCCGCCGAGCAGCACGACGGCCGGCTGACCGAGGCCAGCGAGTCCGACCCGCGTCGCGTCGACGTTGGTGGCCTTCGAGTCGTTGATCCACCGGATCCCGTCGGCGTCGAGGACGATCTCCATCCGGTGGGCGAGCGGCTCGAGCAGCGGGAGTGCCTGGGCGATCGCTTTGGGCGGGGCCCCCATCGCGAGGGCCAAGAGGGCCGCCGTTGCGGCGTTGTCGCGGTTGTGGTCTCCGGGGACCCGAAAGCCGGCGAGGTCGAAGTCGGCCACCAACCCAAGCGCCGGCACCCGGACCTCCACCCGCGATCCAGCGCGGGTGACGCCGGGGTTCCCTCCGAGCCAGGCCCGCGTGCCCGGACCGACCCCTGCGAGGCGGGCGAGCCGGTCGTCCCCGGTGGGGAGGACGGCGAGGTCCCGGCCCGTCATGTGGCGAAAGAGCTGGAGTTTTGCCAGGCCATAGGCGTCCAGCGTGCCATGCCGCGCCAAGTGATCCGGGGTGAGGTTCAGCACCACGCCGGCCCGTGGATGGAAGTCGCCGGCATTCTCGAGCTGGTAGCTCGATACCTCGACCACGACCGCGTCCCAAGGGGCGGGGTCCAGCAGCGCGTTGCACAGCGGATCCCCGAGGTTTCCCCCGACGAACGTGCGCATCCCCGCTGCCCGCAGGAGCTGCCCGGTGAACCACGTCACCGTCGACTTGCCGTTCGTGCCGGTGATCCCGACCATCGGCGCGGTCAGGGACCGTGCGGCGAACCCGATCTCGCCCAGGATGGGGACCCCGGCGTCCCGGGCGGCCGCGAGGTCCGGCTGGCTCGTCGGAATTCCGGGCGAAACGACGATCAGGTCGGCGGCGAGCAGCGTCTCCCGCCGGTGCGGGCCGAGCTCGAGCGCGACCCCGGGGATCGGGTCGAGGCCGGGGCGCAGGTCCAAGCCGGTCACCCGCGCGCCCTGGGCGAGGGCGAGCTTGCACGCCGCGATCCCGGATCGCGCGAGACCGACGACGACGACGTTCATCGCAGCTTGAGGGTGGAGAGCCCCACCATGGCGAGCAGCACGCTGATGATCCAGAATCGGACGATGATCTTGGGCTCCGACCAGCCCTTCTTTTCGAAGTGGTGATGGATCGGCGCCATGGCGAAGATCCGCTTTCCAGTGAGCTTGAAGCTCCCGACCTGGAGCACGACGGACATCGCCTCCATCACGAAGATCCCGCCGACGAGGACGAGCAACAGCTCGTGTCGCGTCGATACGGCCAGCAGCGCGAGGGTGCCGCCGAGCGAGAGCGAGCCGACGTCGCCCATGAACACCGACGCGGGGAAGGCGTTGTACCAGAGGAAGCCGAGGCCGGCGCCCACCAGGGCGAGCGCGAAGACGGTGAGCTCGCCCACGCCCGCGACGTAGGGGATCCCGAGGTAGCGGGAGAACTCCTGGTGACCAGTGACGTAGGCGACGACCCCGTAGGTCGCGCTGCAGGTCATCACCGGGCCGATGGCCAGGCCGTCGAGCCCGTCCGTCAGGTTGACTGCGTTCGACTCCGCGACGAGCACGAAGATCGCGAAGAGCACGTAGGTCCAACCGAGGTCGAACGACACGTCCTTCAGGAACGGGACGTTCACCGCCGGGCCGATCCGGCCGGTGGCATAGAGGTAGCCGAACACCGCGCCGCCGATCGCGAGCTGGGCCAGGATCTTGTACCGCCCGTGCAGCCCGTCGCTCGACCGGTGCATGACCTTCTTCCAGTCGTCGAGCAGCCCGATGGCGCCACAGCCAAGCATCACGGCGAGCGCCATCCACACCTCGGGGATGTCGAGCCGCGCCCAGAGCAGGGTGGCGACGGCGACGCCGGGCAGAATGCAGACCCCGCCCATGGTCGGTGTTCCCACCTTGTTCAACAAGTGACTCTCTGGACCATCGCTCCGGATGATCTGGTTCACCCGTTGCTGCTTCATCCACTGGATGAACGGCGGGAACAGGAAGTAGGACACCAACAGCGCGGTGATCACCGCCCACGCGGTTCGAAAGGTGATGTACCGGAAAACCCCAGTTCCAGGGAGCATGCCGGCGAGTGGACCGGGGTCGACGAACAGGTGGTAGAGCATCAGTCCCCTCGCGCCATTTGCAGGATCCGTTCCACGCGCGCCCCGCGACTTCCCTTGAACAGCACCCGGTCCCCGGGCTGGAGCCAGTGACGTAGGTTATCCGCCAGGGATTCGCCGTCTACCGCCGCCCAGCATCCCGGACAGGCCGCCGCCGCCGCGCTCATCCGCGGCCCGACCAGCACGACGAGGTCGAGCCGAAGATCATGGGCGAGGCGCGCCACTTGCTCGTGGAAGGCGGCCTCGTCGGCGCCGAGTTCGAGCATGTCGCCGAGCACCGCCGCTCGCCGTCCCCCGAGGTCCGCCAAGACCCGGAGGCTGGCCTCCATCGAGGTCGGATTGGCGTTGTAGGCATCGTTCAGCGCGATCGCCCCGTTCGCGAGCGGCTCGGCGCGCATCCGCATCCCCACCGGTTCGTACCCGGCGAGGGCATCCGCCGCGATCCGCAGGTCGACCCCGAGGGCGTAGGCGACGGCGAGCGCGGCCGTCGCGTTGTGCGCGAAGTGCGCTCCGGGGGCGGGGATGCGGCACGACAGTGTCCCCGCGGGCGTCGACCAGACCGCGTCGGTCGCGAGCGTGGCCGGGGACAGGGTCGCCGACAGGAGGCGGATCTGCGCGGCCTCGGCCGTCCCGTAGGTCACGATGCGGACGCCGGCGGGGATCGGCTGCCGGGCGATCCACGGATCGTCGAGGTTCACCGCCGCGACGTCGCCGGGTCGCGCGGTCGTGAACAGCGCCCCCTTCTCGGCGGCAACGCCGGCGAGGCCCCCGAGCTCCAGCAGGTGAGCCGCGCCGACGTTGACGATCACGCGCACTTCGGGCCGCGCGATCTCGGCCAGAAACGCAATTTCGCCAGGGGCGCTGGTGCCCAGCTCCACCACGGACACCGCGGCGTCGTCGGGCGTCGCGAGGAGCGTGAAGGGCACCCCGAGGTGGTTGTTCAGGTTGCCCGTGGTCTGGTGCACGCGACCGAGCGGGCTGAGCGCGAGCGCGATCATCGCCCGGGTCGTGGTCTTCCCGGCGCTTCCGGTCAATCCCACGACCGGGTGGTGGATGCGCGCCCGGGCGGCCCTGCCGAGGCCGGCGACGGCGGCGTTGCCCTCGTCAAACCGGACGATCCCGGCGGTCCAGTCGGCGGGCACCCGCGCGAGGTCGCTGACCAGGATCCCCGCGACGTCGCGCCGCAGCCCGGCGAGGAAATCGTGGGCGTCGAACCGATCGCCGCGGAGCGCAAAAAACCAGTCTCCGGCTTCGACCTTGCGGCTGTCGAAGGCGATGGGGCCGGCGGGGCCGGGCCGCACAACCCCGCCGCCGGTCGCGCGCGCGAGGGCTTCGCTGTCGAATCTACCAATCGTAGATAGGGAGGGCATGAGGGGAGGGGGAGCGAGGAGCGGAGAGGGGCGGGAAGTCGAGCCTAGCCTACGTGGATCGCGGTGTCACCTGCGGATCGCGGCGGCGGCGACGAGTCGGTCGTCGAAGGGGTGGTACACGTCGCCGACCTGCTGGGTGGTCTCGTGGCCTTTCCCGGCGATTACTACGGCGTCACCGGCTTTTGCCTCCCGGATGGCCAGCGCGATGGCCTTCGCCCGGTCGAGCTCGACGGTCACCGGCCGGTCGATGCCGGCCAGGATCTCGGCTGCGATGGCGCCGGGGTCTTCGTGGCGCGGGTTGTCCGACGTCACCACGACCTCGTCGGCGAGGGCGGCAGCGACCCGGCCCATCTTCGGGCGCTTGGTGCGATCGCGGTCGCCGCCGCAGCCGAAGACCACCCACAGGCGCCCGCCGGGGATGAGCTCGCGCACCACGGGGAGGGCGTTCGCGAGGGCGTCGTCGCTGTGCGCGTAGTCGACGAGGACCAGGGGGCCGGCGCCCCGATCCACGCGCTCGAGGCGGCCCGGCGCGCCGTCGGCGCCGGAAAGGGCCTCCGTGGCCCGGTCGAGCGGAAGGCCGAGCAGCAGGAGCGAGCCGAGGGCGGCGAGCAGGTTCTGGGCGTTGAACCGTCCGATAAGCTGGCTGTGCAGCTCGGTGGGACCGAAGGGGGTGCGGATCTGGAGCACCGTGCCGCCGCCAGTCACCCGGGCGGCCTCGGCCCGGAGGTCCGCGGCGGGATCGAAGCCGAAGGTCCAGCGATCCGGGGGCGGATCCATCCGCCGCCAAGCGGGGTCGTCGGCGCAGAGGAGCGCCCGCGGGAGACCCCCGACCGGCCGGAGCAACTCTCGAAACAGGCGCGCCTTGGCTGCGGCGTACGCGTCCATCGTCCCGTGAAAGTCCAGGTGATCCTGGGTGAAGTTCGTGAAGACCGCCAGCGCGAAGGGGATCCCGTCGACCCGGTGCTGCGACAACCCGATGCTCGAGACCTCCATGGCGACCGCCGTGCATCCGGCGTCGCGCATCCGGGCGAGCAGGTGCTGAAGCTCCGGCGCCTCCGGGGTGGTGAACCCCGCGGGCAGGCTCACGCCGTCGATGGCGTTGCCCGTTGTCCCGATGCGCCCGACCTTGCGTCCGTCGCGGCGAAGCGCGCCCTCGATCAGCGTCGTCGTCGTCGTCTTGCCGTTGGTGCCCGTTACCCCGACGATCTGCAGCGAACCGCCCGGATCGCCCTCCAGCCCCGCGGCGAGGAGGGCGAGCGCCCGTTTGCTGTCCGCGACGATCACCTGGGTGGCGTCGCTGGCGACCGGGCGCTCTGCGACGATGGCCCCGGCCGTCATCCCGCTCGCGAGCGCGTGCCCATCGACCTTGGCCCCCTGGATGGCGACGAAGGCGGTATGCGGATCGACCTGCCGAGAGTCCCGGGTGACCCGGGAGATCTCCACGTCGGTATTCCCGGCGATCGCCAAAGGGGCGAGCCGGGGAAGCAGCACGGACAGGCGCATCGTTCGCTCGAGGAGGGGCAGGTCGGTCCGCGATCGGACCCGTGACGGCTCATAGCACCGTCGTGGGAGGGACGGGAGCAGGGAAAGACGCGGGGGACGCCGTTCTGCTGCTCGGGGCGGGCCGGACAACCCGCCTTCGCGCGGGGGGACGCGCGAAGGCCGGGTGCCGACCGCGGACCGGCCGGGGGGAGGCAAAATGTGCGAAAGAGCTACTGAAAAGTGACGCGAAGGGTTTCGCCCGGGGCGAGAGAGCTTCCGGGTGGCGGTGCCTGAGACACGGCGAGCCCGCTGCCTTGGAGCTCGACCTGGAGGCCGGACCCCTGCACGCTGCCGAGTACCTCACGCACCGGACGCCCGTGGAGGTCCGGGAGCGTCCACCCCTGGCCGTTCCAGCCGAGCGCGAGCTCCGGCTCGGGTTGGATTGCCGCGACGGCGACCGCGGCCGACGGAGTGGCCGTGGCCTCCGGCGGGTCGGGCGGGACGCCGAGGTAGCGCATCGCCTGGCCGGCGATCGAGGCGAAGGCCGGCGCCGCGACGATTCCGCCGTACTTGCTGCCGATCGACGGCTCGTCCACCGATACCGCGATCGCCAAGACCGGTCGATCCGCGGGGATAAAGCCGACGAACGACCCGATACGCCCGGCGCCGTAGTGGCCGTTCTCCGCCTTCTGCGCGGTGCCCGTCTTGCCGCCGACCTTGTAGCCGGGAACCGCGGCCCGAGTGGCGGTCCCTCCCGCCTCGGTGACGGTGATCATCATGTCGCGGACCTGATCGGCCGTCGCTGCCGAGACGGCCCGCATCGCCACCTCCGGGCGCTGGATGTACTCGGGGACGCCATGCACGTCCTCGACCCGCGTCACCAGCCGCGGTTTCATCCGGACGCCGTGGTTGGCGAGCGCCGCCGTGCCCATCGCGAGCTGCAACGGCGTGGCGGTGATCCCCTGGCCGAACGCGGTGGTGATCAGCTCGATCGGCTTGATCTTGTCCGCCGCCCGCACGACCCCAGCCCGTTCGCCCGGCATCTGGATCCCCGTGCGGGTGCCAAAGCCGAACGCGGCGACGTAGGGCAGGTAGGTGTGCGCACCGAGCTGAAGGGCGAGCTTGGCGGTGCCGATGTTGGAGCTGTACTTGATGACCTCGGTGAGCGTCACCACGCCGTGCGGATGGTCGTCGCGGATGTGGGAGCGCGCGACGTTCCAACCCCCGTTCTCGCAGTCGATGCGGGACTCCGGGGTGGCGATGCCCTCCTCGATCGCCGCGGCGGCGGTGAACGGCTTGAACACCGAGCCCGGTTCAATCGCGTCCTGCACGACGTGGTTCTTGCGGAAGGTGGGGTCCTCGGTCAGGGCGTTCGGGTTGAATCCGGGGGCGTTCGCCAGGGCCAGGATGTCCCCGGTCGCGACGTCGACCACGACCGCCCACGCCGCCTTGGGGGCGTGCTTTTCGAACACGTCCTCCAAGGCGCGCTCGGTCATCCGCTGGATCTGGCGATCGAGGGTCAACCGGACGTTCATCCCGACGTTGAGATCGAGGTCGTTTCGGAGCGGTTGATCGACCGAGAGTCCGCGCCGGTCGCGCTTTCGCTGGAGCAGGATCTGGCCGCCCCGGAGCCACTTGTCGAGCTCGGCCTCCAGGCCCTCCCGTCCCGACCCATCGGTGTCGACGAACCCGACGAGCTGGCTCGCGAGCGTCTCCTCCGGGTAGTACCGTCGGCTCGTGCGCTCCACCCACAGTGCGGGGTGGTCGAGCGCGTCGATCCGCGCCGCCACCGCCGGATGCACTCGCATCGCGAGGCGCACGTAGCGCGAGGGACGGACGAGCCTCTCGGCGACCTCGCGAACCGGAAGGTCGAGGATCCCGCCGATCTGGGCAGCGAGGGCGTCGACTTCAGCCGCTTCCACCAGGATCGGGTCGACGATGATGTTCGGCGTCGCCACGCTGGTGGCAAAGCGGTGACCGTTGCGATCGAGGATCTCCCCGCGCCGTGCCTGGAGGGTCACCTGGTCCCACCGTTGCATCGCTGCGACCCGTACGGTGCGATCCGCAGGCATCAACGCCAGCTGGACGCCACGGGCGCCGGCGATGGACAGGAAGGTGAGCAGGATCCCACCGACGGCAGCGATCCGCCGCCGGGCGCGAACCCGGACGACCTCGGGCGGCTCCGGCTCGGGCTCGTACCGGGGAACGGTGATCCGGCTCATGGATCCCCCACCAGGTTCACGACCGCCGGGTGATCGACGAGGCCGTGGCGGACCGCGAGGGCCTCCATGGCGGTCGCGCGGCGGCGTGCATCGAGCTCGAGGCGCAGGCGGTCCTGCAGGATCAGGGCCTCGCGCTCAGTGCGGCTCGTGCGCTCGAAGTCCTTCCGGATCCGCTGGAAGTCGAGGCGCACCGCGACCGCCAGGGCGATGATCATGCCGAACGCGAGGAACCAGGCCAGATGGCGCCACAACGGGCGCAGGCGGGCGAGCGCACCCGCCACGGCGGGTCGCAGGACCGGGAGGGGCATCGAGACGGCTTCGCTACCGGGGTTCAGGACGCGTTCCACGGCAACCTCACAGCAGAGCGGAGACGCGCGGAGCGCGCCCGGGGGTTGGGATCGGAGTCGGAGGGGGAGACAGGCGGGAGCGGGCGGAGGCGGACGGTGCCGATTGGGTGACCATAGGGGTCTTTGGGAGCAGATTTTCCGGATTCCGCAGCGAGGAACTGCTTGACCATCCGGTCTTCGAGCGAGTGGAAGGCGATCACCGCGAGGCGACCCCCCGGGACGAGGGCGGCGGCAGCGGCGGGGAGCAGCCGCTCGAGCTCGCCGAGCTCGTCGTTGACGACGAGCCGGAGCGCCTGAAAGGTACGGGTGGCTGGGTGGATTCGGCCAGTTCCGCGGCCGACGACGCCGGCGATCGCCGAGGCGAGGGTCGCGGTGTCCGACCAGGGGCGGCCGCGGACGAGGGCTCGAGCGACCCCTCTCGCGCGGCGCTCCTCGCCGAAGCGGGCGATCCAGTCGGCAAGATCTGCCTCGGAGGCCTCGTTGACGAGGTCGGCGGCGGAGGGGGATGCGTTCGGGTCCATCCGCATGTCGAGCGGTCCCGCGAACCGGAAGCTGAACCCGCGCTCCGGGGTATCGAGCTGGTGGGACGAGACGCCGAGATCGGCGAGGACGCCGTGGACCTCTGGCTGGCCCAGGCGCGCGAGCAGCGCGGCGAGGTCGCCGAACCGGCCGTGCACCGGCGTGAACCGGGCCCCGAACTGCGACAGCGCCGATGAGGCGGCGGTCAGCGCCGCCGGGTCTCGATCGATCCCGATGACCCGGCAGTCCGCTGCACGGAGCAGCGCGCCGGCGTGGCCCCCGCCGCCGAGCGTGCAGTCGACCAGGACCTCGCCGGCCGCGGGTCGCAGCGCGGCGACGACTTCGTCGGCGAGGACCGAGAGGTGGTGGAAAGTGGGAGACGCGTCGGCCATGGGGGTCATCCCAGCCCCGGGAGGCCGTCGCCGGCCTGGACGATGGCCTCGCGATAGCGCTGATCCCAGGCGCTCTGATCCCAGATCTCGACGCGATCGAGGACCGAGAAGATCACCACCTCCCGGTCCAGCTTGGCGAGGTCTCGCAGGTTGGGGGGAATGCGGATCCGGCCCTGCGGGTCGATCTCCACGTCGGCGGCCACAGACACCAGCGCGTGGGTAAACGCCCGCACCGACTCCCGAAACGCGTCGGCCGACGCCAGGGGCGTCTCCACCTTCGCTTCGAAATCGGCCTCGGTCCAACATACGATCGCGCCCTTGTAGAACGTGAGGACGAGCCTTCGGATTCCGGCGTCGCCAAGCGCGCGGCGTAGAGGGGCCGGCAGAGCCAGACGGCCCTTGTCGTCGACCACTCCACTCGTTTGACACCGGACGCGCTGCATCGCGGTTTACCCACGCTGGCCCACTGTATACCACTTCCCCCCACGCGCAAGGATCCGAGATCCTTTCTTTTCCGCTGGGCGCGCTTCGGCCGCACGTGGAAACGCCGATTATTTCCACAACACCGGCGAGGCACCGCCGGAGGTGCCCCCACTTCCGCCCACTGGGCCAGTCGGCGCGCCGGGATACAAGACCGGCATGGCCGACGACAAACCGATCCGCGTGCTCATCGACAACCGGCAGGGGCGGTTCGAGTACTTCCTCCTCGGCACCTTCGAGGCGGGCCTCGTCCTGCTGGGCAGCGAGGTGAAGAGCCTCCGCATCGGCAAAGGCGCGCTCGGCGACGCGCACGTGGAGATTGGGGAAGACGGCGCCTGGATCGTGAACTTTCACATCGCGCCCTACACCCACGCCAACCGAAACAACCACGAGCCGATGCGCCGCCGGCGCCTGCTGCTCCACCAGCACGAGCTCTCGAAGCTCCGCAAGGGAATCGCCGAGCGCGGGCAGACGGTGATCCCCACCAAGCTCTACCTGAAGGGATCTCGGGTGAAAGTCGAGATCGCGCTGGCGAAGGGGAAGAAGCTCCACGACAAGCGGGCCACGATCAAGGATCGCGACGCCCGCCGCGAGCTCCGAGAGGTGCGTTGACCGCGGCGCGGGGATACCCCGTGGCCCGATGGAAGCGACCAGCAAAGCGCTCACCGCGCTGGCGGCGGCCACCGGCCTGGGGGCAGCGCTCGCCGGGGCGGTGGGTCAGCCGCTCGCCTGGATAGGCATCCCGGCGGCGGCGCTTTTCCTCAGCGCGGCGCTGATCGCCAAAGATCCGCGTCGTGGGGCGTTGCTGACCGCGGTCGTTTGCGCCCTCGCGAATGCGTACCTTTTGCGGGCGAAGTGTTCCGCCACGGGCAGCTCGATCTGCAACGTCAGCGAGGTCATCAACTGCGATCTGGTCAATAGCTCCGCGGCGTCGATGGCGTTCGGCTTGCCGATCACGTTGCTCGGGCTCGGGTTTTACAGCGGGCTGGCGATTGCGGCGGCCCTGGCGGGACCGACTCCGACCGGTGCCGGCACGACGGAGGGTGCCCGTTTTGATCAGGTGAATGCCATCTTCGCCCTGATCAACCTCGCGTACTCGGCTTGGCTCGCCTGGCAGTCGAGCCTGATCGGCGCCGTTTGCCTCGTCTGCATTGTCATTTACCTCGGCAACGTCCTGCTCCTGTGGTCGGCGGTCCGGGCGCTCCGCCTGCAGGCGATCGGCCCCCTCGAAGCGGCCGCCGGGCTTCCGACCAGCGGGCCGTTCGCCGCGATCGCGACCACGTTTCTGGTCATCACCCTCATCGGCTCCTCGGCGTGGAAGCGGTGCGCGGTGGAGATCGACCTCTCCGCGATCACCGCCCCTGCGCCCGCCCCGCCGCTGCCCGGGGAGGCGCCCTCGCCGGCGGTGCCCGCCCCGAGGCCTGAGAGCGACGTCGCGGCGCTCTACCATCTGCCGCGCGGGCTCGTCACGACGACCGGGGAGGAGCCGCGAAAGGGGAGCGTCGATCCGAAATACGTCCTGCTCGAATTTGCCGACTTCGGTTGCCCGCATTGTGCGCTCGCCTCCCAGGAGATCGAGGGAGCCTTGGCGCGGGAGAAGGACCTGCAGCTCCGGTTCCGGGTCTTCCCGCTGACCGCGTCCTGCAACCCCGTGCTCGAGCACGACTCGGGCCCCGAGCGTTGTTTCGCGGCGATGGCGGCGTTCTGCGGGGGACAGCAAGGCAAGTACTTCGAGATGTCTCACCTGCTCTTCGCGAACCAGCCCCAATTCGCGCCGGCCGACCTGACGAGGATGGCGCAGCAGGTCGGGCTCGACCTCGGACGCTGGGAAGAGTGCATGCAAAGCCCGGCTGCCAGCGCCGCGATCCAGGCCGACGCGATCGCCGGGGCACAGGCCCAGATCCAGGGAACACCCAGTTTCTTCCTACTCGGCACGCACGGCGACCAGTGGGTAGAGGTGCCGATGCTCGAGGTGGTGCCCCAGTTGCTGGCCGCGCATCGCCAGGGCCTAGCGCTTCCGCCTCCGCCTCCGGCGCCCCCCCCCGACCAGCACTGAGATGTGGTGGGCACTGGCGATCTCGCCGGTTCGCCGTGCCGACTTTACCCAACTCAGCCCCTTGCTGTTCTCGCTTGGCGCGAGCGGGTTGCAGGAGGAGCCCGTGCTCGCCGAGCGGGAGGCTCCTCGACAGCCGTGGGACGAGCCTGCCCCGGCTCGGGAGCCGCGGCTCCTGGTGGTCACCGCGTGGTTCGAGGCGGGGGGCGCGGAGCGGACGAGAATCGAGGCCGAAGTGCGCCGGATCGCGCGCGGAGCGACGCTCGCCTGGGCTCCGGTCGACGATCGAGATTGGCAGGCAGAGTTCCAGGCTTCAGTTCATCCCTTTCGGGTCGGGCGGCTCGTGATCGCCCCGCCGTGGGCGGCAGCGCCGGGCGCGCTGATCATCGAACCTGGACTCGGCTTTGGTACCGGCGACCATCCGACGACCCGACAGGCGCTCGCCGCGCTCGAAACCCGCGTCGGGCCGGGCACCCGGGGAGTGCTCGACGTGGGGTGCGGGTCGGGGATCCTGGCCTTGGCCGCAGCGCACCTGGGCGCCACCGGGGTGGTCGGGGTCGATGTCGAGGCTGCGGCGATCCGGGAAGCTGAGCGGCATGCCGCGCTGAACCAGCTGGACGTTGCCTTTTCCCTGGATCCGGTCGCTCGTCTCGCTGGGCCGTCGTCGGTCGTGGTCGCCAACTTGCACGCCGAGCTCATCGCGGTCCTCGCCCCAGATCTTCGCCGCCTCACTGGAGACCTCCTGATCCTCGCGGGGATCCTGGTGGATCGGGAGAGCGTCGTGGCGGCGGCGCTCGGGTGGGAGCCGACCGTGCGCCACCAGGACGGGGAGTGGGTCTGCTGGGAAGTGGAGCGATGAGGCGTGTCCTGGCCGGTGACGTGCTGGGTGCGCGGATCGAGCTCGACGCCGACGCGTCCTGGTACCTGACCCGCGTGTTGCGGCTTGGGCTCGGCGACCCGGTGGTGGCCTTCGACGGAACGGGCCGGGAAGTGCCGGCGCGGATCGCGAGCGCGGCCGGTCCGGTGGTGCTCGAAGCGTCTGGCCCGGTCCGGGCCGCGCGGGCGGGGCGCGCGCTCCACCTGTGTGTCGCGCTTCCGAAGGGGCCGGCGATGGATCTCGCGGTCCGGATGGCCACGGAGCTCGGTGCGACCGACGTCTGGCCGGTGCTTGCGGCGCGAACGGTGGCGACCGGGGATCGCGCCGATCGGTGGCTGCGGGTCGCCGAGGCGGCGGCGCGCCAGTGCGGGAGGTCGGATCTGCCTCGGTTTCACCCGCCTGCGACGGTGGAGGCGTCCCTTGGCTCGATTCCGGAGGGCCTCGATCGTTTCGTTGCGACGCCGGGAGGCGACGCGGTCGCGACGGACCAGGCGGCCGCCGTCTGGGTGGGGCCGGAGGGCGGGTGGACTCCGGATGAGTTGTCGGCGTTGATAGCGGGCGGCTGTCGTCCGTTGAGCCTGGGTCCGTGGGTTCTGCGGGCAGACACCGCGGTTGCCGCCGCGTTGGCGCGGCTCCAGCGCTAAAAACAGCAACGGCCGCCCTTTCGAGCGGCCGTGGCGCCCTGGAAGGGGCGGTCTACTCGGGATTCAGGGCGTTCTTCAGGCCCTTGCCAGCGCGGAACACGGGGATCCGGCGAGCGGGGACGTTCATGACCTGGCCGTTCTTCGGGTTGTGGCCCGTGAACTCGCGGCGCTTGGAAACGGTGAAGGTTCCGAAGTCGGAGATGGTGACCTTCTCGTCGCGGACGAGGGCCTCCTGGATGGCGTCGGTCAGCACGTTGATGTAGTTCGCAGCGCGCACTTTCGGGATGCCGGCGCGCGATGCGAGGACTTCGGTGAGGTCGGCCTTGTTCATGGGAACTCCTGTCGGGGTGAGTGCGCCGTAGCGCGGTTGTTTAGTCCAAATAGTATCGGTATGGAGGAGGCTTCCCGGAGAACCCACAAACCGACGCGGTCGGGCACGACACCCGAGCGCTGCTGATGTGGGACCGTTGCGGCCCAAACCCTACCGTTGGACGACCTCTTTCTAGGCGCCCGGTGCCACATGCGCAACCCCCCCGATCCTCGGTTTTTTCACGACGGGATCGCCGGAATGGCTTACAAATATTCTAATTATTTTGATTATTTTAATCTTATGCGGACTGCCCCGTTCGGAGGAGCACTCTCGCTTCAAATCAAAATTGAGCGCGTATCGGCAGCGCTTTAGGGAGAATCTCGACATTGAGGGGCAACACCCCAGGCTGTTCCCCATCGAGGTCGACGAGCATTTCGCTGCCGTCGGTTGTCGCTGCTTGGAGCGAGCGTACCGCAATTCTTGACACATCCTTGACGTTCGCGAGCGTCCCGGAGAACAGGCGGGGGGACGAGGCGATCAGCTGAGTTGCCCGCATCCGCGGAATGAGTGTCAGGTCGATCAGCCCGTCGTCGATCGCGCCACCCCGGCCCACCCACATCCCGCCGCCGCACCAAGCGCCATTGGCGGCGAGGCCGAAGAGGAGGTGGCCCTCCCAGCTTCCCGCGCGTCCCTGGCTGTCGATCCAGGTCACCCGGGTCGGCTTGGGGCTCCAGCGGAGCAGCGTAGCGACCGTCGCCTTGAGGAAGGTAATCCGCCCGCCCAGCCGTTTTGAGGAGAGGTTGGCCCGTCGGACCACGTCGCCGTTGGCTCCGAAGCCAGTGACGTTCACCCCGATCCGCTCCACCGGCTCTC
>CANLGQ010000036.1 GCA_947490265.1 Pseudomonadota bacterium | reverse complement strand
GTCGGCTTTTCCTGTCGCTTTCCTGGTGCCGACTCCGCGGAGGCCCTGTGGGCTCTGCTCCTCGCCGGCGGCGTCCCGGTGCGCGACGTTCCGCCCGACCGCTGGGACGCCGGCGCGTGGAGCGGCCGGATCGCCAGCCCGCAAGGCGGCTTCCTCGACGGGATCGACCAGTTCGATCCCGAGCTGTTCGGGATCTCGCCACGCGAGGCGGCGAGCCTCGATCCGCAGCAGCGGCTCCTCCTCGACACGACGTGGCGGGCGACCGAGCACCTCGGCGACGCGCTTCCGGGGCGCACGGGCGTGTTCGTCGGCATCGCCGACCGCGGCTATCTGCGCCGGTTCGCGGCCAATGGGGAGCTGTACCCCGACGCCTGGGCCGGCACCGGCAACGAGCCGGCGTTCGCGGCGGGACGGGTGGCCTACCACCTCGGGCTCCAGGGGCCGGCGGTGGCGGTGAACACCACCTGCAGCTCGTCGCTCGTCGCCGTTCACCTCGCCGCCGAGGCGCTCCGCCGCGGGGAGTGCGACGCCGCGATCGCCGGCGGAGTGAGCCTGCTCCTGAACCCCGACGACAGCGCCTACCTCACCCAGCTCGGGGCGCTCTCCCCCACCGGCCGCTGCTGGAGTTTTGACGCCCGCGCCGACGGCTACGTCCGCGGGGAGGGCTGCGGGGTGGTGATCCTCGAGCGCCTGAGCGCGGCGCGGGCCCGGGGCCATCGGGTGTGGGCGACGATCCTCGGTTCAGCGATGAACCACGACGGGGCGTCCGGCGGATTGACGGTGCCCAACGGGGAAGCGCAGCAGGCGGTGATGCGCGCCGCGCTCGGCGCGATCCCCACCGACTCGGTCGGCTATGTCGAGGCCCACGGGACCGGCACCCCGCTCGGCGACCCGATCGAGATCGCGGCCTTGCGAGCGGTCTACCACCCGCGAAGGGCACCGCTTCGCCTCGGCACCCTGAAGGCCAACCTCGGTCACCTCGAGCTGGCCGCGGGGGTCGGCGGGTTGATCCGGGCGGTGCTGTGCCTGGCGCACGGGGAGATCCCTCCACACCCAACCTTTCAGGCCCCGAACCCACACCTGTCGCTCGACGGTTTCACCCTTCCCACCACCCGCGCGTCGTGGGACGGGCCTCGTCGCGCGGCGGTCAGCGCCTTCGGATTGTCCGGAACGAACGCTCACATCGTGCTGGAAGCTGCCGATGGACCGCCCGCCCCGGCCTCGACCGGCGGAACCTGGATCTTGCCGCTCTCGGCCCACCGCCCGGAGGCGCTGATCGCCCTCGCGGAGGGCGCCGCCCACCGCCCACCCGCGGAGGTCGCGGCCCTCGGTCGACGCCCCGCGCTGCGGTACCGCGCCGCGGTGTTCCCCGGCGAGACCCCGATCGTTCGAGAGGCGGCGGGCACGCCGCCCCGGATCGGGTGGCTGTTCACCGGGCAGGGCAGCGCGTGGGCGGGCATGGGCGCACGCCTCGACGCACTCCCGGCATTCCGCGCCGATCTCGACGCCGCCGACGCCATCCTGCGCCCAGAGCTCGGGGCCCCGTTGCGCGAGGTGCTCGCCGATCCCGAGCGCCTCCAGTCCACCCGGTTCGCCCAGCCGGCGTTGGTCGCGCTGGAGTGGGCCCTCGCGCGGCGCTGGGAAGCGGTCTTCGGACCGCCGCGGGCGGCGCTCGGCCACAGCGTCGGGGGCCTGGCCGCGGCCCTCGTCGCGGGGATCTTCCCCTTCGACGACGGACTGCGCCTCGTGGCGCTCCGGGGCCGGTTGATGGCGGCGCTCCCCCGCGGCGCGATGACGGCGATCGGCCTCCCCGCCGACGACGTGCGCGCAGCCTTGGTGCCCGGCGCAGAAATCGCCGCAATCAACGCGGAGGACGAGACCGTGATCAGCGGCCGTCCGGCGTCGGTGGGCGAGGTCGCCCGGCGCCTGTCCTCGGCCCGGATCACGCCGCTAACGGTCTCCCACGCGTTCCACAGCGCCGACCTCGACCCCATGCTCGAGCCCTTCGAACGGGCGGTCCGCGGTGTTTCCCTGTCTGCGCCGCGTTTTCCGCTGATCCCCGAGAACCCCGGCGACCGGGCCACGGCGAGCGGCTGGCGACAACACGCGCGCGAGCCCGTCGACTTCGTGCGGGCCGGGCGCGAATTGGCCGCGGGGATCGACCTCGCGGTGGAGCTCGGTCCCCACCCCGTCCTCTCCGGGCTCCTGACGCGCCTCGCCGATCGCCCGACGGTCGGCACACTTCGCCGCGGAGAGGACGACCATCGCCGATTCCTCGCCGCGGTGGGGGCGGTGTGGGAGCGCGGCGCCGCGGCCCGCTGGCCCGAGGCGCAGCCGAACCCCGAGGTCGTGGGGCGGCCGGTCCACCTCCCGCTCCAACCCAGATCGTTCTGGCTCCCGGGCGATCGCATCGAGCGCGACCACCGCGTCTACCGGTTGGATTGGGTACCCGCGGCCCCCGCCGCGCCGGACGCCGAGGTGTGGCGCGCGCCGGCCGGACCGGCGGAGGCCGGGTGCCTCGCGCTCCACGCGGCGCTGCAAGCGGGCAGGCGGTTGATCGTGGTCACCCGCCGGGGCGCCCCGCACGGCACCCCCGACCCCGATCAGGCCGCGGTGTGGGCATTCGCCCGATGTGCCCAGGTCGAAGCACCGGATCGCGTCGCTGGCGTCGTCGACGTCGACGACTTCACGGCGGCGGGTCCCTGGCTGGGGCTCTCCGACGGGATGGTGCGCGACGGTCAAGGTTTCGCGCCGAGGTTGGTCCGGGCCCCGCTCGCCGGCGCGACGCCCCGGATCGAGGGCCGGTGGCTCGTGACCGGTGGCACCGGCTGGTTCGGTCGGCAGATCGCCGGCTGGCTCGTGGAGCGGGGGGCCTCCGGGCTGGTCCTCGTCTCCCGTCGAGGCGGCCAGGCCCCCGATCTTCCCATTCCGATCGACGTCATCGCCGCGGATGCCGGGGACCTCGACCTCGCCGGCATCGATGGGGTCGTGCATGCGGCGGGGATCACCGACCCGGCGCCGCTCGGGGAACTCACCGCGGAGCGGATCGGCGCGATCCTGCGGGGAAAGGTCTCTGGGGCGCGGGCTCTCGCCGCGTTCCCCGGTCCGGTGATCTTCGTCTCCAGCGTCGCCGCGACCCTCGGCTCCAAGGACCTCGCCCCGTATGCCGCGGCGAACGCCTTCCTCGACGCGACCGCCCTCGCCCGACGAGCGGCCGGGCGCCCCGCCTGGTCGGTGGCCTTCGGGCCCCTCGGGGGCGGCGGAATGATCGACCCGAGCCGGCGCGCGGCGCTGGACCGGCTGGGCCAGCGACCGATTCCCGTGCCGGACGCGCTCCGGCTCCTCGGCGGGGCCCTCGCCGCCGAGATCGCCAACCCGATCGTCGCCGACATCGACTGGGCGCGGTTCCTCCGAACCTACGAGGCGTTCGGGCCCCGGCTCCTCACCGCCGGCCTCCGGGTCGCCACCGCCCCCGAGCCGCAACCCGTGGCCCCGCGCGGCGCGACCCCTGCCGAGCTGATTCGTCAAATTCTTCGCCTCGATCGCGAGGTTCCCCGTGACGTTCCGCTGATCGAACTCGGCTTCGACTCGCTCATGGCCACTGAGCTGCACGGGGCACTCCGGGCCGAGGGCATCTCGTTGCCCCTCCCGCGACTCCTCAGGGGCCCGACGCTCGGGGAGATCGAGGCCTGGATCGCCGAAGGAGAGGCGCCCGAGCCCGGTTCCAAGGCCGTCGCCGACGTGCCGGCTGTCCTGTGGTGGAGCCACCTCGGGGCGGCGCTGGTCGGGGCGGGGCTCGCGCTCGCCCTGTGGATCCTGGCGAACCGGCTGGCGGCCGGATGAGCGCGTGGGCAAAGGAGCCCGATCCGACGGCTCGATTCAGGGTCCTGTGCCTGCCCTACGCCGGCGGCGGAAGCGCCGAGTTCCGCCAGTGGCAGCCTCGGGTGCCCGCCGGCGTCCAGATCGTCCCGCTCGCCCTGCCCGGACGCGAGCATCGGCTCTCGGAGTCGGCGTTCACCTCGATGGACCCGCTGATCTCCGCTCTGGCCAGCGCGCTCCCCCCGTGGCTCGACCGACCGTGGGCACTCGTGGGCTTCAGCATGGGGAGCTGGGTCGGACTGGCCCTGATCGCCGAGCTTCAGCGCCGTGGACTCAGCCTTCCCAGCCACTTCTTTGCCTGTGCCCGTCGCGCGCCCAACCAGCCCGACCGCCTCCCTCCCCTCCATCCCCTGCCCGAGGACGCCTTTCTCGCCGCCTTGCAAGCTCGCTACAGCGCCATCCCCGCCCAACTCCTCGCCAGCCGGGAGCTGCTCGACCTGTTCCTCCCCACCCTCCGCGCAGACTTTCGACTCCTGGAGACCTGGGTACCGGCCAGCCCCGTCGCGCTCCCGGTGCCGATCTCAGCGTGGTACGGAGAGGCGGACCGCACTCTCTTTCGCCACGAGTTGGAAGCGTGGGCCGCTTACACCACCCATCCGCTCGCCGTCCGGAGCTTTCCGGGCGGACACTTCTTCCTCCGCGACGCCCGCGACGAGATGCTCGGCGCCATCCTCGAAACCCTTGGTATAAAGCCATGACCACGGATGTTCCCCTCCTTCGCCAGCCCCGGCGCTATTTCACCCCCGACGAGGCCAACGCGATCCTCTCGACCATGCGAGCCCGACTGGCCGAGCTAGAGCGCGGGTTGGACCGGGCCCATGAGCTCTCGACCACGCTGGAGCGCTCGGCCACGGGGCGCGAAGTGACTCAGGCGGAGATCAACGCGCTGAAAGCCGAGGTTCGGGCTGCAATGGACGAGATCGTCCGCCAAGGCGTCGAGATCAAGGGGGTTCGGCCGGCGCTCCTCGACTTTCCGGCGCTGCGCGACGGGCAGGAGGTGTACTTGTGTTGGAAGGAGGGCGAGGAGGTGATCTCCCATTGGCACCCGATGCATACGGGCATTGGTGGCCGGTGTCCGCTGGAAGGGGACACGGCGGCGTGGACGTGGTTCGACTGATCGCGCGCGCAGTTCTTGCCGGCCACGAACACAGCGTTAGTGCGACGCGTGGAGCGAGAAGTGGCACCTTCCGACGCAGCGCAGAGCCCAGCCGAAGCCGGCACCGCCGAATCGGAGCCTCCTGAACCGGAGCCTCCCTCTGCAACCGCGGCCGCGCGACAGCTCCTTCTGCTCCCCACGCCACCCGGCACGCCGGCCCCGCCTCCCCCGCGTCGCATCCCGACACGACCGGGTCGAAGTCTGGTTTCCGCCGACATGGCCAAGCGTCGGGCCGTCGCAGCGGACCCGGCGCGCTCCATCGCCGAGCGGTTCGAGGCGTTCGACGACCTCCTCGAGTCCGAGGTCGGCGACACCAACCTGCACCGGGCGCGGAACCTCGAGCGCGAGGTCGACCTCCGGCAGATCTACCTGAAGTTCGAAGGAGGAAATCCGTCCGGCACTCAGAAGGATCGGATCGCCTTCGCCCAGGTCGCCGACGCCCTGCGACGCGGCTACGACGCCATCACGGTCGCGACGTGCGGGAACTATGGGGTCGCGGTCTCGATGGCCGCGTGGTTGGCCGGCCTGCGCTGCACGCTCTTCGTGCCCGACCGCTACACCGGGCGCCGGGTCGAGGAGATGGTGGCCTACGGAGCGGAGATCCGAAGGGTATCCGCCGGCTATGAGGAGACCGTGCTCGCGAGCCGGGCCTGGGCCGAGGAGGCCGGGGTCTACGACGGAAACCCCGGCGGCGAGAACGTGCCGATCCAGCTCCACGCCTACGGGCAGATCGCCTACGAGATCTACGATGAGCTGCGCGATGCCCCGGCGATTGTCGCGGTCCCGGTGAGCAACGGATCGACGCTCGCTGGGATCCACCGTGGTTTTCAGTCGCTTTACCGCCGCGGCAAGACCAGCCGGATGCCGCGGATCGTCGGCGGCTCCACCCATCGGATGAACCCGATCGTCCACGGCTTCCTCACCGGGATGGACAAGTGCCCCGATCTGGATCCCACGCGGATCCACGAGACGCCGGTCAACGAGCCGCTGATCAACTGGCACAGCATCGACGGCGACGCGGCGCTGAGCGCGATCCGGCAGACCGGGGGATGGGCAGAGTACGCAACCGATCGGCAGCTTCGCGAATTCGCCCGCCTGCTTCGCAGCAAAGAGGGGCTTGACGTACTTCCCGCGAGCACTGCCGGACTCATCGCGCTGCTCACGAGCCCGAGGCGCGCTGACCTCGAGGCCGACCGCTTCGTGGTGATCCTGACCGGTCGAGGCACCTGACGGTGGACGGCGACGCGATCGTGTGGTGTGGCGGCGCGTTCCGGACCGCGAACGGCAAGACCGCGCATGGGCTCGTCCGCTCGACCGAGCGCTACCGCGTACGAGCGGTGATCGACCCCACCTGCGCCTGCGACGACGCCGGGGCCGTGCTCACCGGGCGAGCATCGGGGATCCCCCTCGTTGCCACGCTCGCAGAGGCCCTCGCCGTCGGCCCGGCGACGCACCTGGTGATCGGGCTCGCGCCGGACGGCGGGCGGCTGCCACCAGAGGGCCGCGCGGTAGTGTCCGCGGCGATCGAGGCCGGACTCCACGTCGACTCGGGGCTGCACGATCTGCTGAGCGACGACCCCGACCTCGTCCGGCGCGCGAACGCCCGCGGCGTCACCTTGCGCGACGTCCGTCGGACCCCCGATCGCCGCTTTCTCCACAGCTATTCGGGACGAATTCGAGACGTGCAGGCGCTCAAGGTGGCCGTGCTCGGCACCGACAGCGCCGTCGGGAAGCGCACCACCTGTACCCTGTTGGTTGCCGCACTCCGAAACCGAGGGATCACGGCCCAGATGGTCGGAACCGGACAGACCGCGTGGATGCAGGGGGTCCGCCACGGCTTGATCCTCGACTCCATGATCAACGACTTCCTAGCTGGCGAACTCGAACACGCGACGGTTTCCGCGTGGGAGGACGGCCGCCCCGAGGTCATTTGCGTCGAGGGACAGGGCTCGTTGCTGAACCCCGCTTACCCCGGGGGGTACGAGATCCTCGCCGCCTGCAGGCCCGAGCGGGTGGTGCTCCAGCACGCCCCGACGCGCCGGGAATACGATGGATTTCCCGGGTTTCCCATCGAGTCTCTCGGCAAGCAGATCGCGGCCATCGAGACGGTCTCGCGGGCTCGAGTCGCCGCCATTACCCTCAACCACGAGGGCCTGACCGACGCCCAGGTCCCGGCGATGTGCGAGGCGATTCGCCGCGAGACGGGGCTCCCGTGCTGCGATCCCCTGCTCGATGGGCTCGACCCCGTCCTCGATGCGCTCCGCGATGGCACGGCTCGCTGATCTGGCCGTCCTCGAGGAGATCGAGGTCGGCCCGCCGGTGATCGAGAAGCGGCGCCTCCGCATTCCCTACCGGGTCGGGGAACGCCACACTACCCTGACGTTTCGTTACGCGGAAGACGTGTTCGACCCCGACGAACCCGCTGACCAGAACTTGGCCGCCTTCCTCGGCGCCCAGCTGGTCCTGAACTACGGACTGTTCGCGAAGCGGATCGCCCTGCGGGGCCGGTTCGACGCTGCCGATCGCGCGTTTCTCGCCGAGCACCTGGAGAACACCAGTCGGGAGATCGCGGCGAACAAGCTCTATGGGGGCCACAACGCCTTCCTCCGCGAGCCGGCCAGTCGCCTCGAGCCCGAGGTCAAGGAGCGCTACACGGCCGCCGAGCTGGTGTTTCCCGACCCGGTGGCCCCGGCCGTACCGCCCGGGCGGCCCCCCCTCGCCGACTTCCCCGGCCCGGTCGCCGTGCTGGCGTCGGGCGGCAAGGACAGCCTCCTCACCCAAGGGTTGCTGGAAGAGCTGGGTTGCGAGGTTCACGCGCTCTTCGTGAACGAATCCGGCCGCCATTGGCTCACCGCCCTCGAGGGCTGGCGGCACCTCTCCGCGACCCGCCCCCAGCGGACCGCCCGGGTGTGGACGGACTGCGACCGGCTGTACAACTGGTTCCTGCGACAGTTTCCGTTCATCCGACCCGACTTCCAGCGGGTGCGCGCCGACCACTACCCGCTCCGGCTGTGGACGGTCGCGGTGTTCCTCACCGCGGTGCTTCCCCTCGTCCGGAAGCGCGGACTTACCCGAATCTTCATCGGGGACGAGTTCGACACCACCCGGCTCGTCGACCTTCGCTGGCCGGGAGGCGTGCTCCGCCACTACGACGGGGTTTACGATCAATCGCGCTTCTTCGACGAGCGATTCACTCGCTGGTATGCTGATAAAGGCTGGCCTCTCGTTCAGGCGTCGCTGCTGCGCCCGCTGTCCGAGCTCGCGATCCAAGTCACCCTCGCCGACCGGTACCCGGCGCTCTTGCGGGCCCAGGTGAGCTGCCACGCCGCTTCGGTGAGAGGCGGGCGGGTGCGGCCCTGTGGCCGTTGCGAGAAGTGTCGGCGGATCGTGGGTGGGCTGCTCGCAGGCGGCGCCGACCCCGGCCTCGCTGGCTACGATCCGCCCGCGATAGGGCGTTGCCTCGCTGACCTCGCGCGCTTGCCCATCAACCAGGACGCCGAAACCAGCGCCCACCTCCGGTGGGTGCTTCGCCAGCAGGGCCAGCTTCCCGACAGCGCGCTGCCCGCTGCCCCCCACCCCGAGGTGCTCGCCCCTCGATTCGACCCGCTGTGCTGCCCCCCGGACTGGCTGGCCGCCGACGTTCGCGGCCCACTCCTGGCGCTGTTCAGTACGATGCGCAGGGGGTGACGTCGAAGGGGTCGATCGCGATCGCCGCGCGAACCGTGGCGGAAGCGGTGCGGAAGTCGGTCACGTCCTGCACCTCCCATCGGATGTCGACCTCGACCCCCTGGAGATCGCAGATGTGCCCGCCGAGCGACTCGGCGATCAAAGGGTCCGGGTCCACGTCGTCGACATAGGCGCGAAGCCCCACGATCGTTCCCGAGCACTCGCCATCGAGCACCAGGAAAACCGTGGAGTGGTTCAGGTCGTCGTCGCCGGTGAGTCCACTGATCACCTGTCCGGTGCTTACGATCGTGATAATAGGCGTAGCGCTGACGATTTCGTGAACCGCTTCGACTCGCACCGCCGTCTCGACGTGCCAACCGCCCTGAGGACCGTGTACGAGCTGGGCGATGGCGCCCGAGGCAGGCGCCGGCGTAAACAACTCTCCCGAGGCCGCAAATCCACCGGTGACCACCATCGGGACATCGTAGCACCCGGTCGGCGGAGGGAGGGTATCGGTGTCGGTGTCGGTGTCGCTGTCCGTGTCGCTGTCCGTGTCGCTGTCGCCGTCGATGTCGCTGTCGCCACCGGGTTCGTCGCTTCCGCACGCCACAAGCAGCAACAACGCAACCGAGCGGAGCATCAGGAGTCCTCCAGACACCCCATCATGCCCGGTCGCGCCCACGCCGGCTACGTCCAAAGGCATTCGCCTCTCGCCGCACCCCGCGTCGTCCCGCGGTATGCTGCCGCGCCGAGGAGCCCATGCCCCAGGATGCCGTACCGCCCGCCTCCCGCGCGGAGATCTTCGGCTGGGCCATGTTCGATTTCGCCAACTCCTCGTACACGACGGTCGTGGTCACCGTGGTGTACGCCACGGTCTTTCCGCGGCTCATCGTTGGCGACGGACCCGACTTTGCGCTCGGAAACCTCCTCTGGAGCGTCGCGCTCTCGATCAGCTACCTGCTCACCGCGATCTCCGTGCCCCTGCTCGGGGCGATTATGGACGCCAGCGGTCAGAAGAAGGCATTCCTCGCCGGAAGCTGGATCGTAACCGTGGTCACTACGGCCGGACTCGCGTTCGCCACCCCCGGACACGTCGCCATCGCGATGGGGCTGATCGTGCTTTCGAGCTGGGCCTACTCCGTCGGGGAGAGCTTCGCGGCGAGCTTCCTCCCGGATCTCGGACCGCCCGAATCGCTCGGCAAGATCTCGGGCCTGTCGTGGGGGCTCGGGTACTTCGGCGGGCTGATCTCCACCGCCCTGGTGCTTCAGCTCGGTGAGCAGACGCTCGAAAACTTCGGCCGACTCCGATGGATCGGACCGATCACCGCCGCGTTCTTCTTCGTGGCCGCGCTCCCCACCTTCGCGCTGCTCCGCGACCGCGGCGCCCGGCGGCCCATCCGCCTCGAGGCCACCCGGCAGGCCCTCGCCCGGCTCCGCGACACGGCGGCGGACCTCAGGCACTACCGCGACCTGATGATCTTCTTCACCGGGTTCGTGTTCGCGATGGCCGGCCTGTCGGTCGTCGTGAGCTTCGCCTTCATCTATGGCGATCAGGTGATCCACTGGTCCGACGGCACCCGCGCGCTGATGTTCGTCATCACTCAGATCACCGCGGCCGGCGGCGCCGCGGCATTCGGCTTGCTGCAGAGCCGGCTCGGGGACAAAAACACCTACCTGCTGACGCTGCTCTTGTGGGTCGTCGCGGTGGGTCTGATCTGGGGCACGCCGGAGATCACCGTTCTCCTGCGCGGGGCCGGGATCCAGGCCGACGCCGAGAAGGTGTTCCTGGCCACCGGGTGCGTCGCGGGCACGTGCCTCGGCGCCACCCAGAGCGCCGGGCGAACGCTCGTGGCGCTGTTTGCCCCGGCCGACAAGGTCGGCGAGTTCTTCGGCTTGTGGGGCCTCGTCGGAAAGGTCGCCGCCATCATCGGGTTGATGTCGCTCGGCGTGCTTCAGACGGCGCTCGGGCTGCAGACCGCCATCCTCGTGTGCGGCGGGTTTTTCGGCGTCGCCTTCGCCGTCACGCTGTTCGTGAACGAGACGCGCGGCCGAAGCGTCGCGCGCGCGATAAGGTCCACCGGAGGTGTCGCATAGAACCTGAAGCCCTCGCCACCGCGCTGGCCGCGGCTGCGCTGGAGAAGAAGGCCAAGGACGTAGTGATTCTCGACCTTCGGGCCCTGATCGACTACGCCGACCTGTTCGTGATCTGCACCGCCGGCAACCGGCGCCAGGTTCAGGCCATCGCCGACGAAGTACGCCGAGTAGCGAGAGAGAATCTCGACGTCCGACACATCGGAATCGAAGGCCTCGAGGCCGCGCGCTGGGTGCTGGTGGACTTCGGGTCCGTGGTCGTGCATGTGTTCGACGAACCGCTGCGCGCCTTCTACAACCTCGACGGTCTGTGGGCCGACGCCCCGAAGCTCCCGGTACCCGCGGTCGCTCAGCGCGACGAAGACGAGCCCTCCCTCGCCTGACGGGCGGCCTGCGCCCCGCCCGCTCAATGGTGATACGGCGAGCCGGCCAACGCCGAGAGCGACCGATAGAGCTGCTCATAGAGCACGACCCGGGCCACTTCGTGGTTCAGGACCAGCGAGGACAGCCGCACCACCCGCCAGGCGCGATCTCGAACCACCGAGGCGTGCCCATAGGGTCCGCCGAGGGCAAACACCAGCGCCGCGTCGCGCCGACCGGCCTCGACGAGCGCGGTGAACGCGGGCGTGTCGAGGTCTTCCCCTCGCTCGTCGAGCACCACCAACCGCTCCCGCGGGCCGACCTGGGCGAGCAGGCGCGCCCCTTCCGCGGCGCGCACCGCGTCGACGTCGCCCCGGAACGACTCGGCCTTCACCACGACCTCGGCGACGCCCCCCATCCGGGTGATCCGCCGGGAATAATCGGCGACTGCCGCGTCCGCCCAGGGCGTGCCGGACCGCCCCACCACCAGCACGCGGAACCGCTCGGCCATCCGCGACCCTATTCCGTTTGACCGAGTCGGGCTCCACCGGCTACCTTGCCGGGGGAGCGAAGATCGATGGCCATTTTCAAGCCCCGCGCGATCGCCCTGTTGCTGACCAGCGGCTGCACGTTCACGCTCGGTCGCGAGTCCAGCAGCGACACCGGAGCGACCGGCGGCCTCGACCTCCCCGAGCTCGAACCGCCGACCGACGTGACGCTCATCGACCAGGGCACCGCGATCAATGTCGCGATCACCGGTGGCAACTCCAGCAGTTGGAACTTCGGGATCGTGTTCGATTCGCAGGAGATCTTCGAGGAAGGGTGCATCGGCACCGACCCGTTCTGCCACACCCTGACGCCGAGCGGGGGCCTCGTCGTGTACTGCTCCCCGGCGAGCGACGACTGCACGGCGATCGCCGCCACGTTCTTCCAGCAGGACTCCATCTCGTTCTACCTCGCGCCCCCCAGCGGGCCCGACTGCTGGACCTGGGGCGCACCCACGACCCACTACGACGGCGAGAACTGCACCGAGATGCCGTGGTCGGGCGTGGGCCTGTAGCCCTGGCTACAGCGGCGTCCCATCCCGGCGGGTGCCCGGACTGATCGGGCGATTCGCCCCGGCCGCGCTCCCGTGCTGAACGAACGTGGCCCCGCTGATCTCGGGGTCGCGCAGGACGCTCTGGTCCGCGCTCGCCTCCTTGCCGTAGGTCCACGTATCGATGACCGCGCCACTGGCGTCGGCGAGGGTCACCCCGTCGGTACCGTTCGAGAATCCGAGCACGCCGGTATCGGCGAGCACCACCTGCACCCCGAGCGGAAGGGCGACACACCAGGCCTGGGGAGCCCCACCACCAAAGGCCGGAGTACCCCCTCCGAAAACCACGAGGGTCGCCCCCGGATCGAGCGTCGTCCCCGCAGCGAAGGTGTGCCGCAGGGCTGCGTTGTCGGAGACCGTCCAGCCGGAGAGGTCGACTGGAGCGCCCAGGGGATTCACCAGCTCGAGGAACTCGTCCTCGCCGCTGTCGATCAACCCGTCACAGTTCGCGTCGCCATCGACCAGCGACGGATCGGCGTTGATCTCGTTCACCACCACCGAGGATGGGACGAAAATGCCGGTATCCCCGGTGTCGGGCGGCGGGTCGGCGAACCCAGCACCGCTCGCCCGCCGGCCCGGCGACCAGCCGCCGATCGGCTGGGGCATGGTGGTGTGCAGCACCCAGCGGCTCGCCGGATCGAGCTCCGGCTGGCGCACGAGGCTGACGCCCACGTCGCCCTCGGAGCCCCACACCACGGTTCCGAGCAAGGTTCCCGACGGGCCGAGGAGCGTGAGGGTGTCGCCCCCGTTGTTCAGGCCGGTCGCCCCGGTGCTCGAGGTCTGGAGCAGGATCTCGGCGCCGAGCGTCCCGCACGTCGCGGCCGGGTTGGTCCCGTCAAACGTCGGGGTTCCGCCGCCGAACACCACCACGGCCCCCCCGGGCTCGATCCGCGACCCGGCGGGGAACGTGTGGCGGACGCCAGTCAGGTCGTTCAGGGTTCCCCCGGAGAGATCCACGTCCACCGAACCGGCGTTGACGATCTCGACGAACTCGTCGTCCTCGCCGTCGATCACGCCGTCGCAATTGGCGTCGGCCGCCGCCGCGTCGGGCAGAACCTCGTTCAGAACCAGCAGAAAACCTACATTTCCGGTGTCGTTCGTCGAACCGGTGGGGTCGGTGTCGGTGTCGGCATCCGTGTCGCCGTCGGTGTCGGTGTCGCTGTCGGTGTCCCCGTCGGTGTCGGTGTCGGTGTCCCCATCGGTGTGGGTGTCGGTGTCGGGAGCATCGCCCGGTGGTTTCCGACTGCCGCAGGCGGCCAAAAGGAGGATCGGGACCAGGCGCATCGAGACTCCTACTGCCACTTTTCGCCGTTCTTGAACACGAAGGCGATGTGGTCGGTGTTGCGAATGTCGGCGAGTGGATCGTCGTTCAGCACCACGAAGTCGGCAACCTTGCCCGCCTCGATCGAACCGGTCCAACTGTCGATCCCGAGATAGCGGGCGCCGTCGATCGTCGCCGCCCGGATCGCCTCGAGCGGGGTCATCGCCCCCGGGCCGGCGAGCGCCCACAACTCCCAGTGGGCGCCGAGCCCCTGGAGCTGCCCGTGCGCGCCAAGGGTGACATGCACCCCTTTGTCCTGGAGTTCGGCGGCTTCCCGGGCAATCGTCTGGTGTCGCCAGTCGCCGTCCGCGGCGACGATGTTGCGCCGCCACGCCTGCGAATCGAGCTGTCGGCGCGGAAAGTGAAGCAGAAGCCGCTCGTGATCGAGCGGCGAAGCGTGCTGGTAGAACCAGTTCTCGCCCATCAAGCCGCCATAGGCCACGAGCAACGTCGGGGTGTAGAACGTGCCGAGGGACCCGGCCGAGCCGCTGCCGGCCCACAGCGCTTCGACATCCTGATACAGCGGCACCGTCGGGAGGCTGTGTTCGATCGCCTGAAAGCCGTCGACGACCATGCCGAGGTTTTGCCAGGTATCCCCACCGCCTTCGGGGATGCAGTACATCTGGAGCTGGTTGCACGCCGACTGGTACCACTGCCGCCGGGCCCGCTGGGACTGCTGGTACACCTTCACGGAGTGGGCGCCGTAGGACGCCATCCGCCGAAGGGCAGCGACGGCGGCCTCCGGCGTCGGCGTGTCGGTCGCGTCGGTCCCCTCGGCACCATACAGGATAAATCCGGTCGAAAAGACGCGTGGACCCTTTGCAAAACCCGCCTCGACCCGTTCGGCCTGGGTGAAGACCGTGTCGGTGGACGCCGACGGATCGTGGACGGTGGTGACGCCAAAATCAAGCGACGTGAGGTACTCCCACTGCTGCTCGGGCAAGACGTCGCCGCTGTCGTAGTGGAGGTGCGCGTGCACGTCGATGAGGCCCGGAATGAGCGTCTTCCCAGTGCAGTCGATCGTCTTCACCCCGG
This sequence comes from Pseudomonadota bacterium, assembly GCA_947490265.1. Taxonomy (GTDB): domain Bacteria; phylum Myxococcota_A; class UBA796; order UBA796; genus CANLGQ01. The sequence goes on along the minus strand of CANLGQ010000036.1, from coordinate 8,215 downwards.
CGGGCACCTCCCCGCCCACCCGCGCGATCCGGTCGCCCTGCACGAGGACGGTCGTGTCCTCTTTGACCTCGTCGCCGTTCATGGTGATCACCCGGGCGTGGGTCAGCGCGACCACACCCGAGGGGACAGCACGGGGAACCTTCACGAGCAGCGTCGTGATCTCGGTGCCGGGCGGGTCGGCCAACAGGTCCTTCGGCGGCTCGGCTTTGAACCCAGGCGCGAAATAGGGCGCGATCGCGAGGGTCTTGAACGCCGCTCCTTCGGTCCAGGTGATCTGTTTCGAGTCCGACGACCACCCGAGCCAGTCTCCGACGATATGGGTGATTTGTCTCGTAGGAAGCTGCTCCTCCGAGAGATTCCCGAGCTGAAAGAACGGAGGCATGGGCGCTACCCACACCTGGGAAGACTGCCGGTAGGCGACCCAGCGAAAATCCGGCGAGAGAACGACCTCGGCGACGCCCGGCAGCACGAGGTGCTCGCGCCGATCGGTCCCGTCCATCGCGGTGGAGAGGAGCACGGTATCCCCGGGCATCCGGGCGTTGTCGGGGTTCGGGCGATCCTGGGCGAACCACACCCGGCCGTCCTTCAGGTGGAGCCGCGGCGCGCGGGTCGCGGTACCCGGGTTCGCCACCGTGGTGACGACCCCGTCCCGGACCCATCCCTTCTTGTCCCGCGAAAAGGCCACGATCTCGTAGAACGACTGATCCGCCAGCTCGGCCGAGACGGACCCGCCGACGCCGTGGAGCGCGACCAGGTGCTGACCGTCGGGCGACCACGCAGGGTTCACCCACTGCCCTTCGCCCGGGAGATCGACGGTCGCATACCCCTTTCCCGAGGTCACGTGGAGCCGCCCGCCGCTCGCGTCGGACCACGAGGTCCAAGCGAGGTCGTCGCCGTTCGGCGACCAGGCCGGCGCATAGCCGGTTCCCGGCGAGAGGCGCGTCACTGCGCCATCGGGACCGCGCACCCACAGCACCCCCATCGCGGAGAAGGCGATCGCGTCGCGCGCCGAGCGCGTCGGCCACCGGATCACCCGGGCCACCACCTCGTCGGCGAGCGGGATCTTCGGCCGCGGCACGTCGTGTACCGTCCAGTCGCCCTTCACGTGGAAGGGGATCTCGGTCCGCTCTCCCGCGAGGTTCAAGCGCCAAAGCTTGCCCTGGGCCCACAGGACGAGCTCGCCGGCGTCGGTCCAGTCCATCGCCGGATAGGTCGCGTGCATCGCGAAGGCCTCGAGCTCGTCGGGAGAGAGCCAGTCGGCCAACACGGTTCGACGGCCGGTCGCGAGTTCCATCGCTTCCAGCTGGGTCTTGGTTCGGTCGCGGGACAAGAACACCAAGCGCTTTCCGTCGGGGGACAGCATGGGGCGCGACGCGCTGCCGGGCCCATAGGCCACGGTCGCGAACTCGCCGGACCTCCGATCGATCCGCTCGACCTGCCACAAGCCTCCGATCGGGTCGTGGTTGTACTCGAAGCGCCCGTTTCGACTGGAGAAGTACAGATACCGCGGGTCGCTCGCGACGAGTTCGCCGGCGTGCGGGCGGTCCTCGAAGCTGGTGAGCGGCAGGCCGCTCCCCCCGCTCAGGTGCCAGGCCCACAGCTCAGTCACCCCGATGCTGCGGGTATCGACGGTTCGACGGCGACCATAGAGGAACGGCCCGAACGGGTCCCACACCGGCTCGGTCACCCGGGCCACGTCCTCGTCGGTGACCTGTCGGGCCCCGGTCCCGTCCGCCGCCATGACCCAGAGCTGCTCGTTTCCGCCTCGGTCGGACGCAAACGCGATCTGGGTGCCGTCCGGCGAAAACGACGGCTGGACCTCCCAGGCCGCGCCCTCGGTGAGGCGCACGGCCTCCCCGCCGGAGAGCGGCATCGAGAAGAGGTCGCCGAGGAGCGAGAAGACCAGCCGATCCCCGTGGACGGTGAGGTCGATCCAGCTTCCCTCCGTCACATCGATCGAGACGGGGTGCACCGGACCGTGGGGGGCGTTGACCTCCCAGGCCGGAGTGAGGGGCGCAGACTCGGGCGCGGCAAACGCAAGGGCGGTGAGGATCAGCATCGGGCCGGCTAACCCGGCGGACGCGATGCCATCCACAGCCAGTGCTTCCGCCCGCTCCCCGGCCAGGCCGAGACGCGCGACACCGTCGCCGCGAAGCCGGCGGCATGCAATCGGCGGGTGAACGCCGCGTCGTCGCGCACCGACCACACCCCGAGTCGGCCGCCAGGGCGCAGGGCCGCGGCCGCCGTCCACAGGCCGGTCGCGTCGTAGAGGCCGGCGTTGTCCGGGGAGGACAGCGCCTCGGGACCGTTGTCGACGTCGAGGAGGATCGCGTCCCAGCGCGCGCCGCGGATCCGCCGCGCGACATCGCCGACGAACACCGTCACCCGCGGATCGGCCAGCGGTTGCCCCGCGAGGTGGCCGAGCAGGGTGCGGTTCCACTCGAGCACCACCGGGTTGGCCTCGGCGACCTCCACCGCAGCGCCGGGACCGAGGTTGGCGAGGGCGGACCCGAGGGTGAAGCCGAGGCCGAGGCCACCGACCAACACCCGGGCCGTCGGCGGCAACCCCGCGCATCCGAGCCTCCCGAGCTCGTCCTCCGACCCGTGCTCTCGCGAGCCCATCAGGTCGAGGCCCCCAATCCGGATGCGGAACTCGTCGCCCCTCCGCCAGAGCGCCAAAGATCCCCCTGGAGAGGGCACGGCCGCCAATTGCTCCCATCGCTGCATCCAGCCGCCTAACTCGTTAGGAACCGCGACGGAGGCCGCCAGTGGACGCCGACCCCGTCGCCCTCGCCGCCGAGATCCAGGAAGCCGAGCTCGCGGCGACGGTGCGGGTACTCAGCGGGATGGACCCAATCACCGGAGGCCGCCTCGTCTCGCGCGATCTGCACCACCCCGACCTGGCACGCGCCGGGGAGTGGCTAGAAGGCGAGCTTCGGGCCATCGACGGTTTGGTCGTCTCCCGATTCCCTTTCCCCTTAGACGGGATCGCCCCGGACCCCTTCGACCTCGTGGCCGAACTGCCGGGCACCGCGCCCGGTCCGGTGCTGCTCCTCGGTGCGCACTACGACGCGATCGCCAGCTCCGACCCCCTCTGGCTCGACCCCGCGACCGACCCCGCCCCCGGCGCCGACGACGACGCCTCGGGGACGGCCGCGATCCTGGCCATCGCACGAACAATGGCAGCCTGGAAACCCGGCTTCCGGCACCCAGTTCGGTTCGTCCTCTGGTCGGCCGAGGAGTACGGCCTGCTCGGAAGCCAGGCCTATGTCGACGGCCTCGGCCCGGGAGAGGTCGAGCAGATGATCCAGCTCGACTCGATCGGCTATGACGCGAACGGCGCCGGGAATCTCTGGGCGACCTTCGACCCGCCCTCCGCGGCGCTGGCCGATTCCCTGGTCGCCTTCGCGGCCGAGGCCGGCACGCCGCTGGCCCTCACCCCGGTGCCGGCCGAGCTCGTCGGCGGTGACGCGCGGTCGGATCACTACCCCTTCTGGGAAGTCGGCATTCCGGCGATCCACCTGGCCTCGTTCCCGCTGCCCCCGACCTATCACACGATGGGCGACACCCTCGATGCGGTCGACCTGCCGTTCGCCCTGGAGGCGACCCGGCTGGTGGCCGGGTTCGCGATCGCCGAGGCCCAACCCCTGGAAGGGGCCGTCTCCGCACCCCCCACCGGATGCGGCTGCGGCCCTGCGACCCCTCACCCGTGGTGGGCGGCGGCACTCGGGTTCATCGCCTGGCGACGGTCCACCACTCGGTCCGGATCCCGGCGCGGACCAGCCGATCCGCCCAGATCCGCTGATCCGGCCGCAGGGTGTCACCGGGTCCCTTGACCTCGGCCAGCACCACACCGCCGGGCAAGGAGGACGGAAACGCGCCGGACAGCCTCGTCTCCAAGCCGGGAAGCACGACCAGGTCGGGCAGGCCGCGGGTCGCCTTCCACCCGTAGCGGAGCAGCGCCTCGAGGACCGCAGCGAGGCCAGCCGGGGGGAGGCCCGCGGCAAACGCCACGAGATCGGCTGGCTCGAACAGCCCCCAAGCGGCCCCCCGGAGGCACATCCCCCGCCAGCGGGTGTCGGCAGCGGCAACGCGCGAACCGGCCTCCCCCGCCCGGACCCCAGCCAGGACTTCCCCGATCACCGCGGTCCGGCGCGCGGCGAAGGCCGGCGTGCCGAGGTCGAGCGGACCATCGAGGTGGGGCACCGGCAGCGCGCCCGGGACCGGCAGGAAGTAGGCCTCGGCGAAGAGCAGGGCGAAGAGCGTGCTCCAAGCGGATCCCTCGGCGTGGATCGCCCGGCGTCCGGCCAGGGCGAGCACCGCGACCACCGCCGGCTCGACCAAGAGGTGGCGGTCGCCGACGCGCCAGCCGGGTCGGGCGCCGACCGGGTCGCCAAGTTCCAGAGGGAGGTTCCGCGTGAAGGCGGGCAGGAGCGGCGGATCCGGCGCCCACCCCCGGCGAAGGCCCCGGGCGAGCCGCCGCCCCGCGATCGCGACCTCGAGCGACGCCGACGGTTCCGCGAGGGGATCGGGGCGGTCGGCGAGGAGCAGGTCCAAGGCGGCGGCGGCCTCGCCCTCTCGCTCGTGGGTGCGGGCGATCCGCACCAACACGTCGGCCGTCCACGGGCGCAAGGCGAGGTAGAGCGCCCGCGCCTCGGCGGTTCGATGCGACCGCTCGAGCGCGCGGGCCGCGTCGAACAGGGCGCCCACCACGTGTCGGGTGAGGTCGAGGCGACCCGGGGCCACGGTCGTCCCCGCGCGCAGCGCCTCCACCGAGACGGCACCTGAAAGCAGGCCTTCCCAAGCCAGCATGCTCGCGCGCCGAGGCCACAGCCCGGGGCCCGAGGTCAGCGAGTAGGCCGGCCAGACAAGGTGCCCGAGCCGCGCGACCACGGCCCGGCGCGGATCGGGCCACGCGTCGAGCGCAGCCCACTGGCGCAGGCGGTGGACGAGGCCGCGGTGGCGGATCCGCAACCAGGTCCGGGCGTCCCAGCCACGGCGGCCGGCCAGGCGTTCCAAGAGCGCCACGCGGCTTCCACCGACCGGGAGCCCCTGCTGGCGGCAGCCGTACGCGAGCCGCGCCCGCGTCGAGCGCGCCGCGCGAACCGACCACGGGACGAGGCGATCGACGAGCTCCACCGCCTCGAGTTCGGCCACGACCTCGCCCGGGATCCCGTCGATCGGGTACGCCTCGTGGACCCGGTCGACCAGCCGCGCCCACCAGCGGGCCGCCTCGTCGGTCAGGCCGACCATCCCCCGCAGAACAACCGCCTCCCCCGCGGTCAACAGCTCGCCCGCTCGCTCCACCCCCAGCGCGAGCGCGCGTTCCAGATCGGTGGCGTGGCGGGTCATCGACGGCTATCCGGGCCCCATGCGACGGTATCTCCCCTGGGTCGGTCTCGCCCTCGCGGCGGTGGTGGGTGGGCTGGCGATCTGGGTGCCGAGCCGGCAGGACCGCCGGTCGACCCCTGCGCCTCCTCCGATCGCCCCCGAGCCCGACCGGCGATCGCAGGGCCCGGCTCCCCCGCCCCAGGCGCCGGCGGCCACCCGCGCGCGCCCCCGAGACCCGCCCCGGCCCGGCACGCTGCCTCACCGAAACGGACCCTTCCCCGGAGATCAGGCCGGCATCGTCACCGCGCTCACCGCGCGCGTCGGCGAAATCGCCCCGTGCTGGGCCACCTGGCGAGCGGCTCACCCCGACGGCCCGCCCCAGCCCGTCCTGATGGTGATCCTCGGCGCCCAGGGCGACGCCGGGGCGCTGGTCGGGGCGTCACTGGCGTCGGGCGACGGGGGCGACTTCGACGGGTGCGTCTCGCGAGCGCTCTCCGATGCGACGTTCGACGCGCCTCCCGTGCAGCGGCTCACCCTCATGGTGCCCGTTCCCCTGGCTCCGTCCGAATAGCGTCGCCCGCTGGCGGTGGCGCGCCTCGTCCGCTACAAAGCGCTCGTGACCGCGATCGTACTGGTGACGAGCGAGGTGGCCCCGTTCTCCAAATCGGGGGGCCTCGGGGACGTGTGCGGCGCGCTGGCGGCGGTGCTCGCGGTGGGCGGGGAGCGCGTGGTCACCGTCAGCCCGTGGTACCGGACCCACCGACAGGACGCGAGGGACACCGGGATCCGGCTGGAGATCCCGCTGGCCGGCACCGTGCATGTCGTCGCCGTTCACCATCGGCGCATCGATCGGGTCGATCACCTGCTTCTCGCGAACCCGCTGTACGAGCGCGACGGGTTGTATGGGGATTCGGGCGGCAGTTTTGGGGACAACCACATCCGGTTCGCGCTGCTGTGCCGGGCGGCGATCGAGGCGGTGCGGTGGGTGCCCCTGCCGAAGAAGCCACTCGGGGAAAACGTGGTGTTCCACGCCAATGATTGGCACGCGGCGCTCGTGCCGGTGTACCTCGAGGCGCTGTACCGTCCGCTCGGGCTGTTCCGCCGAACGCCCACCGTCCTGTCGCTCCACAACCCGGCGCACCAGGGCCGCCTCCCCGCCGTCCTCTTCGACGACCTCGAGCTGGCCCCGCGCTGGTTCCGGCCTTCGGGACTGGAGTTCCACGGCGACCTCGATCTGCTGAAGGCCGGCATCCTCCAGGCGGACCAGATCACCACCGTGAGCCCCACGTTCGCGAAAGAGATCGTCAGCCCCGGAGGGGGCTTTGGCCTCGAGGCCATGCTCCGGCACCGCGCCGCCGATCTGGTGGGCATCGTCAACGGGATCGACGACGCCCAGTGGGACCCGGCTGTCGATCCGGCGATCCCCGCCCGCTACGACGCGACCCACCTCGAGGGGAAGGCGGCCTGTAAGGCGGCCCTGCAGGCCGAGCTGGGTCTGGAAGTCGCCGCCGACGTCCCGCTGCTGGGCTCGGTGGGACGGCTCGACCCGCAGAAGGGCATCGAGCTCCTGCTCGACTCCGTGCCGTGGATGGTCGACCAGGGGGCGCAGGTCGTGATCCTCGGCTCCGCGGCCGCCGCACACGCGCGGTTCGAGCACCGCGCTCGGGAGCTGCAAGCCGCCTTTCCCCGATCGGTCTGCGCTTGGATCGGGTTCGACGAGGCGCTGTCCCACCGGGTCGAGGCGGGAGCCGACCTGTTTCTGATGCCCAGCCTGTTCGAGCCGTGCGGCCTGAACCAGATGTACTCGATGCGCTATGGCACGCCGCCGATCGTCCGACGAACCGGCGGTCTCGCCGACACCGTGGCGCCCTTCGACCTCCAGACCGACAGCGGGACCGGTTTTCAATTCGAGCGGGTCAGCGGCGCCGCGTTCCGGGAGGCGATCTGGCGCGCGCTCGACCTGTGGTCGGCGGATCCGGCGGCGTTTGCCCGCCTCCGTCAGCGCGGGATGACCCAGGATTTCTCCTGGGCAAAGGCCGCTCCGGCCTATCAGGCCGTGTATCGCGCAGCCTGGGCCCGGCGGAATCCGGGGTGACCCGGATCCTGGTCACCGGTAGCGCGGGCCTGATCGGGTCGGGCCTGGTCGCTGCCCTGGAAGCGGCCGGTTTCGCCACGGCCGGGATCGACCTGCGAAGCGGGGGCGATGTCCGCGACCCCAACGAACTCGCCGCGGCGGCGGCCGGATGCAGCGGGATCGTGCACCTGGCCGCCATCAGCCGGGTGGTCTGGGCCGAGCGGGACCCCGACGCAGCCGAAGCCACGAACGGGGGCGGTACCCGAAACGTCGCGGCGCTCGCCGCCGAGCGGGGGATGTGGGTGTTGTTCGCCAGCAGCCGGGAGGTCTATGGCCAGCCCGACGCGCTCCCGGTCGGCGAGGATGCCCCGCTGCGACCGATGAACGCCTATGCCCGAACGAAGGTCGCGGGCGAAGCCCTGATCGGCGGCCTGCCCCATCACGCGATCGCGCGGCTGTCGAACGTCTATGGGGCGACCGACGACCACCCCGACCGGGTGATCCCGGCGTTTGTCCGGGCCGCGCTGGACGGTGGCACCCTGACGGTGGAGGGCTGGGATCACGCCTTCGACTTCGTGCATCGGGACGACGCGATCCGCGGGCTCCTCCTGCTGATTCGACGGCTGGAGGGTGGCGGCTCCCCCCCCATCGTGCAGCTGGTCACCGGCGTGGCGACGTCGCTCGGATCGCTGGCGGAGCGGGTGGTGGCGGCGGTGGGCGCCGGCGCGCTCGCCCCGGGCACGCCGCGCACGTTCGACGTCAGCCGGTTCTGCGGCGACCCCCGCCGAGCCGCCGAAGTGCTCGGCTGGC
>CANLGQ010000035.1 GCA_947490265.1 Pseudomonadota bacterium | reverse complement strand
TCCCCCTGGAGGAGCGCGGTGGCGAGCCCCCCGATCTTGGCAATTGCGGCCGAGAACACGGCCCAGCCGGCGATGGGGGTCTCCGCTGGAACGGCGGGGAGCGGTTCGGGTGCCGGCGCGACCGGCGGGCGAGGGTGCTCGTCGGGGGGCGGATCCTCGACCTTGGACGCGCGACGGGGGCTGGCGGGCTCGCGAGCCGTGGGCGGTCGGGGGGCCTGATGGGACGGCGCGCGGGCGGGCGCCGGGTTCGCCTGGCGCAGGCGCCGCTCCAGCGACTCGAGCCGCCCGACGAACCCCGAGAGTTGGGTGGTGGGCTTGTGATCTACCAGTCGCGCGATCCCCATCTCCAGCACGGCGCGCGGTCGGGGGGCGCGAGCGACCTGATCGTGCAGATCCACCAGGGCAGCAAAGAGGCGACCGAGCGCCTCCGCGTCGGTGCCGGCGACCGCGTCGCGCAGGCGTTGGACCTCCTCCGCGGCGAGGTCGACGTGGGTCTCGAGCGCGGCACCCATCCGCACGAACGTGGCGTGGCGGACGATCTCGAGCAGCTCCTCGGTGAGCTGGGTCAGCTCGTGGCCCCAGTGATAGGCGCTGGCGACAGAGTCGAGGGCCGCGGCGGCATCGCCCGCGACCAGGGCCTCGAACAGGCGGTGCAGCAACGCGCGATCCACCAAGCCGAGCGTCTCCGCGATCGTCCGATCGTCGATCGCGACGCCCACGGGAGAGAAGGCGATCACCTTGTCGAGCAGGGACTGGGCGTCGCGCATCGAGCCCTCTCCGGCCCTGGCGATCATGCGGAGTCCGGACTCCTGGATCCGGACATTCTCGCGAACTGCGATCTCGGCCAGGCGCTCGACGACCCCAGTCTCGGCGATGCGCTTGAAATCGAAGCGCTGGACGCGCGACAGGATGGTATCGGGGATCTTGGCGGCTTCGGTTGTGGCGAAGATGAACACGACGTGGGCGGGCGGCTCCTCCAGCGTCTTCAGCAGGGCGTTGAACGCCGGCTTGCTGAGCATGTGGACTTCGTCGATAAGGTAGATCCGGTATTTTCCGGAAGTGGGGGCGTACCCGACGGTGTCCCGCAGGGCGCGGATGTCGTCGACGCTGTTGTTCGAAGCGCCGTCGATCTCCATCAGGTCGGGGCTGGAGCCGGCCAAGACATCGCGACAAGACGGGCATTCGCCGCAGGGTTCGGGGGTCGGCCCCCGCGCACAGTTGAGGGAGCGGGCGAGCGCGCGGGCAGCGGTGGTCTTGCCCACGCCTCGGGCCCCGCAGAACAAATACGCATGGTGGATCCGCCCGGATCGGATCGCGTTCGCGAGCGTCCGGGTGACATGGTTCTGCCCGACCATCTGTTCGAAGGTCGACGGGCGGTATTTTCGAGCGATCGCGAGGTACGACACGGGGCTCCTGGCCACCGCTAACCCAGCTGCTCCAACCACGCGTGCAGCAGGAGCAGCGCCCACAGCTGCCGCCCGGCGCGGGGATGGGTGCCGACCTGCGAGCGGAGCAGGTCGAGCCGGGCCGGCTGCCAAAGTTGGTGGGGATCGCGGCGCAGGCGGGCGAAGCGGTCCTCCAAGAACAGCCGCCCGGTGCTTCCCAGCCAACCATCGAAGGGCACCGGCATCCCCCGCTTCGGTCGGTTGGCGAGGGACTGGGGGATGGCGCCCGACACGAGGGCCCTGAGCGGCCAGCGGGTGTGGAGCGTCCAGCCGGCTCGGCGGACCTTCGCTCGACCGGACAGGGCAGCCGCCCGCTCGACGACCTCGCGATCGAGCAGGGGAAACCGGACGTCGAGGCCGCTCGCCGCCGCAGTGCGATCGGCGCGGGTGAGGGTCGACTCAGCGAGGGTCGAGCGCAAGAGCACGGCGAGGACGGCGTTCACCGGATCGGTCTGATCGATCGCGAGTAACGGGGTGAGCACCCGGCCCAGGACCTCGGCCCGACCGAGGTCGCGGTCGCGCAGGAGTTCGACGCGTTCGGCGGCGGTGAAGAGCCCCTGGCCCGCGAGGCCGAGCTGGCTGATCCACCCGGGGAGTGGACCCGAGAAGCGGCCCCACTGGGTTCGGGACGCTGCGCGGCGAAGGGGCGCGGGCAGGCGCGAAATGGCTCGGGCGATGCCGAGGCCGCGCGCCAGCGGATCGAGCGCTCGGCTCCCGAAGAGTTCGTCGCCTCCGTCGCCCGAGAGCACGACGCGCACCCGCTCGCGGGCGGCGCGCGCGAGGATCAACTGGACGAGAACCGAAGGGTGACCGATGGGATGGCCGAGTGCCTTGACCGCGGGGTCGAACGCCGCGGCGAGGTCGGCGCTGCCGATCACGATCTCGTGGTTCTCGAGTCCGAGCAGGCGCGCGATCCGCCCGGCGAATGGGGACTCGGGGTTGGGATCGTCGGCGAACGTCGCGGTGAAAGTGGGGACCGTCAGGAATCGCTCGCGCGCGGCGACCGCGATGGCGGTCGAGCCGAGGCCGCCGGACAGGTAGAGGCCGGTGGCCGCTCCCGGGTCTACGCGCCGGCCGACCGCCCGGTCCACCGCGGCTTGCAACCCGTCGATCTCGGCGACGTCGGCCGGTCGAGCTTCCCAGGGGTTCGGCCACCGGATCCGCCAGTAGGGCCGGGTGCGCACCCCGGCGCTATCGGCTTCGAGCACGTGGGCGGGCTCCACCTGGCTCACTGCGCCGAGCAAGGTGCGGGGGGCGTGAACGAAGCCGAACTCGAGCCACTCCGCGAGGTGGTCGCGGGCGAGCTCGCGGCTCACCCAGCCTGAGGCCAGCAGCGCTCCGAGCTCGCTGGCGAACACCATCCGGCGCCCGTGGCGGGCCCAATACATGGGGCGAACGCCGAGCCGATCGCGGACCAGGACGAGCCGCTCGGTCCGCACGTCCCAGAGGGCGGCCGCGAATTCGCCGTCGATCTCCTCGGCGACCCGGCTTCCCCACGCCCTCCAGCCCCAGGCCAAGGCCCAGGGGTCGGGGAGTCCCTTGGGCGCCGACTCGCCCAGCGCGGCCGCCGCGCGCCGGATCACGTCCTCGTGGTCGTAGATCCACCCATCGAGGGAGATGATCGCCGTCTCGGTGACCAGCGGCTGCATTGAACGGGTCGGAGCGACCTTGCGCAGGCGGTGGGCGATCGCCGCGGGGCCGCTGGCCCATTCGCCCGATCCATCCGGCCCCCGATGGGCCAGCTCGGCGATCATCCTGCGAACAACATCGATTTCGGCCCGCTCGCCCCAAGCGATCGCGCCCGCCAAGCCTCCCATTCGCCGCCTTGTCGCCTCGCCGAGAGGGTGCTCCGTTCCGCCGCAGATGTCACGGACGGGTCGCGTTTCCGTGACGTCCGAGGACCCGTTGTGTTAATAACCGCTGCTCGAACCTGACCCGCTGGGGGTGCTTGACATGTGGCGTTCGATTTTCCCTGTGTTGTTACTGAGCTGTGGCGACGCAGGCTTCGATGGCGTCTCGATCCGGCCGACGTACGGGTGGGCCGATGGCTGCACCGATGTCACCGTCACCGGTCGTGGGTTCGACGAGGGCGTGGGCGGTGCCATCGACGGCGCGCCGCTCACCGGCATCGCGTTTCCCGATCCCAACGAGTTCCCGCTCGACGTCGGCTTCAAGTTCACCGCGGTGACCCCGCCGGGCGAAGTCGGTTTCTCGGACCTCGAGGTGATCAACGGCGACGGGGAGTCGGCTACGGTCAAGAACGCCTTCTACTACGTCGCTTGCCCGGGAAGCCCCAACGTCGACTACGCGTCTACCGACGCCGCAGCGAGCGGGGACACCGTGAGCCTGGTCGGGTGCGGATTCTCGGCGGGCATGACCGTGGAACTCGTCTCGCCCGACGATATCGCCACGACGCTCGCCTCGGTGCCGCTCGAGCTCGCCTGCTCCACCGCGATCGCCTCGTTTGCCGCGCCTGACCTGCCGGTCGGCACCTACGTGATGCTGGTCACCGACGGGGCAGGCACCGTGCTCTACGGCGCCGAGCTCTGCGACTCCGCCGACACGGGGTACTACTACTGCGATCTGCCCCTCTACCTCACGTATGGAGGTGGCTCATGATCGACCGCCTGATGTTCGGCTTGGTTCCGCTCATCGTACTCGTCTCCGGGGTGGCCGAGGCCGCCGAGACCGGCGACCTCCGGGGTCAGGTCGAGGATCAAGACGGGCTGCCCGTTCCGAATGCCAAGATCCGCGTAGAAGGCGCGTCCATCGCCGGTAGCGTCGAAGCGGTCACCGACGACGAGGGGCGCTTCTCCCTCCTCGGCCTGCCCACGGGCCGCCATACGCTCACCGCGGAGATGGGCGGGTTCAAGGCGACCCAGATTACGGTGACGGTGCGACTCGACGAGTCGGCGTTCATCCCGGTGGTGCTCGCCGCTGCGGGCGCGGCGGTGGAGATCGTCGTCGAGGCGGCGCTACCGGTCATCGACACCACGCGCTCGGCGATCAGCACCGAGCTCACGGCTGAGCAGCTCGCGAACCTCCCGACCGGTCGCAGCTATCAAGACGCGGTCAACATGATCCCCGGCGTGTACGGCCGGGTCGATACTCAAGACGGCGGCGGGGGGAGCGGGAACCCGTCGGTGCGCGGTGAGGGAAGCTACGGCAACAACTACTTCGTAGACGGGATCTCCACGCGCGATCCGGCCACCAAGACGTTTGGCGCCAACGTCAACTTCGACGCGATCCAGAGCATGCAGATCTACACCGACGGGGCACCGGCCGAGTTCGGTGAGTTCACTGGCATGCTGGTGAACGTGGAGACCAAGGATGGGGGCGACGAGCATCACGGATCGGCCGCCTATTACCTCTCGACTCCGGCCACCGGCGGAACCTACCTGCTCCTCGACACCGAGACGGGGGAAGAGGTCGCGACCGACAAGCGAGAGTTCCTGAACCACGAAGTGTCCCTGACCCTCGGTGGGCCGATCGTCAAGGAGAAACTCTGGTACTTCGGATCGCTCGATCTGAGCGCGGCCGATGCGGTGACCGAGGGGGTGGAATACGCCACGAACTCGATCACCCCGGCGGGATTCCTGAAATTCACCTGGTTCGCCACGCCGGATCTCTCGTTCGCCTACCAGGCGGGCGGTGACCTCAGTGTCTCGAACAATGCCAACGCCGACGCGTTGGTCGACGAGTCGGCGACGTCGGATCGCCGGGACTGGGGGATGAGCCAGATCCTCACGACCCGGTATCGGCCCGATGCGAAGGGCGAGGTCGAGTTCAAGCTCGCGACCAACACCATCAACATCGATGTGGTCCCGGCGTCAGGCGACGAGGACGCACCGCAGATCTTCGACGCCGAGACCGGCATCTACTACAACAACCACTCCGACTTCGACTACAACAGTCGCTGGCGGTCCGGTGGCTCGCTGAAGGTCACGCGCCTCGCCAAGGGTTTTGGCGGCGAGCACAAGATCAAGTTCGGCACCGAGGCGTTCTACCTCACCGAGTCGCGGGAGCTGGTGTTCACCGGCCCGGGCGACGGGGTGAGTTACACGGCGGCGCCCGATGCGGGCTTTCCCTGCACCGATCCGGCCACCGATCCGTCAGATTGCTTGAACTATACCGAGCGCACCGCCAACCCGGCCATCGGCCACACCGGCATCACGACGGGTACCTTCCTGCAAGATGACTGGCGGCCGATCGAGACCTTGACCTTCAACGTGGGCGTTCGCGTCGACACCGAGTCGCTCTACGGGACTAAAAATGAGGACACTCCAGACGATCCCGGCGGTGAACTCGCCTTTACTGGGATCATGCCGGCGCCGCGATTGGGGATGGCGTGGGATGTCACCGGGGACAGCAAGACGCTGTTTAGTGTGAATGCGGGCCGGTATTACGACATCGCGGGGAACGACTTCGCGGCGTGGGCCGACACCCGGTCCAGCTCCAACTATGCCCTGTACGAGAACGATGGAACCGGCAATTTCGTCAACACGTACTCGCAGGACTCCGTCCAGGATCCCTTGGTGTACTGCACGGAGAAGAGTCTCAACGACTACTTCAACGGGATCCTCGATGCCGACCCGACGGCTCAGGACTACGTCGACGCCGAGCGCGCGAAGGCCGACAAAGTCTGTGGCGACGGCCTCAAGCCGTACCATTCCGACAAGATCGTCGTGGGTTTCGAGCGAGAGGTCCTTCCCCTGCTCGCCGTGGGTATCCGCGGCATCTACTCCGAGACCAAGAACATCCCCGAAGACGTCGACATCACGCTCGATACCTGGGTCATCGCCAACGTGCCCGAGAAGGAGCGCGTCTATCGGGCGTTGGAATTCACCCTCGAGCGCAAGTACGACGAGGTGTGGCAGGCGCTCGCCAGCTACACGCTCTCCGAGTCGCTCGGCACCAACCCCGGCCAATTCGAACTGGCCACCGGCGGCTCCTCGGGCTCCAATGGGAACGAGGTCGGTGTCTACCTCGACGACATCAACGACCTGGAGACCCGCGCCTTCTTCTACGACAATGGCTACGGGTGGCTCAACGACGGTCTGGCCGGGCTCGGCACCGTCTACGACGACGCGGGCTACTACGGCTACCTGCCGTACCACAGCTTCCACCAAGTCAAGGTGAACGGCTCCTACACCATGCCGTGGGGCACCACCGCCGGAGTGGTTTACGAGTTCGACTCGGGCCATGCTTGGCAGAAGCGTGGTTATGTTCCCCTATATGGCGATTACTTCGGCTTCCCCGAGGGACGCGGGAGCCGGTTCATGCCGGCGGCGCACTACGTGGACTTCAAGATCGCCCACTCCCTCGACTTCAAGAACGACCGGAGTCTCGAGGTGAGCGTCGACCTGTTCAACCTCCCCGATGCCCAGACGCCGATCGGCTACTACGAGAATGACAACGAGAGCTTCGGCAAGGTGCTCTACCGGCAGTCCCCCCGCTCGCTCCGCGCCGGCGTGAAGGGCAGCTTCTAGATCGTTCGGGGCAAAGGGGCCTCCGGGCCCTCCAGGGGATTATCTGGGGCGCGTGACGCTCCGGGTTTTCGCCTGCCTGCTGTGCCTGCTCTCCGCCTGCACCCCTGCCCGTCGGGAGGTGCAGGGGCGGATCTTGCGGAGCACCCACTTCGCGGGCAACGGCGGGGTGGGGTCGGGCAACAACGACTACCAGCTGCGTGCCCAGATGCAGCAGCAGAACACCGCGTTCGGGCTGTCGATCTGGCCGCTGCTCTACATCGTCGAGCCGCGCGTGCTCCGGGAGGAGGCCCTCGCCCGCGACGCTTGGCGCCTCGAGATGTGGTACGCCCACCACGGGTGGTTCGACGCCCGGGTCCTCGGTTGGCAGCTGCGCGAGGTTCGGCGCGGGGGCCGGAGGCGGGCCGCCGTGGTCGACGCCATCGGGTTCGTCGATCGCGGGCCGCCGACGCTGCTGGGAAGTGTGACCACCGCGGGTTTGGACAAGGGGATAGCGAGCTTTGGCGCCTCCGCGCTGAGACACCACGGCCTCGAGACGGGCGTGCAGTTCGACCTCGCGACCATCGACCTCGCCGAGGCCGAGATCCTTGCGAACTTACGGAACAATTCCCACGCCTATGCCGCCGTCTCCAGTCAGATCTCCGCTCATGCCGAGCGGCGCGTCGCCGACGTGGAGTTTGTCGTCGAGCCGGGGATCCGGAGCCAGTTCGGGGCGATCACCGTCGAGGGGAACCACAAGGTAAAGGAGAAATACATTCGAGACAATCTCGCCTTCGAGGAGGGGGGCGTCTATAGTCGAACCCGACTCGACCGGACTCAGCGCCAGCTCTTCGGCCTGGGCACCTTTTCCGTGGTGTCGATCGAGCCGAACCTGTCCGATCCGGCGGAGCCGGCCGTACCGGTGACCATCCGAGTGACCGAGTCGAAGTACCGCACCTTGCGGCTCGGGGGCGGGTTCGCCTTTGACGGCGTGGAGGTGAATCCGCAGGTGTCCACTCGGTTTCTCCATCCGAATCTTTTCGGCGAGATGGTCCGCCTCGAGGTCAACGCCACCCTTGGGTTGACCTACCCGTACGACGAGTTCGTGGGGGTCGGCGCCCCGGTTCCGACCGCCGACCTCTCGCTTGCGGTGACCTATCCCCGCCTTGCCGGGCCCCGATGGGCGATTGAAGCCGGTGGGCGCTATCGGCGCGACGAGCAGGCCGGGTTGTGGCTGTACGACAATCCGGAAGCGGATCTGGCGCTCGTCTTCAAGCCGCGGCCGGGGCTGATCACCCGGTTTGGCCCACACTACGAGCTGTATCGGTATCTGATCGACGACAGCGAGGACTTCCTTCAGTTTGCCCGCGCCCTGTTCGGCAAGAGCTTTACCAACCCGTACACGCTGACCGCGTTCGACCAGCAGATCATAGCGGACGATCGCGATGATCCGCTGTTCACGACCCGAGGTCGGTATGCGGCGCTGTTGACCCGTGAGGTGTTCCCCCTGCGCGAGGATGGCTACGCGTTCCTCCTGGCTGACGCCGAAGCCCGGTTCTATCGCCCACTCGGGGCGATTGCCGGTGATCTTCCCCTGTTCGGGGCAGTCCGGCTGCACGGGCGGTATCTCCTCCCCCTCGAGGGCCGCGCGCTGCCCTATCCGGAACTCGCGTTTCTTGGGGGGAGCAACTCCCTTCGCGGCTTCCGCACAAACCAGGTGGGACCCTACGACACGCTCTGCACCTACCCGCCCGGCGGCCACACGTCGGCTGGGGGGATCGGGAACGCGCTCGGGGAGCTCGCGTCGGGTGGGCTGCATCAAGAGGTGACCCACTACCACCTGCCGCGTGGTGGCCAAGCGGCCTTGGATAGCTCGATAGAACTCCGCTATGACTGGTTGTACGGCGTCAGCTTCGTCACGTTCGCGGAGGCGGGCTGGTTGGCCGAGACGGTGCGTCACACCGGCCTGTCCGACGTCCGGTGGGATGTCGGGGTCGGGAGCCGGTACCGGTCGCCCGTCGGTCCGATCCGCTTCGACGTGGCCTTTCGCAAGCTGTACCCAGAGGATGAGGGGCCGGCTGAGGTGCTGGGCTGCGACGCGGCCGACGTCGAACCGCGCTACTTCGACCTGTTCTCGCTCTTCGGCGACACGCGCCCCGCCCCGGTGGCCGTGCTGGTCTTTCTGGCGATCGGCGAGGCGTTCTGACATGCCGGGACGGCCAACACGCCGCGCGCGGGTCGGGTTCGTGCTCGCCGGCACCCTCGGCAGCCTTGCCATCGTCGCCGCCGGCGGTGCGGCGGGCCTGCTTGTTTTCCTGCGGACCGCTGCCGGAAACGACTGGATCGCCGCGCGGGCCGAGACCGCGCTCGATGCGGCGATCGTGGATGGCGAGGTGTCGATTGGCGCTGTTCGCACCGATCTGTGGGGGCGGTGGCGGGTGGACGGACTCGCGGTCGTGGCCAGCGACGGCGTCGTCGTGGCTCGGGTCGGGCGCTTGGCGCTCGACTTCTCCCCCTTGGGGCTGGTGCGGCGCACGCTCGACGGGGTGTCTTTGCGGGTCGAGGACGTCGAACTCGATCTTCGGATCCTGCCGGAAGGACAGCTCGAGCTGGCGAGGATGTTCGGCGCAGACCCGAACGACCGGACGCCCGGAAGCGGGTTCCCGGTGCTGGTCCGCGACGCCTCGGTGGGGATCGACGGGCTGAGTGTGGTCGTCCACGGCGCCGATGGGGTCGCGCGGTTCTCCGCCAGCGGGCTCGCGGCCCGCGGCCGGGTCAGCGGGCACGGCACGACCTTTGTCCTCGACGATCTGGCGCTCGGCGGCGTGCTGGTCGCGCCCGGACCGGGTTCGTTCACCGCGACCGGGAGGGTCTGGACCGGTGCCGGATCGGTCTGGTTCGACGACCTCGAGGTCGCGCTCCCGGGTACGGTAGCGCGGGTCAACGGAGGGGTGGGGCCGGCGCTCACGCTCGCGGTCGATCTCCCCACGCTCGACCTCGGCCGGCTCGATCCCCTGGTTGGAGCACCGGGAATCGCGGGGAGCTGGACGGGTGGGGTCGTGGCCGCGGGGCCGTGGAACCGGGTGCGGGTCGACGCCGGGCTGACCGACCCGACCGGAGCGGGCGGCGCGTTGAGCGGCCATGCGGTCCTGGATCTGGACGCGAGGCCGATCGGCTGGAGGGGGGAGCTCGAGCTGGCTGCGCTCCAGCTGGCGAGCGCCGTGCCGGCAGCGGGCCCGGTCCTCCTGAACGGCACGGCGCGGTTTGACGGGCACGGCGCGCAGTGGCCGGGCGACGTGAAGGGGAGTGTGGTCTTTTCAGGGGGACCGCTCGTTCTGGGTACGCTCCCGCTCGACGCCCTGACCGCGGACCTCGGGGTCGCGGACGGGAAGGTGACGATCCGGCAGGCGACGGTAGACGGGATCGTCGGCACGTTGGCCGGGGGCGGCGAAGTCGACCTCGTGGACGGACTGATCGATCTGTCGCTGACCGGCACCCTCGCCCCCGAGCGGCTGGCCGCCCTCGGGATCGCGGGGCTCGGGACCTCCGGCGCGCTCGACGCGCGAGTCACCGGGGATCTCGACAGCGCCGGCTCGCCACTCACGGTGGCGGGTGCGGTGGAGTGGGCGCCCTTTCGGTTCGGGTCCGAGGTGACCTTCGACCGTCTCAGTGCGCGATTCGAAGCCGCCACCGCCGAGGGCGTGACCTCGGGGACCGCTTCGGTCCGCACCCTGGGCGGCTCGGCCTATGGGGTGGTCGTGGACCGCTCGAGCACGCCGAACGTCAGCTTCCGCGTGGAGCCGGGGAAAACGAGCGTATCCGGATCGACCCGGGCCGTGGGGGCGCAGGTGCCGGGCGTCTTCGTGGCGCGCGCCGCAGAGGCGGACTGGACTGCGGCGCTGGGTGGGGCCGTGCGGGCGACGGCGCGGGTGCGGGTCGGCGGCTACGACCTGGGGGGCTTCCCCGGCGCCGGCGGGCTTGTCGCGGTCGCGATGGATCCGGATCGGGTCGCGTTCGATGTCGCCCTCGCCGACGGGCGGCGCGACGCCTGGCGGGCCATCGGCGAATATCGGCCTACCAGTGGTGAAATCGCGTTCGACACCCTCAACCTGTCCCCGACTCCGAGGGCCACCTGGATCGCGGCCCCGGGCGCCCGGTTTCGCGTCGCCGACGGTGGCGTGCGGGACGCAAACCTGAAGTTGACCGGGAGTCTCGGCGAGATCGAGGTCGAAGGCGACCTCGTTCGCTCGGGGAAGCTCGCTGGGCGGGTCGGACTCCGCCGTTTCCAACTGGATACGTTGGCCGAGCTCTTTCCGGATCGATTTGCCGGCCTCGCCGGGGTGCTCGATCTCGGCGCCCGCTTCTCCGGAGAGGCCTCGGCCGCGGTGATTCAGGGCGAGCTGGCGGCGCGAGGGGTCTGGTGGGGGGAGGACCTCCGCTGGCTGGACGTCGGTGGGGACTTTGCCGCCGAGGCCGGGGCCCTCCGGCTGGATCTCTCCACCGGGGTGGCGGGCGCTCCGCTGGCCGAGGTGTCGGGCTCCCTGCCGGTTTCCCTCGATCTGGCCACCGTGGGTCTCGATCCGAAGGGAGCGGTCGACCTCCAGGTGGATCTGAGGCCGGGCGAGCTCGCCCGGCTCGGCCAGGTGGCACCCGCCCTCGCCTCGCTTCCGCCCGGGAGGGCCTCGGCGCGGCTGGCCGTGCACGGGCGGTTGGGCGATCCGGTGCTTCGCCTTGCTGGGATCGCGGAACTGCCCGTTGTCGGCTGGGAGCAGTCCGGTCGTGTCGAGTTCGACCTGACGCGCGACGCGGGTCGCGCAACGGTGCAGATCGAGGCGCTGGATGGTCTGACCCCGGTGGCGTCGATCCGCGGCGGGGGCGCGACCGAGCTCGGCCGGCTGTTCGGGTGGGCCCTGGAGGCCGGCCCGGAGCCCGATCTCGCGGACTATTCCCTGTACCTCGACGATCTCGACCTGAAGGTCGGCCTGTCGGGACTGCCGGTCGAACGCCTGGTCGCCTCCAGCGGATCCCCGGTGCGGCTTCGCGGGTCGCTGCTCGGCGGGGCGGTGATCCGAGGATCGCCGTGGGCGCCGGTCCTCGACGGCGCGGTTCAGTGGCTCGATCCGGTCGTCGGGCACCAGAAGTTGGAAGGCGCCTACCTGAGTGTCCAGCCGGTCCCGGAAGGCTATCGGGCCGACCTCGAGGTCACCTTCCCGAAGCACGGCGGCTTGAGCGTGGCGGGGATTCTGCCCCTCGCACCGGACTTTCGACGTCCGTTCGAGGAGTGGGCCACCGGCGCGCTCGATCTGACGGTAGGGGGCCCCGGCGTGCCGCTCGGGCTCGTGGGCGCCTTCACGCCCGGCGTGCGCGGGGCGAAGGGACTGGTCGTTCTCAACGGTTCCGTGACCGGCCCACCGGACAATCCGGACCCCGTGCTCGCGGGGCACTTGGCGAACGGCACCTTCGAATACAAACCGCTCGGCCTGCGCTTCGACGACGTCGACCTCGACATCGCGTCCTTCGATCGCACCGTGACGTTCGAGCTCTCCACAAAGACCGAACCGCTCCAGCGGCCCAAGGGGGAAGACAAGATCGGGGAGACCGACGAGAGCTCGCGCATGAGCGTGCGCGGGAGCCTCCAACTCGACCATGGCGCCCCCGACGCCCTCTCCGCGATGCTCCGGCTGGAGAACGGCGCCTGGGTCGCCGCCCTCCCCGACGCCCTTCTTCGCCTGGAAGGGGAGATGTTCGTGTCCGGTCGCTGGTCGGACCCTCGCGTTCGCGGGGACATCGCGCTGCACACCGGCCGCTTGATGTTGGACGCCGCCACGTTCGTGGATTCGGCGCCGCTCACCCTGGATCCGCGAATCACCATCGCCCGGAGCGACGTGCCGGCTTCCACGCCCAGGGACGACGGGCCGTCGTCGTCCTTCCAGGACGTGTCGTTCGACGTGAACGTGGATCTGAATCGAAACCTCGACCTGAGCTGGTCGCTGCCATTCAGCGACGACTTCGGCGCCCTGGGGGCGGCGATCGGGCGCATGGACCTGAGCGCGCGCCTCGGGGGTACGGCGAACGTGAAGCACGACCGCGGCGTGCCCTCGGTCGTCGGCGAGGTGGACCTGCTCGAGGGGGAACTCCGCATTCTCCGGAGTCAATTCGACCTGGAGTCGGGTACCATCGCCTTTACGGGTGGCGATCCCTACGAGCCCAACCTGGAGATCCGCGCTCAGATGGCGGTCCCGGGCGCCACGGTCGATGCCCACGTCACCGGGACGCCGAGCGCCCCCGAAGTCGCCTTCAGCAGCGAGGATCTGCAGGATGAGACGGCCATCTTCACCGTGTTGATCACCGGCGTTCCCCCCGAGGACCTGACCACGGACCAAGGCGCAGCGGCGGCTCAGGCCCTCACCGGGCTGTTCCTCAACAGCGTGCTGTCGGGCGCGAATCTGGGAAGCGTTTCGATCGGCCCGGACGGGTCGGTCAAGGTGGGCCTTCCGGTCTCTCAGCGGATCTACGCCGAGTCCTTTTTCAAGGCCGCAGCGGTGGACGAGAACCAGATCGCGTTCGACGTCGAGTGGACCCTGCTCCCGCACGTGGTGCTGAGGGCGGGCCTCGGGGACTATGAGAGCCGCACGGAAGTCTACTGGGAATTACGATTCTGAGCCGATCATTCCGTGGGTTGCCGCGAGCTCGAACGCAGCGGCGACCTGGTCGTCGAGGGTGTCCGGTTGCAGGTGGCCGGAGGCGAAGGCCTGTTCGAGCGCGCCCGCGAGGCCGAGTCCCGCTTCGAGGCCGGAGAGGATCGCCCAGGTGGCCGGCGGGATCTCCATGGTCTGAACGGTGCGCCCGGCCCTCCAGATCGCGAGCCAGACGGGGCGGGCCGCGATGGGGGGCCGATCGGAGCCGGCAATGACCGCGGTACGAAACTGATGGACGTCGGTCGTGGGATGGAGCAGCGCCGCGTGGGGCTGCAGCGCGAGCGACCCGAGGTCCTCCCCGAGCATGACGGGTGGCAATTCTCCAGCCGAAAAGCTGCGCATCACGCGGTGGTCGAGTCGCGCCATCTCGACGACTTCCGGCGGCTCGCCTTGCGCGGCCAACCAGTCCGCAAGGCGGTCGGCGACCCGGTCGAGCGTCCACGAACGCGAGGGATGCACTGCGAAGTAGGCCGCGGCGAGGGCGGGCATTCGATCCCCGACGAGGGCGGTGAGACCGGGCGTCTCGACCTGGAGCGCCTCGAGGTGGCGGAGTCGCCAGGCCTCCTGGTAGACCGCCAGCCCTTCGGCGTGGTCCTTGATCGGGCCCCCGGCCAGGAAGCTGGGGTCGCCACCCCTTCCGGTCACGAGGTCGACCCAGCGCTCGCGCCAATCGCCCGGGAGGGTCAAGACAGGCTCTCCGCCCGGATCCGGCGCGCCGTGGCGGCTTCCTCGGCCAGTCGTTCCCACGTTGGGATGTTGTCGTCCCACTCCACGAGCGTGCTCACCGGCCCGATCCTTCGGATCGCGGCGGCATAGAGCGCCCAGACCGGATCCGGGACCGGGTGATCGTGGGTGTCGATCCGAAAGCCGGAAGGCAGGGTGGTGTGGCCGGCCAGGTGGATCTGAACGACGCGCTCGGCCGGGATGCCCGCCAGGTAGTCCATAGGTTCGAACCCGTGGTTCACGCCGCTCACGACGATGTTGTTCACGTCGAGCAGGATCGCACAGTCCGCGGCCTCGGCGATCTCAGCGAGAAACGCCCACTCGGGCATTTCGTCGTCGACGTGGGCGACGTAGGTGCTCGGGTTCTCGACCGCGAACGGGATCCCGATCGCATCCGTTACGTCGCGGATCCGTCGGACGACATGATCGCGAACCGCACGGGTGCGGGGGAGGGGCAGCAGGTCGTGGGTCTGCACGCCGCCCGCACCCACGAAACAAAGGTGATCGCTCACCCACGGGGCGTTTACCCTGCGGCAGAGCGCGATCAGCCGCCGCAGGTGCTCGGGTTCACCGTCGCCGCCCAGGGAGAGGCTCACGCCATGCGGGACGACCGGGTAGTGCGCGGACAGGTGGTCGAGGTGGTAGAGCGGTGACCCGCCCTCCACCATGAAGTTCTCGGAAAGGACCTCGAACCAGTCCATTTCTGGACGGGTTTCGACCACATGCCGATAGTGGGGGACCCGAAAGCCGACCCCCACACCGAGGTCCGGCAGGTCGAACTTCGAGACCTGCCGAACCGCCAACTCAGTGGCCGGGTGCCGGGGCGGGTGCAGGAGCCGCGGGGGCTGCCGGCGCCGCGGGGGCCGCTGGGGCCGCCGCCTTGGCAGCGATCGACTTGGCGACCGCCTCGTCCACATTGCATCCGCCCGCACCCTTGCAGGTGTTCAGGCCGGCGCAGGCGTTGGCGTCGGTCTTACAGCCGCCCTGGCCCTTGCAGGCGTTGTGGCCCTTGCAGGAGTGCAGGGTGATCCCATCGACGACCGTAGCGGCCGCCGGAGCCGGAGCCGCTGCCGTCGGGGCCGGGGCCGGGGCGGGCGCGGGTTCCTTGTTCTTGCCGGCCGAGGCCGCGGAAGCAGCGAGCAAACCAGCGAGAACTGCGCTGAGCGCCAGGGAATTCTGTACCTTCGACATCGAAAACCTCCATCACGGCCGGTCCTGGCCGGGGCCCCTCACGGAGCGAAGCCACCTTATCAGGAGATCGCTACGAAAGCCAGGAAGAGCAGTGATACATAGCCATTGAGATCGAAGAACGCCTTGTCTACGCGGGACAGGTCGCCGGGGGTGACGATCGCGTGCTCCCAGCAAAGGACAGTGCTCATTGCGGCGACCCCGATCCACCACGGCCAGCCCAGCGCCACCACCCAGGGCAGCGCCGCCAGCGATGCGACGGTGACGAGATGCAGCCCCGCGCTCACCACCAGCGCGCCCCGGATCCCCAGGGCCGCCGGGATGGAGCGCAAGTGATGCTCCCGATCAAACGCCGCGTCCTGGCAGCTGTAGATGATGTCGAATCCGGCCACCCAGGTGCCGACCGCCAGGGAGAGCATCGCGGGAACCACGCCCCAGCCGCCGGTCAGGGCGATCCACACCCCGGTCGGGGCCAGTGCCAAGGCAGCACCCAAGAAGATATGGCATAAGGCGGTGAATCGCTTGGTGAGGCTGTAGCCCCACACGACGGCCAGGGCAACGGGGGACAGGGAACCGGCCAAGGGGGAAAGGGCCGCCGATTGCGCCACGAACAGGGCTGCCGCGATCCCGGTGAACGCCCACGCAGCAGCTTGGGAGATCGCCCCGGACGGGATCTCGCGGTCGCTGGTTCGTGGATTTTTCGCGTCAAACCGGGCATCGGCCAGGCGATTAAAGCCCATTGCGCTCGCGCGCGCCGTGACGACCGCGCCTACGATCAAGCCGAGGTCGACCCACCGGAACGGGACGGTGCGCCAGGCGAGCAACGCTGCGGCGAGGGCGAAAGGCATCGAAAAGATGCTGTGGGAGAGCTTGATCATGCGGGACCAGGTCGCGAGCGAGCTCAGCATGCGTGTCCCCAAGCCGAAAGGGGAGGGGCCAACCAGCGACGCGGGATCGACGGCGTGGCGAGATCCTCGGGTCGGCGGATCCCCTCGAGCAACAACAGGCCCGGGGTTGCCCCGGGAGCGATCCGGCCGTGGCGGGCGAGCCCCAGGGCATCGGCTCCCCGGGAGGTGGCCAACGCGAGCCAGACACCCGCATCGACGTGTGGAAATGCCGCTGCCACCACCGGGATCTCGTCGAGCGGGTCGAGCGAGTCGCACGAGGCGAGGCTGTCGGTCCCGAAGGCCAGGCGCACGCCAGCCCGGAGCAGGGCCGGAATGTCGGCGAGGCGACCGCCGATGTGCAGGTTGCTCCGCGGGCAGAGGACCACCGTGCTGCCCGCCGCCGCGAGGGTCGCGCGGTCGCGATCCGACAGCCACACCCCATGTACGACGAGCACATCGGAGCGGATCAGGCCGAGCGAAGCCAGGTAGTCTACGGGTGTCCCGCCGGGCGGCGCCCACCACCGCCAGTCGATGCCCATCTGGTCCAAGATCTCGGGCCAGACGCCCTCCCCGGCCAGAAACTCTTCCTCTGAGGGGTCTTCTGCGAGGTGGATCGTGGCGGGAACCGCTCGCTTCGCGAGGGCCGCTGCTAGCAGTGCCGGCGGCGTGCTGAAGATCGCGTGCGCCGCCGGGCGCACCCGGAAGGCGCCGTCCGCGGTGTCGAGTTGGGTCGCGGCCTCGATCGCGGCCTCGGCGCGCGACGGGTCGAAGCCGAGGAACTCCTTCCAGACCACGCCGGTGAGGCCCGCGGCGGTCAACACGCCCGCGGTGTCGCCACGGCTGCTCACGTCTCCGACCGCGGCCACGCCGGCGGCGAACAGGCGCGCGGCTGCTTCCTGGGGGGGCTCGGTCGGCCGGGGGCAGGCCTGGAGGCGAGTTGCCCAGTCGGGAAAACCGCGTTGATTTGCAGGGATCTGGCCGGCGAGGGCGGAGAGCTCGAGGTGGAGGTGGGCGTTGATCGTGCCTGGAATCAGCAGACCGTCGGCGGCGGGTGGGTCCGAAGACGTGGCCCGACGGACAGCGGTGATCTGCGAACCTTCGTGCTCGACCACCACGTCGGTCGCGACGCCGCCCGGCAGCCAGGTGGCGGCCGCGCGGGCGATCACG
The DNA here is from genome assembly GCA_947490265.1 of Pseudomonadota bacterium. Taxonomy (GTDB): domain Bacteria; phylum Myxococcota_A; class UBA796; order UBA796; genus CANLGQ01. Next base: position 5,357 of record CANLGQ010000035.1, on the reverse strand, counting down.
CGATCGCCTGCGGCGACCGTCCGGCTTCGCGGATCTCGCGATCGGCGCGGATCGGGTCGGAGGTCGATCCCCAGGTATCGGCCCCGAACGTGAGCGCGAGCTGGGCCATGCCCGTCCCCTCGGTCGCCTCGGCGGCGACCAGCGGAACCGCGGGACCGAGCAACCGGGCGAGGGCCTGCCAGCGGAGCTGATCGGTCGCGGTGTTGGGGGTCGTGCCCACGGGTCCCTGGGCCTCAACCGCCACGATCCGCATCGCAGGCGGGGCCAGCAGATGCCAGGCCGCGATCTGGCGGAGCCTGTCGCCCGTGGTCTCGCCGGCTCCGATTGCCAGGACGACCGCTTCGCTGTCCGTCCCCCATCGCACCGGCGCGTCGCCGAAGAGGGCTGAACGGCGAAGTTCGGCGGCGGCGAGCAGATCGACCAGCGGCGCGTCGTCCGCGATCCGGGACGTCTCGTCGAGACTCAACGGCGCGCCGTCGAGCAGGCGGGCCAGCAGCATGGACGCGGTGGGGTCGCGCGGTTGGAGGCGTCCAGGACCGAAGAGGGCGAAGTGACCGCTTCCGAGGCCTCGCTCGGCGAGGAGTGCCCCGAATCGCCGAAGACCCATAAGCGCGCGATCATCCAGGGAATACCGGATGTTCTGGGAGAGGTAAGTCAGGTCGGCGCCGTGGTGGTGGGCGGGAATCGCCGCGGTGCCGGTCGCCCCAGCGGCGCGCAGGTCGGCCACAACGCCTGGATCGAGGTCGGGTCGGCCGGCCCAAACTGCAAAAACGAACGGCAAACCTGTCCACGAGCGCCAGGCGGTGCCGAGGTCCACGGTGTGGCGGAACCGAGGCGGGAGCCCCCGCGCGGCGTCGCCGATGGTGAGCGCCGCGACCGTACCCCCTGCCCCCGCGAGTCCCGTACCGGGTGGGACGTCGCGGATCACGACGTCGGACCGAAAGCGCCGGGCAAGGGGGCCGCTGATCAGCAGGCGTGCGAGGAGGGCGCTCGTGCGGCTCACGCCGTCGAGGAGGACCTCGGTCCAGGCCTCGGGAGCGGTCTCGCCGGCGAGGAGGACCGAGGCGACCGGTCCGTCGCAGCCGATACACCAGCCAGGGACGACGCGCACGTCGAGCCGATCGCCGAAGATCGCACCCACCGGCACCAGCGCCACGTCGACCGCACCCCGCGCGAGGTCGCGCGCGACGGCATCCGGATGCCCGGGAACGAAGGTATATCGCTCGGGATCGAGCGCGCGGACCAGGGGCTCCGCGTTCAGGTAGGCGACCAGACCGACGCGGATCACGAGGCCTCCGCGGTGTCGGCCACGACGTGGTACAGCGTGTCACGCTCGACGGGGATGCGGCCTGCGCGGCGGATCAACGCCATGAGCTCGCCCCGGGTCAGCTCCTGCGGCGTCTTGGCGCCGGCCATGTGGTAGATGCGCTCTTCCCGGACCGTCCCATCGATGTCATCAACCCCAAACCACTGCGAGACCTGGGCGAGCTGGATTCCGAGCATGATCCAGTAGGCCTTGATGTGCTCGAAGTTGTCCAGGTAGAGCCGGGCGACTGCCAGGGTCTTCAGGCAATCCACGTCGGTGGGTTCGCCGAGCTTGTGCAGGCGGTTGTTCTCGTTGTGGTACTTCAGGGGGATGAAGGTTTGGAAGCCGCCGGTCTGATCCTGGAGGTCGCGCAGACGGTGGAGGTGGTCGACTCGCTCGTCGATCCGCTCGATGCTGCCGAACAACATCGTGGCGTTGGAGCGAAGCCCCAACCGGTGCGCCGTGCGATGAACCTCGAGCCAGCCGTCGGCATCCACCTTGTCGCCGCACAGCTTTTTGCGGGCGCGCGGGTGGAAGATCTCCGCCCCGCCGCCAGGAAGGCTCCCGAGACCGGCAGCGGTCAGCGCGCCCAGAACGCTCGGGTAGGACATGCCGTACTTTTCGGCGAAATAGTGGATTTCCACGGCAGTGAATGCCTTGATGTGCACGTCGGGCCGGATGCGCTTCCAACCTCGGAGAATGTCGAGGTAATAGCTGAAGGGCACGTCGGGATTGAGCCCGTTCACCATGTGGACTTCGGTGAGGAACGTGTCGGAGAACGCCGCAACCCGCCCGACGGCTTCGGTGACCGCCATGGTGTACGCGGCTGGGTCGCCGGTCTTCAGTCGGGAGAAGCTGCAGAAGATGCAGCTTGCCTCGCAGACGTTGGTTGCGTTGACGTGCTGGTTTCGGTTGAACCACGTCCAGTCGCCGTGGCGCCGCTCGCGCACGTGGTTCGCGAGCGCGCCGATTGCCGCGAGATCGCGGTTGCGGAAGAGGGCGATTCCGTCCTCCACGTCCAGCCGCTCCCGCGCGAGGACCCGCTCGCCGATCGCCGCGAGGCCGGCGGCCTTGACCGCCCGCCACGCCACGGGCGACAGCGGTGCTTCGGGCCAGGCCTCGGGCGCCTGGGCAAACGGCACGGGGCCCGGCGGCGGAACCGGCGGTTCGGGGAGGTGAAGGGTCATGACGGTCCTCCGGGTGAGCGATCGCCGAACCCGCTCAGGACACCGTTCCACCTTGGCATTCGGTCGTGCGGAATGTCGAGCGCGTCGAGCACCTTGGCGATCACCGTGTCGAGGAGCGCGTCGAAGGTCGCGGGCGCGCTGTAGAACGACGGGCTGGCCGGGAGGACCGTGGCGCCCGCCTCCGCGAGCTGAGTCAGATTCCGGAGGTGGATCAGGGAAAGCGGAGTTTCTCGGACAACGAGGACAAGTCGGCGCCGCTCCTTCAGCACGACGTCGGCGGCCCGGCCGATCAGATCCGACGACAACCCGTGGGCGATCCGGCCGGCGCAGCCGATCGAGCAGGGGATCACCACCATCGCCTCGAACCCGGCGGATCCGGACGCCGGCGGGGCCGTCATGTCGCCCGCGCCGTAGACCGGAAAGCCGTATTCACTCGGGTCGCGGCCGACTTCGTCGTGCCAAACGAGGCGGCCGTACTTGCTGAACACGAGGTGCGGCTCGAGGTCGAGGCCAGCGGCCTCGGCGCGGAGGAAGTCGAGGAGGCGGGCGGCATAGGGCGCGCCCGACGCGCCGCTGATCCCGATGGCGATCCGCCGCGTCATGATGCGCGGTCGGCGAGGTAGCGGCCCAGTTCGGCCAGCGCGTCGCGGCCCAGGCTGGGCGGCAAGGGGTCGAGCGCCGACACCGCCTCCTCTGCCCGCGCGCGGGCCTCGGCACGCGCCAAATCGAGTGCGCCGCTCCGCCTCACCCGGTCCGCCAACGCGGGGATCCGCTCGGCGGCGGGGGGGCCGTCGGCCAGCTCGGCGGCCAACTCGCTGTCGGTGCTGAGCGCGAAGAGCAGCGGCAGGGTGATCTTGCGCTCCCGGAGGTCGGCCCCCATTGTCTTTCCGGTTTCGAGGCTGTAATCGAGCGTGTCGTCGGAGATCTGGAACGCCACCCCGGCTCCGCGGCCGAATCGCTCCAGGGCCCGTGCGGTCGGATGGTCCCCTTGCGCGAGGGCGCCCGCAGCGACACACCACGCGATCAAGGCTGCGGACTTGCGGTTGACGATGTCGAGGTACTCAGCGCGGGTCGTGCTCAGGTCACCGCAGTGGCCCAGCTGGAGCACCTCGCCCTCGGCCATCTCGGTGACCGCGCGGGCCAGCGCCGTCACCGCGTCGTGCCCACCCTCCTCCGCCGCCAGCAAAACGGCCCGGGCGAGGCAGAAGTCGCCGGTCAGTACCGTGACTGCATTGCCGAAGACACGGTGTGCCGCTGGCTTTCCGCGACGCATGCCGCCCTCGTCGACCACGTCGTCGTGCAGCAGGCTGCCGAGGTGGATCAGCTCGCCCACGCACAGGAGCCGGGTCCTCGGGCGATCGAAGCCCGCCGCGAGACACCCGAGCGCGGTGAGTGCCGGGCGAAGGCGCTTGCCCCCCGCCGACGCCAGGTATCCGCCGACTGCCGGCACAGCCGCGACGTCAGTGTGGAGCAGGCCGCGCAGCGCTTGCTCGGCCGCGTCCAACTCGTCGTGGACGAGCGCCAATGCGGCCGCCGGGCCGTGGATTCGGGTGAGGGGGGAACCGGCAGCCACGCCCGCTGGCGCGCTGCGCGTCCCATAGGTCGGGTGACTGATCGTGGTCTCCATGGCCCGCTCCTGGATGGCGGTCTCGTATCCCGTTCCTCACTGACTTCAAAGAATTTTGAAGACAATGAGGCACCCGACCGAACGGCGTGTCATAGAGCAGCATGGAACGGCCGGGAGGCGAGATGTCGAGCACGCCCGATCCGCGGCAGCAAGCGGTCGACCTGGCCGGCGAGACGATGGCCGAGCTCATCGGTTTCTGGGGCTTCAAGGGCTCCATGGGTCGGATCTGGACCCTCCTCTACCTGTCGCGTCGGCCCATGTCGGCGGATGAGATCGGGGATCGAACGGGCTTGTCGTCTGGCGCGGTCAGCATGGCCGTGAGCGAGATGCTCCAGTGGGGCATTGTCGAGCGGGCGCCCCTGCCGCCCGATCGCCGCAAACATTATCAGGCCGAGACCGACGTCTGGGAGCTCGTGCGGCGGATCGTCCGCGATCGGGAGCTCCGCTTGGTTGCCCGCGCCGTACAGCGCTTCGAGGCTGCGGTGGCGGTGCTCGAGGAAGCGCTGGTCGATAGCCCTGGGGATCCGGAGATCCTGTTCATGCTCGAGCGGCTCCACGGGCTGCTCGCGTTGACCCGAACCGGCTACTCCCTCGTGGAGTCGTTTGCGTCGGTGGGCTGGTTCAGCCTCGACCCGATCCGGGGGGCCCTGTCCCGGCTGCTCCCGAGCGCGGCCCGGCGTGTCTGATCTTCCGGTCGAGGACCAGGTCGCGGTCGTGCGGGCGTTCCTGGTTCGGTGTCGGGACTGGGCAAGCGAGCGGGAGATCCCGGTTCGACTGGAGCAGATCCGGCAAGAACCGCGCGCTCAACAGGCCGCGGCGCTGCATGCCTGGCTGTCGTACCGGGACTTCGTCGAGCATGCGCTCGCGGAGCTCGATTCGGGCGCGCTCGATCACTGGTTCCCAAGGCCGGACAACCGGTGACAGACCCGCTATAGTCCGCGCGCAAGAGGTCTCCGTGATGCTCCCCGCCGCCCTATGGATCCTCGCCTGCGGCACCCCGCCGATGCTGGACGGGAAGGTGGTAGACGTCTGGGGGAATCCGATCGAGGGTGCCACCGTGATGATGGTGGGCCAGACGGAGCGGCCGCTCACCGACCCGGAGGGGAACTACCATCTGACTCCGGTGGACGGGCGGCAGCAGATCAAGGCGGGGAGGGAAGGCTACATCCAGGACAGCGTGGAGGTGGAGATCATCGCGGCGAAGCCGCCGCCTGGGCCGCTATTTCAGCTCTATCCG
>CANLGQ010000034.1 GCA_947490265.1 Pseudomonadota bacterium | reverse complement strand
TGGCCGGCCAGCGCTCGCAGCGGGCGACCGGATCGTAGGCCTGGACGTACGCGACCCCGCCCACCCACCAGATGCGCACCTCGAGGTCGACCCAGTCCTCCGCGATCGACGCCGGGACCGGCACGAACCTCGCCCCGTCGACCGCGCCGATGGGCGCTCGCGCCCACCAGGCGGGGAGGTGACGGCCATTCACCCACACCGGTGCGGTCGGCGCGAGGTCCCAGCCCTCGGCCTCGGCCGCCGCCGCGACGGCCCACGGGTCGCCATCGACCCGCACCTCGACGGCGGCGAGGGAGCCTCCCACGAGGGGCCACAGAACCGACGGATCGCCGGGTACGGTCGCGCCGACCGGGAGGGCGGGGACCGGGGGCGCGTCGAACCACGCCACGAGGGACAAGCCGCCGTGCGACGCCTCCCAGGCCCCGTCGTCGGCGAACCGACCGAGCCACGCGGCGCCGACACAGCGGGCGAGGCCGTCGAACGACGATTCGGGGAGATCGTCGCCTACGATCAGCTCGATTCCGAAGCGACCCCCGCGTCGGTCCAGCACCGGGTGCCACTCCCGCACCCGGACCCCGGGGTGCGCGCCGGCGAGGGCCGCTTCCGCCTCGGCCACCGCGGCGGCGGCGACCGGATCGGCCGCCTCGCGCCGCAGGAGATCCGGGGGGGCGGGATGGCCCAGCACGGTGCGACGCGCGAAGCGAATGGCAAGGCCGAGCTCCTCCTCGACCAGGGTACCCGCCTCCCGCGCACGCGCCTCGGCCGGCGACTCCCCCCGCTCCCAGGTGGGAAACGCCGCGGCGAACCGTGCCTCCCAGGCGGGGAAGCTCACCCGTACCTCCCAGCCGTCGGGGTCGTCGGGCCCCCACGGCTCGATCCACTCGGCCTGGGTCAGCGGCCCGAGGCGCAGCGCGAGATCAGCAAGCTTTTCGCTGGCTTCCGACTCGCTCGGAGCGCGGATCACCGCGGTCGGCCAGGGCGGATGGCGTGTCATGCCACGCGCCTACCACGTTGTCAGGAGGCCGTCAGACCACGCGCGACCAGTGGGCGGTCTCCTCCGTTCAGGGCATGCCGTTGCGCGGAGGTCGGCATGTCCCCGGTCACCCTGTTCCTGGCCCTGTCCCTTCCTTCGGCTGCTTTTGCTCCAACAGACGCCGTTTTTACCGGCATCGAGCCCCAGCGCGTGCGACCCGAGCACGGCCCGGTGCAGGCGCAGCTCCAAGCCAGTCCGGCGTTTCGGGAATTCCTCGCCACCGACGGTGCGGGTTGGCAGGTCCGCTTCGACGAGGCGACCGGGACGCCGCGGACCCTGTGGGGTGGGGGGATCGCGGTCACCGGCGCCACCGGGCCGGCGGTCGGAGCGGGGGTCGCGGCCGTGCTGACCCGCCATGCGGTCCTCTTCGGGCTCTCCGGCTCGGATCTGGTGCTGCGCACCACGAGCTACGACGCCGCGTCCGACACCTGGTTTCTGGCGTTCGATGCGCTGCGCGAGGGGCTCCGCACCTACCGGTCCGGGATCACCGCGCGGGTCGTCCACGGCCAGTTGATCCTGCTTCAGGTCGCCACCTCCCCGAGAGCGCAGGTCGTCGGCTCCTTCCACTTCGACGCGGCCGAGGCCATCGACCGAGCGATTCGGGGCGGCCCCGCGCCGCAGGCGACCCACACCGAGGTCACCGCCGAGCCCATGCTGCTCGAGCGGTCGTCGCTGTCGGGCCGGACGCTGGAGCGCACGTTCCTCGTTCGCACCCGCACCGCGGATCCTCCGGGGATCTGGATCACCTTCGTGGACGGGGCCACCGGCGCGCTGCGGTCGGTCCACAACGAGGTCCGGTTCATCACCGGGACCGTCGAGGGGTTGCACCACGAGCGCACGCTCGACGGCTCGCCGCTCGTCGTCTCGCCGTTGCCGCTGCTGGTGGTCGACGGCGACGTCGACTCCGACACCACCGATTCCTTCGGCAGCTACGACGTCACCGCCGGCGGCCAGTACTCGGGCGACCTCCACGGCGAGTACGTCGACATCGACAACGATGCCGGAAACGATGCGGTAATCGCCGATAACCAGCCCGATCTCTTCTGGACCGACGCCGACGCGACCCAGGCGGAGATCGACAGCTACGTTTTCATGAACCAGGTCAAGCTGTGGGGCGAGCGCGTCAATCCGGCGAACCAATGGGTGATCGCGCCGTTCGAGTCAATCGTGAACATCGACTCGACCTGCAACGCCTACTGGGACGGCTACTCCACGAACTTCTACCGGTCCGGCGACGGCTGCAACAACACCGGCCAGATCGCCGACGTCAACTACCACGAGTGGGGCCACGGCTTTCACTGGTACAGCATCCGGGCTGGAATCTTCGACGGCTCGCTCTCCGAGGGGGCCGCCGACGTCGTGGCCTTCCTCCAGACCGGCGACAGCCGGATCGCCCCCTTCTTCGGAACGAACGGATCGGCGATCCGCGACGTCTCGCCGAACCAAGTCTACCCGCAGGATTTCGTTCCAAACGACTATTATGTGCATACCAACGGGTTGATCTTCGGCGGCGCGATGTGGGACCTGCTGGGCCTCCTGGTCGCCAAGCACGGCGACGTGGCGGGGGTCGCCGCCACCGAACAGATCTTCGCCGGCCTGCTCGAGGGGGGGACCGACATTCCCGGCACTTTCGCCGAGGCCCTCGCCGCCGACGACGACGACGGCAACCTCGCGAACGGCACCCCGAACCAGTGCGAGATCATCGACGCGTTCGGCCAGCATGGGCTGGGAACGATGACCGAAGGCGGCGTTTCGTTCGTTTTCCACGAGCCGCTGGTCAATGTGCCGGCCGAACGGCCGACCGAGGTCGCGGTCGAGGTGACTTCGGTGGCCCCCGAGTGTGTGGAGGTAGTTCCGTCCATCGGCACGGTGCACTACCGGGTCGATGGGGGTTCCTGGCTGGAGGTGGCCGCTACCGTGAGCGGGGCCGCGGTCCAAGCGGACATCCCGGCCCAGCCGTACGGTTCGTTCGTCGAGTACTGGGTCAGCGGGACCAGCACCGACGGCGCCCCGTTCACTGCGCCGTGGAGCGGCCAGTTTGCGCCGTACACCTACTTCGTGGGCGACGTGCTCGAGATCCGGTGTGACGACTTCGAAGGGGACGACGGCGGCTACACCCACAGCCTGATCGACGGGGAGGCCATCGAGGGGGCCGACGACTGGCAGTGGGGCCTGCCGGCCGGGACCGGCGGCGGCGATCCGGCGGCCGCCTCGAGCGGCGATCGAGTGTGGGGCAACGACCTCGGGAACGACAACTACAACGGGCTCTACCAGGCGGACAAGGGCAACGAACTGCGCAGCGGGCGCGTGCCGACCGCCCACTACACCGAGGTGTTCCTCCAATACCGCCGCTGGCTCAACATCGAGGACGGGATCTACGATCAGGGGATCATCACCGCGAATGACGAGGTGGTCTGGGGGAATTGGTCGAGTCCGGGCGGCGAGCAGCACCACGAAGACCGACAGTGGGTGAGCCACTCGGTCGACCTCCTGGGGGTCGCCGATCGCGGCGAGGTGCAGATCGGCTGGGAGCTCCACAGCGATCAGGGGCTGGAGTTCGGCGGTTGGACGATCGACGACGTGTGCGTGCTCGCGCCGGCAACGCCCGACAACCGGCTCGGGATCACCGACTTCGTGGCGACCGACGACGGCGGGCCCACGGAGATGACCTGGACGAACCCGATCCATCTCCCGGTCGATCGCGTAGTGGTGGTGCACAATGCCGACCACCTGCCGACCGGGTGGGAAGACGGCGAGATCGTGGTCGATCTGGCCGAGCCGGTGGCCGGCGAGCGCGCGGAGGGCACCGATCCGAACCAGGACGGGTCGGCGGGCTTCTACGCGGTCTACGCCAGCGATGGGGTGGCCTGGCTCTCGTGGACGATCGAGGGCTGGAACGCCGCTGAGGTCGCGCCGAGTGGCCTCGGGATCTTCGATACCCCCGAGGGGGAGGGCGGCCTCGCGGTCATCGCGCAGGGCAGCTGCGGCTGTGACGGGGGCGCCGGGGCGCCGTCCGCGGTCCCGGTGGGGCTCGCGGCCCTGCTCCTCGCGCGGCGCCGGCGCGCCTCGCGGTAGTAGGGCGCGGTCGATCAGGTCTCGGCCTCCGGGGGCGGCACCGCGCGGAGGACCGAGCCCGTGAGGATCAACAGCCCGATCGCCAGCGCGGCCACGCCGAGCGCGGCGAGCACGCGGTCGAACCACGGGGCCACCTTCACCCGACTGCGCGGCTCCCCGACGGTGGCGACCGCCGGCGATCGGCGCAGCAGGCGGTCGCGCACCTGGTCGAGATCGTAGGTTGGCCGAAGGGTGCGCGGGTCGCCATACACGAGCGTGGCGCCACCGGGCGGCACGAGGGCCACCAATTCCCATGCCGGAAGGCCAAGTTTCACGGTCTCGATGGGAAGAGGGGCGTCGTCGCCGTTGTCGATCTCCACGACGAGCTCGTCTCCGAACCGCTCGCTCAGGTCCAGCGTGAGCCCGCCTCCCGCGCGGTCCGAGGTCCAGGTCCACGCCCGCACCGGTTCGAGGTGGGCGGCGCGCTCGCGCATCACCCGGATCTCCCGACTGAAGGCGCGCGCGGACGTCGTCAGGGTGATCGAGCTCACCGGCACGTTCGGATCGGCCAGCTTCACCCGGAGTCGGGACCGGGAGCCCGACTCGGTCCGGTCGAACCGCACCTCGTTCGCTGCCATCTCGCCCGGGCGTTCGCGCAGGATGAAGGGGATCTGCCGACCCGAGGGGTCGACGAGCCGCAGGTCGCCGAGGTCTCCGCGCGCCGTGCCGAGCACGTGCGCGTCGAGCGGGATCCGGACGAGGCCCTCCCCGCCGAGGTCGCGCTCCACGCGCATCCGGGAGAGGTCGGCGGGGGCTCCGGGCTCCGAGATCCCGGTCTCCGGCGGGATCCAGGTCGGATTCGCCTCCGCCGCTCCGGCCTCGACGCGCACCGTGGCCATCCGCAACAGCTCGTCGTCGGCGATCTGGAGCTCCCCGGCCGCGTCCCCGGCCGGCCCCGCGCCATACAGGAAGTGCGGCCCCGGGCCGACGTCCCGGGCGAGCACCCACAACCCCGGCACCTCCAGGCCCACTTCCGAGATGTGCAGCGCGGGCTCGCCGGTGATCGCGATCTCCAGCCGGTCACCGGCCGACGGTGCGAGCGCCACCCGGGTCCGGTCGTGTCGGCTTCCCCCGAACGCGCGCCGGGCGATCTCCCCGTCGAGGGGGGGAACCGGATGGGGGCGTGCCCGGGGGCCGAGGCCGCCAAGCCCGCGGACGACCCCGACCTTTCGGTCGAAGATGTCGTCGGCGGGGTCGAAGCGAAGCGCCGAAACCGGCAGATCGGCTGGCACGTCGACCTGGTAGCGATGGGTCCCGCCTTCGGCCCAGCCGAAGTCCGTCACCGGCACCCAGCGGAGGTCGGCCGTGGGCTCGGCCGGGCCGGTGAGAAGCTCGATCTCGGCGATCACGTCGGCGGACGCGGGGGGATCGGGGACCAGCGCGATGGCGAGGTCGCCGAGGACGGGGCGGTCGAGCACGATCGCCGATTGCTGGCTCGGTCCCAGGTTCCAGACCCGGGCGGGGGACGCCAGCAGGCCGTTGGGGCCGGTGACGGTGACGGTCGCGGCGCGGTGGTCGCGGAGCCGCACGATCACCACGTCGACGGTCCGCTCGAGCTCGGTGGCCCGCCAGAGTCCGGGAGACTCCAGCGTGAAGCGGGCGTTGACCCGCTCGCGTGCCGCTCCGCCCAGCACCCGCGCCAGCGGGAGCACGGTCCCGGCAGCGTCCACCAGCAGAACGTCGGAGTGCTCCGCGGAGAACACCGGATCGAGCAGCTCGGCCGGCACCTCTACGAGCGCGATGCCGGTCTCCGGCAGGGCGACCGGGGCCCGGCGGGCGTACTCCTCGAGCGGGGCGGCGACCGCCAGCGAGATCCACCAGGGAGTCATTCTTCCTCCTTCGATGCGTGGCGTCCGCCGCGGATCACCAGCCATTCGAACAACAGGGCAGCCAGGAGCAGGGAGACGCCGAGCCCGAGCAGCGATCCGACGCGGACGAAGCCGCGCATCGTCCACACGTCGTAGATCCCGACCTTCGTGGCGGCGAGGCCGACGAAGCCGAATCCGATCAGTCGGACCATTTTGCTGTCGCTTGCCAGCCCGGCAATCAGGATCGACAGGCCGTAGGCGGCCCAGCCGAGCGACCGCACCATCCCCTGCCAGCGGGAAGCGCCCCCGAGTTCGATCGGCCCGGTCTCCTGGAAGGCGTCGCTGACCTCGACGTTGACCAAGGCGAACCCGACGGCGAGCGCCAGGAGCAGCACCGGGACCGCCGCGTGCGCGTTCCTCCGGAGTCCGGCCGCCGCGAGCAGCAGCGCCAGGAACGGGATCCCCCAGGTATAGAGGGGCCAGTTGAGGAGCCAGCCCTGCGCGTCGCCGTAGTCGAACACCCACGGGTTGAGCACGAGGCGGCAGGCCACGGCCACCGCCAGGGAGACCGAGGCGAGCGGAAGGATCGGGTGCCTGAGGCGTCCCGAGAGCCACGCGAGGGCGGCGGCCTCGAGCGCCCAGGCGACGGTGAGCCAGCTCGTCTCGAGCTGGGCGGGGATCGCCGCGGTGACCCCGCCGAGCGCCACCAAGGCGGCGAGCGCGAGGCCGAAATCGGAGCCGTTCGCCCGATGAATTCGGAGGATTGCGAGGGCGGACAGCGCCCCGAAAAGGCCGACGATCAGGGGCACGGGGCCGAGGAGCCCCGTCCCCCACTCCGCCCGCCACGAGAGGTACAGGGCGGGGGTCAGGAGCGGCCCGGCGAGCACGGCCAGGGCGTGGCCGACGGTGGTGCCGGGCTTGGGCCCGCGGTGGAGCAGGGGCACCGTCCCGAGCAGGCCGAGGGTGAGGCTAGCCGCGCCAAACACGGCGATTGGCGCGGTGTGGTCGCCGCCCGCCGCGATGCCGGTGGCGAGCGCGAGTCCGCCGAGTCCGCTGGCGAGGATCCCGAGATCGGCGGACCCAGCGGCGGTGAGCAGCGCGATCACCGCGACGGCGCCAAAGAACAGCCCGCCCGGGACGGGGACCGCGCCGGTGGCGATCGCCAGGCCGATGCCGGCCGCGGCGAGTACCGGGGCCATCCCGAGCCGGAAGCCGGCGCCGAAGGTGAACGGGGCCGCGGCCAGGGCCGGCAGGACGAGTCCGGCCAGCAACCACGCCGGCTGCGGGTCGGGGAAGGCGGCGTAGCCGGTCGTCCCAGCGAGCACGAGGCTCGCCGCGGCTCCCGAGGCGAGGAGCGACCAGGGCTCCCGGCGCCATCGGGCGGCCGCCCACGCGGGCAGCAGCAGGACCGACGGCGCCAGCGCGGCCAGGGCGACGGCGGTGCCGAAGGGGCGAAGCACGGTTCCCCCGCCGCCGGGGTCGGTGAACACCGGGTCCACCGGGACGACCCACGGGAGCGCCAGGAGCGGGAGGCCGACCGACGCGAGCGCCGCGACCCACCGCACATAGGTCGGGTGCGCGACGGGCGTGCCCACGACCGGGGGGGTGTCGCGGCCGGCGGCGATCGCCCATGGCAGCGTCAGGGCCAGGAGCCCGCCGAGGGCGACCGGCACCTGATCGGGGGCCCACCACTCCGCGGACCACCCGGAGAAGAGGGCGGAGACCCCCAGGACGACGCCGAGGGCGACTTCCGCCCACCCGCGGCGCCACGCCACGACGAGCTGGCCGACCGAGAGCACGGCCAGGTAGGCGAACAGCGCGACGGGCCGGTTCTCCCCGGTCGACACGAGGATCGGGGTGAGGAGCCCGCCGAGGAGCCCGACCCCGGCGAGGAGGCGATCTCGCTGGCGATCGGCGGCGAAGGACGTGGTCGCGCAGGTGATCCCCAGCGCCGCGAACGCGAGGGGGCCGGGGATCAGGTGATACCTGGCAAACGCGGCGTAGAGCGTGGCGAACGCGATCGCGGAACCGGCGCCGGTCAGGCCCGAAGCGGCCACCCGGGCCTTCGACCGAGTGGCGGCCCCGGCGACGAGGAGCCCCGCGGCGGCGATCAGCCCGCCGAGCACGCGGATCCCGGGCCCGAGCCAACCCCGCTCGATGACGACGCTGAGCGCGAACAGCGCGGCGACGACCACCATGAGGCCGCCGGCGCTCGCGGCGATCCACACGACGATCCGCTCGATGGAGGGCGGGGTCCAGGCCGGAGGCGGGGGTCTCGGTGGGGGCGCGGGCGGCGGCGGGGGGGCCGGCTCCGGCGCGCGGGGGGGCACAGGCTCCGGCGCGCGGGGGGGCACGGGCGCCGGCGCCGGTTCGGCGGCGGGCGGCTGCGCCGAGAGACGAGCTTCCAGGCTCTTGAGCCGCCGCTCGAGGACCGAGAGGCGATCCGCCTGGAGCTGCTGCCGCGCGAGGGCGAGAACCCCAAGCGGCAGCAGGATCACGCACCCCAGAATTGCGCAGCCGTCGAGGTCCATGCGCGTAGTCTCGTCCAGGGGTGTTCCTCCTGCATCAACGCCGCGTGAAAAGGCGATGTAAGTCCCTGGGTGGGCCTCGCGTTGGTCGGGTGCAAGACCGGGAGTCCCCATGCGCCGTCGAATGCTCACTCTGCTCGCCCTCACCGTCTCCATTTCCGGGGGCGCAGCCCTCTCCACCGCGTTCGCCGGGGAGGAGTCCGCCGTCCTCTCCGACTTTGGAGCGCCCACCCCCACCCGGCGCGTGACCGGGTCGCCGGGTGCCAGCGAGCGCGCCCGGGGGGTGGCCTGGCTCTTGGCCGCGCAGCGCCCCGACGGCGGTTGGTCGTCCGGCAACTTTGGCACCGACGGGGTTGGTGCGGCCTCCGACGTCGCCACCACCGCGTGGTGCACCCTGGCCTTGTTTCGCGACGCGCACGGGGGCGCGTCGAACCGGGAGGCCATCGGCCGGGGGGTGTCCCTGGTCGTCGATCGGGTGATGACCGCCCCGTCCGGACCGAAGCTGAACACCCCGACGGGCACCCAGATCCAGTACAAGCTCGGCGAGCTCGTGGACACCCACCTGGCGGCGCTGTTGCTGGGCGAGGTCGCGGGCAAGCTCGACCCGGCGACGAACCGTCGGGTGGCCACGGCGCTGGACATCGCGGCAGGGAAGGTCCAGCTCGCCCAGCGCCCGGACGGGAGCTTCGACACGAACGGTTGGGCACCGGTGTTGTCCACCTCGATCGCCACGCAATCGCTGAACCGGGCCGAGGAGCTGGGGGTGGAGGTGAAGGACGACGTGCTGGCCCGCGCGGACGAATACCAGGCGAGCACCGTCCAGGGCGGCACGTTCGACGCGTCCGAGGGGGCCGGGGTCCAGCTGTACGCGGTGGCGGCGGCGGCGCGGGGGAACAGCCAGGCGGCCGGGCGGACGGGATCTGCGGCGCCGACGGCCGGGGCGAAGGCCAAGGCCGAGACCGCGACGCGGGCGGCGCTCGGGGCCGTCGCGCGGGACGACGGCAGATTGATGGCTGGCTATGGGACGATCGGCGGCGAGGAGATGCTCTCGTACAGCATGCTGTCCGACACGCTCGCCGAGCAGGGCGGCACCGGCTGGACCGACTGGGAGGCGAAGATCGCGGGCTACCTCTCCGGGGTTCAGAACCAGGACGGATCGTGGGTCGGGAGCCACTGCGTGACGAGCGCGGCGTTCACCACGGCCGGAGCGGTCATCACGCTCACCGCCGGGGACCAGGCGTCGTCCAGGAGGATGTAGCCGGTTACCGGGGGGCGATGCTGCTGATCCGACTCCTGGCCTGCGCCGATCCTGCCCCCAACCCTCCCGTTGCGGGAGACACCGGCCCGACCGAGGCTCCGTGGACGGCGGAGCTGCCCTCCGCAGCGGACATCGCGGTGGACGAGGGGTTCACCGTGCGCCGGGCGATCACCCACCTGCACAGCCCCTGGAGCCACGACGCCTGCGATGGAAACCCGCAGCCAGACGGAGCCCCCGATCTGCAGTGCCTGGCCGACCTGCGGGCCGGGCTGTGCGCGACCCGGGTCGACGCGGCCTTCCTGAGCGACCATCCAGCCGAGGCGGCCTTTCAGCCGTACGCCGACCTGTTCCTCGCCCAGCCCGGCGACACGCCGTGGCCCGACGCCGCGAGCCAACGCGCCAACCAGATCGCCTGCGATGACGGGCACGTCGTCACCTGGTTTCCCGGCATCGAAGACGAGACGATGCCGCTGGGCCTGGACCGCCACGTGTCGACCGATCCGGCGGTGAACGACGCCACCTACAACGCCGGAGATCCGGCGTCCGTAGTCGCGGAGGCCGAGGCCGGTGCCTTGGTGTTCATCGCCCACACCGAGCAGCGGGAGCCAGGCTGGCTCGCGGAGCGACAAGCGGTGGGCCTGACCGGGGTCGAGCTGTTCAACCTGCACGCGATGTTCGACCCCGACATCCGGGCCGACTTCCTCGGCCTCGACGGGCTCGGCTGGTTGGCCGACATCGGGCCGTTCGCCGATCCGGCGGCGACCGCCGAGCCCGACCTGCTCGTGCTCGCGGTCCTCGGGGAGCAGGCGCCGTCCATCGCGAACTGGGAGGCCCTGCTGGCACTCGGCCCCGCGGTCGGAATCGCGGGCACCGACGCCCACCAGAACGTGCTCCCCGTGCTGATGCGCGACGGAGAGCGCGGCGACTCCTACCGCCGCATGCTCCGCTGGTTCAGCAACCACCTGCTCGTCTCGCAGGGCGACCCCGGCGACCTGGAAGCCGCGCTCGCCGCGGGGCGGTCTTACGTCGCCTTCGAGATCCTCGGCACCCCCACCGGGTTTTCCTTCCACTACGGCGACGTGCAGATGGGCGGCACCGGCGCGCCGGGTGGAACGCTGCACGTGAGCTGCCCGACCCTGTTGCCGGGCTCCCCGCGCGGGCTCGATCTCCCCGAGATCACCGCGACGGTGTTCAAGGACGGCGTGCCCTGGCAGACGACGTGCGGCGACTTCCCCGGCGTGGAGCCGGGCGTGTACCGGGTGCGGTTCGACATCGTCCCGCACCACCTGGCCCCGTTCCTGGGGACCGACCCGTCCCCTTGGATCAAGGTCTACCCCTGGATTTACGGCAACGCTATCCGCGTGGGGGCTTGACGCCGGGCCGCGCCTTGCGGCGACCGAGGTCCACCGCCGGCGGGTTGGCGAACGAGAGCGGGGTGATCACGGCCGGCAGCGCGGGGGTGGCGCCGATCGCGTCGAAGTTGCGCCGACCCATCCACTCGGCGAAGCCGTTCCCCATGTTCGTTGCCGCCCAGTTCTTGGCGAACTGAGCCACGAAGATCCGGTCGTTGGCTTGGATGTGGGGCTTCAAGGTGTCGCGGAGCTCGCGCGCGGACCGATTCGACTGGATCAGCCACGCCGACGGCATCCGGTTCGACCAGTCGCCCATCTTCTGCAACGCACCGTTCAAGGCCTCGTAAGAGGCGGGCTCCCCGGTCAGGTGGAGCGCGACCATATACATCAAGCGCACCTCGCGGGACTACATGGCGCGTCGCCGCGGAGGTGACAACTTAGGCGACCGCGGAGACCTCGTGGGTGACCGGGTGGAGCGCTTCCGCGAGCACCTCCCGCATCGAGTCCACGAGGATCACCTCGAGCTCTGCCCGAACGGCCGCCGGGACGTCGTCGAGATCCACCTCGTTCTTCCGCGGCAGGATCACCCGACGGGCGCCGTGCCGGTGGGCGGCGAGCACCTTGCTCTTGATGCCGCCGACCGGGAGCACGCGTCCGCGCAGCGTCGCCTCGCCGGTCATCGCGGTGTCGTCGCGCACCGGTCGGCCCGAGAGCAGGCTCGCGATCGCGGTGAACAGGGTCACGCCCGCGGAGGGGCCGTCCTTCGGGACGCCGCCGGCGGGTACGTGGACGTGCAGATCCCTCCCTTTCAACACGTCGGGGGAGATCCCGAGCTCCACGGCGTTCGCGAGCGTGTAGGTCAGCGCCGCGCGCGCCGACTCCTTCATCACGTCGCCGAGCTGGCCGGTGAGGATCAGCGCCCCGCTTCCCGGGAAGGTCGTCGCCTCCACGAAGAGCACGTCGCCGCCCACTGGGGTCCAGGCGAGGCCGGTCGCGATCCCGGGCACCGACACCACCTCGTGCGTGTCGTCGTAGAATCGGCGCTTGCCGAGGTACTTGGGCAGGTCTTCGACGTCGACAGCCAGCGGGGCGTCGAGCTGCTTGCGGGCGCGGAGCACGGCAGCGGCCCGGTAGACTTTGCCCAGCACCCGCTGCAATTCGCGGACCCCGGCCTCCCGCGTCCACCCGGCGATCGCCGCCCGAATGGCGTCGTCGGAGAAGCCGACGTCCTCGGTCGACATGCCGGCGTTCTTCGCCACTGTGGCGAGGAGGTGATCCCGGGCAATCCGGAGCTTCTCCTCCGCGGCATAGCCCTCGATGGTGAGGATCTGCATGCGGTCGCGCAGCGGGCCGGGGATGTTCGACAGGTCGTTCGCCGTGGCGACGAACAGGACCTTCGACAGATCGAAGGCCACCTCGAGATAGCGATCCACGAACGCGTGGTTTTGCTCGGGGTCGAGGATCTCGAGCAGGGCCGAGGCCGGGTCGCCCCAGACGCCACTCCCGAGCTTGTCGACCTCGTCGAACAGGACGACGGGATCTGCGGTGCCGGCCCGCCGGATGCCCTCGATCAACCGGCCGGGTCGCGACCCGATGTAGGTGCGTCGGTGGCCGCGGAGCTCGGACTCGTCGCGCACGCCGCCCAGCGCCACCCGGACCAGCTTTCGACCGGTAGCATCGCCGATCGCCTGACCGATGCTCGTTTTTCCGACTCCGGGAGGCCCGACCAGCAGGAGCACTTCCGCCCGACCGGTGCCCTTGAGCTTCCGCACCGCGAGGTGTTCCACCACCTGCTTCTTCACGTCCTCCAGGCCGTGATGGCTGGCGTCCAGCGCCTGTTCGAGCCCGGCGAGATCGAGGTCGACCGCGGACTGTACGCCCCACGGCAGATCGGCGATCCATTCGAGCCAGTCCACGGCGACCGATCGCTCGGGCGACTGCGCGTTGAGGCGCTCGAGGCGGGCCAGCTCGCGGTCCACCACAGCCCGGGCCTCGTCGGTCAGCTTCCGGTCGGCGAGCTTCTCGCGCAGCCGGGTGAGGTCGTCGCCGGCGTCGGGCAGCTCGCCCAGCTCCTCCTTGATCGCGTTGAGCTGTTGTCGCAGGTAGTACTCGCGCTGTTGATCGCGGGTGCTGCTCTCTACGCGCTCCCGAACCGACTTCTGCGCGGCGTTGGCTTCGCGCGCGCGGACGAGGCGCTCGAGCACCCGCTCGGCGCGGGTGACGGGATCGTGGGTGAGCACGATCTCGCGGAGCCACTCCTCGGGTGCGCCGAGCAAAGCGGCCACCGCGTCGATCATCAGGGAAAACGGCAACTTCAATAGATGCTGAACCGTGGACTCTCCGTGTACCAACCCTTCGGCGGACTCGACGATCGCCGAGCGAAAGGCGTCCGCCACGCCGTCGGCCACCGCGGTGTCCGGCCACGCATCGTCGACAACCTGGAACACGGCCTCGATGTGGGGCTGAGTCAGGGGGAAGGCCTTGAGTTCGACGCGGGCCAGGCCCTGGACGACCACCCGGTCCGCGTTGCCTCGGATCTTGGTGCGGTCAAGGACCCGCGCGAGCGTCGCGGTGGGGAGGAGGTCGGCCGGCGCGGGCTCGGACGTGGGTTCGCGCTGGGCGGCGACGAGGATCAGGCCGTCGACTGCGGCGTCGATCGCGGAGAGCGAACGCTCTCTCCCCACGACGAAAGGCGAGAGGGTGCCGGGCAGCAGGGTTCCGCGACGCAAGGCCATCACGGGCAGCCGCGCGGGCACACTCGGGGGCAGGGAAAAGTTCGAGGCGTGATCGGCCACGGGGACGACTCCAAGGGCGTTGGACCGGGTGCGACGACGCGCAACCACAGCGATATGCCGAGCTTTCGGGCGCAGCGCCCGGTCCGTTCTCGGCCTCCCTGTAGGCACGGTCCGATGGCCGGCTGCCGCCGCGACCGACGGTGACAAAACGTCAATCGGCGAGTGGGGGGGAGGGCGACGCCATTGCGGAATGGACGGTCGTTCGTTGCCAGCGTACCCTGGTGCCACTCTTCTTGAGGGTTCCATGCTGCGCGCGCTTCCTGTCCTGCTCGTCCTTGCTGCGGCCCCTGCCTGGGCCGATCCGGCGGTGGACGGTGACCTCGACCTTCTGCCCGACGCGGTCGAGTCGTTGCTCGGAACCGATCCCCTGCTCGCCGACACCGACGGCGACGGGCTGCTCGATGGCGCGGAGGTTCAAGGGACGGACCCGAGGCTCGCGGACACCGACGGCGATGGGCTCTCCGACGGCGCCGATCCCGATCCGGTCCGCGCCGACGCCGATGGTGACGGTCTCGCGGATCCCGCGGACGCGGAGCCGTCGCTCGCGGACGGGGATGCCGACGGCTGGGGCGACGGGGCCGAGTCGCTCTGGGGCACCGATCCCGCCCTCGCCGATACCGACGGCGACGGCCTCTCCGATTCCCTCGACGCCGCGGGAGGCACGGATCCGCTCCTGGCCGACACCGACGGCGACGGGCTCGACGACGGCGCCGAACTCCTCACCGATCCGCGGGTGAGCGACAGCGACGGCGACGGCCTCCTCGATGGTTCCGAGACGAACACCGATCCGACCGATCTCGACACCGACGGGGGCGGCGCGCCCGACGGCCTGGAGAGCGCGGTCGCTACCGACCCCACCCTGCCCGGCGACGATGTCCTCGACGGCGACGCCGACGGCGACGGGCTCACCAACCTCGAAGAGACGACCTTTGGGCTCGCTCCCGGGTCCGTCGATTCGGACGGGGACGGCCTCACCGATCCCGCGGAGTGGCGAACGCTGCACACCGATCCGCGCTTGGCCGACACCGACGGCGACGGCCTGTCCGACCTGCTCGATCTCGCGAGCCCCCTCTCGCCGGACGGCGATACCGACGGCGTCGGCGACGCGACCGACGCGAACCCGGCCGATCCCGACGTGGACGGCGATGGCCTGCTCGATGGGGTCGAAGCCGTCTTCGGCACCGATCCGGCAGCAGCCGATTCCGACGCGGACTCGCTGGACGATGGCGCGGAGGCGCTCGCAGGCACCGATCCCCTGTCGGCGGACACCGACGGGGACACGGTGGACGACGCCCTCGATCCCGACCCCCTGCGCTGGGATGCCGACGGCGATTTCCTCGCGGACGCCCTGGATCCCGCCCCGCTCGATCCCGACGCGGACGACGGCGGAACCGCCGACGGGCTCGAGGTGGCGTGCGGGCAGGATCCGCTGGATGCGGCCGACGACCTCGGGATCGTCGATCTCACCGACGCGGACGCCGATGGGCTCCCCGTCGACGACGAGCGGGTCGCGGGGACCGATCCGACCGCGTTCGATACCGACGGCGACGGCCTCGGGGACGGATCCGAGGTCGTCACCTATGGCCTGAATCCCCTGTTGTCGGACTCCGATGGCGACGCGATCCCCGATCGCATCGAGCTGTTCGCCATGCACACCGACCCGGCTCGCGGGGACACCGACGGCGACGGGCTGGGAGACGGCGCTGAGATTCCGGCGGGAGCGAGTCCAAACGCCTTCGACAGCGACGGCGACGGCCTCGCGGACGGGGTCGAGATCGCGGCGGGCACCGACCCAGCTCGCGAAGACACCGATGGCGGCGGTCTCGGCGACGGGGTCGAGGTTTCGTTGGCCGGGACCGATCCCACCGATCCAGGGGACGACGTCCCGACCGGGATCGACGCCGACTTCGATGGCCTCACCGACTCAGAGGAGGGGGTGCTGGGGACCAATCCACTCGCGTTCGACTCGGACGCCGACCAGCTCCCGGACGGCGACGAGGTGAGGGTCTACCGCACGGATCCGAATGACAACGACAGCGATGGCGACGGCGACACCGATCCGTACGAGCTGCGCGTCGGCCATACGGGCCCGCTGTGGCCCGACACCGACGGCGACGCGATCCCCGATCCCTTCGACGACGCCTTCCTCCGCCACGATGCGGATGGGGACGGGCTCGACGACGGCGACGAGAGCTCGCTGTGGTCCACCGGCGTCCTCGTGCGTGACTCCGACGGGGGCGGCACCGCGGACGGCACTGAGATCCGGGTGCAGGGGACCGACCCGTCCGATCCCACCGACGATGTGGCCTCGGGCGACGCCGACGCCGACGGTCTCAGCGACGCCGACGAGAGCCTGCTCGGCACCAATCCCGCGGCGGTGGACAGCGACGGCGACGGGGAGGCCGACTTTGCCGAGCTCGTCAGCGCCGGAACCGACCCGCTCGATCCCGATACCGACGGCGATGGGCTCGACGACGGCGCGGAGGCCGGGCAAAGCGACGCGCGGGTGGCGGACTCCGACGGCGACGGGCTCGACGACGGAGAGGAGCTCGGGTTCCTCACCGACCCGACCGAGTACGACGACGATGCCGACGGCCTCGACGACGGCGCGGAGGTGCTTCTGTGGGAAACGGACCCCCACGCCGCCGACTCCGACCTCGGCGGGACCCATGACGGGATCGAGGTGCAGGCCGGCAACGATCCCAACGATCCGAGCGATGACCCCGCCCCGCCCGACGATACCGACGAGCCTGTGTTGGACGCCGATCTCGACGGCCTGAGCGACGCCGACGAGCTGTTGTACGGCACGAGCTCCCTGCTCCCGGACACCGACGCCGACGGCGTGGACGACGGCGACGAGGTCGCCCTCGGTCTGAACCCGACCAATCCCGACACCGACGCCGACGGGCTCCTGGACGGGGACGAGATCACCCGGGGGACCAACCCCACGTCGCCCGACACCGACGGCGACGGGGTGGACGACGGCGCGGAGGTCCTGGCGGGAACCGACCCCCTCGCCGCGCCGACCGAGCGGCCCCCGACTCCGACCGAGGAGGAGCCGAGTGGCTGCGGCTGCGAGACCCCCGCGCCCACCGCCGGGTGGCTGGCGGCGATCGCGCCGCTCTTCGCCCTGGCCCGGCGCCGACCGCATGGCAGGTCGGGCGTGTGATCTGGCTCGTCCGCCATGCGATCTGCGCACTCCTCCCCTCCTCCGACCACTTTCCTGGCCCGGCCGAGCTCGGGATCGACGCGTTCCTGGTCCAGCTTCGCCGGGAGTCCAACGGCCTCTTCTGGTTCGGCGTGGTCGCCGGCGGCGTCGTCTTTGCCGTCTCCCCGCTGATCACCGTGGGGCTTCCGGTGCCGTCCTTCTTCCTTTCGGCGGCCGCGCTCGACCGGCACGCGAGCCGGATCGCGTCCCACCGGTTTTACCTGGTTCGGCAATCGATGGTTTTGCTCAAGATGGTGGCTGGCTTCTGCTGGGGAGCACACCCGCGCGTTCGCGAAAAGCTGGCGTTGGCACCCTACCCGCCGGACCCCGGCACCTGGCGGGCCTCGTGACCCATCTCGCAGGGCAGCCGCGGGGGCCGGAAGTGGTGCTCGATGCCGACTATGTCGTCGTCGGGAGCGGGGCGGGGGGCGCCAACATCGCCGTCACGCTCGCGCGAGGCGGAGCGAGCGTGGTCATCGTGGAAGCGGGTCCGTGGCGCGATCCCCACGACTACCCCTCCTCGGCCTATGGCGGCATGCGCGACCTGTTCGACGAGTGGGGGAGCACATTCACCCGAGGGCGGGCGATCTGGCCGATCGTCCAGGCCCGGGTGGTCGGCGGGACCACCGTGATCAACTCCGCGATCTGCGTGCGCACGCCGGGCGATGTGTTCGCGCGGTGGGAGCGGGAGCGCGGGATCCCCATCCAGCCGATGGCCGACGCGGTGGCCCGGCATCAAGACGCGCTCGAGGCGGAGCTGTGCGTGGAGGTCGCGCCTCCCGGAGCGGTCGGGCGGAACAACGCGCTGCCCCTCCAGGGTGCGTCGATCCTCGGCTACGAGTCGGCCTTGTGCCGCCGCTACGTCAAGGCGTGCGTCGGCTCGGGGCAGTGCCTTTCCGGGTGCGTGGCCGCGCGAAAACAAAGTATGAATGTCAACTTTGTCCCCGAGGTCCTGCGCCGCGGCGGAACGGTGGTGTCGAATGCCCCGGTGAAGCGCGTGCTCACGGAGGGGACGCGGGCCACCGGGGTCACCGGCTGGTTCAAGCACCCCGAGAGCCGGAAGTGGGGGGCGAAATTCACCGTTCGGGCGCGGCGGGCGGTGGTGGTCGCCGCCTCGGCGACCCACAGTCCGGCACTGCTCCAGCGCTCGGGGATCCGTTCCCCCGCGCTCGGCGCGGACTTTCGGGCGCACCCGGGAACGGCCGTGTTCGGCTGCTACGACGACGTGGTGGACCTGAACACCGGCGCCACCCAAGGGTGGGCGTCGATGGCGTTCCGGGACGATCCTGGCGTGAAGCTGGAGTCCTTGGCGATTCCCGCTGAGCTCGTCGCCGGTCGCCTCTCGGGGGGGGGCGCGCAGTGGATGGAGCGCCTTCGCGACTATCGGCACCTCGCCCTGTGGGTCCACGCCACGCGCGCCGAGAGCACCGGCACGGTGACGAACGGCTGGGGCGACCGGCCGGTGGTGCGCTACACCCTCGACACGGCGGACATGGCGCGCTTCCGCGCCGGCATGGTGCTCATCGCCCGCACCCACTTCGCAGCCGGCGCCAAGGCGGTCCTCCCTGGGATCCACGGGCTGCCGTACCGCCTCGGCCCCGACGAGCTCTGCCGGATGGAGAACGCGCCGCTCGATCCGCGCCTCTACGTGGGGATCCTCTCCCATCTCTTCGGCGGCTGCACGATGGGAACCAACCCGGCGAATTCGGTCTGCGATCCGTGGGGGCGGGTGCACGGGTGGAGCGGCCTCGTGGTGGCGGATGCCTCTACGATCCCCTCGAACCTCGGGGTGAACCCGCAGCACACGATCATGGCGCTCGCGCGGATCTGGGGGGAGCGTCTGCTCGACGCCCGATCATCCGGGATAGCGTAGTGCATGATCTGGCTGTTCCTCACTGCTTGCCAACCGAGTGCCTCCGAGCTGGGTCCGGTGTCGCTCGGCGTGGTGCAGCGCTGGTCCGGCCCTGCGGAGGCGCGCGACCAGCACCACGCGACCATCGCGTTGCTGCCCTACGAGGGGCTGGCGGTCACCTGGACCCGCGGTCCCCTGGAATCCGCCCCCGAGGCCTGGCTTCAGGTCACGTCTGACCGCGGAGACCCGGTTGGGACCGCGCTCCCCCTCGCGGCCGGCGGCGTCGCCGCGAAGACCGACGTCGAGATCGGCCCCGACGGCCGGTTATGGTCCGCCTACCAGACGCCGGACGATGGGATCTGGGTCGAACGCCTCGACCTGCCGGGGGAAAAAAACGAGCGGCTTCACGTCGCGCCCGCGGCCCGGGCGGCGGGCAACAACTCGGTTGACGTCGCCGTTACGGCGACGGGGAAGGCACACCTCGTGTGGTTTGCCGAAGGCGTGCCGCTAGCGACCTTCGAGGGGCAGTCGGTCGGAGCCGCGCTCACCCTCACGGACGGCCTTCCCCCGGTGGTCGGGTCGGCCTTCGCGCCCGACGACAGCCTGTCGGCCGACATCAGCGCCACGCCCGACGGCGGCTCGGTCGTCGCCTGGATCGGCCAGAGCGACCCAGACCAGATGCCCGACACGCTCTTCGTCTCCCAGTTTCTGCCGTCCGGCGCGTTGGACTGGGAGATCGCGCTGGACGTCGACGACGCCGAGCCACCGCGTCGCGCCACCGTGGCCGTGGATTCCGGAGGACGGATCTCGGTGATTTGGCGTCGCCGGGAGCACATCGACTGGACGACGTCCGAGAGCTTCCTGCAGTCCCTCGACCCCTCGGGCCGCCCGCTCGGTCCACGCGTTCAAGTCTTCGACGGGGTGGCCGACGACCCGGTGTCGGCACTCCTCGGCGACGTCGCCGTGTTCGCCGTGTGGGGGAGTTTCGCCGACGGAGAGTGGTCGGTGTGGGGGGCGATTTTCTCCTTTCCCGAAGGCGCTCCCCTCACGCCCGCCTTCCGCATCGGCGGTGGAGACCCCCACGGAAACCTCAGGCCGCACGCCGCGGCGATCGAGCGGGAGCCCGGCCTATGGACCCTGGCGGTGAGCTGGGAGGAGGCGCTCCCCGGTGAGGCGCGCGTGGTGTTCGGCCGGACCGGAACGTACCGCGAGTGACTCGCGGCACCCGCTGCGATCTACGGGACGACTTCGAGGAACCACGACCACCCCTGGGTCATCGCGTCCATCGGCGCATCGCCCTTCGCGCCCGGCCGCGGCCAGGCGTGCGGGAATCCCTCGATCACGTACTCGAGCGTGGGGGCGCGGCAGCCATCCCACCGGCGTGTCGTCACAGAGCCAGACCGGTCTTCTTTCGCCGCTCCCTTGCACCCATTCACATTCGCCCACAGGTCCATCGACTGCGGCGTGGTCGGACCCTCCAGGTTGTACTGATCGTCGTCGGTCCCCACGTAGTTTCGGTGCGGTCGCGGCCCCTTGCACGACGCCACCGGCACGCCCATCCGTCCGGCGGCGGTGAGCCCAGCATCAGGCGTGTCTCCCTGGCAGAGCCAGCGCATGGTCATCATCGATCCGTTCGAGAAGCCGACGCCCAACACCTGCCGGCTGCAGGTCGGGCCGCGCAGCGCCCGCACCAGCGCGTCGAGGTACCGGACGTCGTCGCGCTCCATGCCGGGGTTGTCGCGCCAATTCCAGTTGGTCGCCTTTCCGGACTCCGCGGAACCGCTGCCGGTCGGCGCTACGACCACCATTCCGCGCTGGTCGGCGAGCCGGAGGATGTTGGTCTGCTCGAGGATGTCGGTGGCAACGCCGAGGCCCCCATGGAGGACGACGGCCATGCGGCGGGGTCCCGGGCTGTCGGGGATGTACACCAAGGTGGGCGTGGTCTCGCCGCCAAACGGGAAGTCATACTCATATAAGCCTGGTTTTTCCCAGGCCCCACAAGGGTCGGGTACCCCGGGCAGCGGCCCTTGCGGCGTGAACCGCTCGCTGTCGCGACCGCCACCGGCCCGACGGCGCCCTCCGCCGCGGCGCTCCCTGGGTTCGCGGTCCCCGGCCGAGGTCGGTGCCGGTGGCGGGACCGCGGCAACCGGTTCGGGTGCGGGTGAAGGTGCGCACCCCGCCAAACCGAGCCAGACGAGCCACTGAGCGAGCAATCTCCCCTCCTTCCCTGCTCGGTCCCGAGATGTGCGCGCGCAGGTGCCGACGGGTAGCGTATCAGAGTGCTGGCGAGCCCGCCGGCACGACGCGGCCGCCAGGGGGCGCTGCTGCCGGATCACGCCTGCGACAGCCGATCCAGCACCGCGTCCGCAATCCGCGTTCCGCCGAGCCGGTCGGCGTGGAACACGCCCCCGGGGTTCAGCGCGTTCACCTCCACCAGCCAGGGTCCGATCACGTCGAGCCCGGCGAACCGGATCCCGATTCGCCGCAGGGCGGGCGCGATTTGGGCTCCAATCGCCCGATCCTGGTCGGTGATCTCCGTGGCTTCGGCGATCCCCCCGCGCTTCAGGTTGTGCCGAAACTCGCCCGCCGCGCGCCGTCGGAGGTAGCCTCCGACTACCTCGCCGTCCACCCAGACCAGGCGTTTTTCGCCGTCATCTCCTTCGACCAGGTAGCGTTGGATCACCACGTACCCGTCGCCCGCTCGGCTCGCCTCCTCAAACGCGGCGTCGAGCGCTTCGGCGTTGCGGGGCATTACCCTGGAGACGCCGCGACCTCCGCTTCCCCGACCGGGCTTGACCACCACTCCGCGCTCCTGCTCCGCATAGAACAGGTGCGCCGAGGCTCGAGATCGCGTGACGACCGCGGGCGGGACCGGTGCGCCGATCATCGACGCCAACCAGGCCTTGTGCGACACCGCGAGGAGCCCTGCCGGGTCGTTGATCACCGGGACGCCTCGATCGCGCGCGACCGCGGCGAACGCCAGGATCGCGTCGTCGAGGGGGGCTGCGCGGAGGAGCAGCATCCCCAGGCCCGCGACGTCGAGGAAGCGACGGGAGGCCGTGCGGTGGACCAGCTGGTCCGCCATCTCCTCCACCGGTAACGCGGACCCCGGGTCGAAAGCGTGGGCGCGCGCGATCAGCTGTCCCCGGCGATCGACCTCGAAATCCCAGGGCTCGATGAACCGCACCGGCCAGCCGCGGGCCAGCGCCGCGTGCGCGAGGTGAAGGGTCGTCCAAGTGGCGTCGACCGAGGTCGCCTGGGTGATGGCAAAGCCCAGCTTCACGGGGGACCGGCGTCGACGGCCGGGTCGGGGCTGTCTTCGCCCCGCACCGAGAACGTGCGGCGGGCCGGCAGCCCTTGGTCGTCGGTGGCCGTGATGGTGATGAGGTTGCTGCCGGCCGCCAGCACGACCTGGGTGTCGAACGCCACTTGGGTCGAACCACCAGCGATCCAGGCGGTCTTCTGGCCGTTCACCCACACCACGGCGTGGTCGACGCCGCGGTCGTCGGCGACCATCACCGGCAGGGTGAACCGCCCGGTGGGCGCGACGAGCACCGGCTGGCGCACCTGGACGGTCGGGGCCTCGAGCACCACCGGGGTCCCGTCGCGCGGGAGGGGCAGGTTCCACCGAGCCAGCTCCCCGAAGCGCTCGGCCGCGAGCTCGAACTCGAGGGGGAGCACCGGCGGCGCGTCGGCGCCGAGGGAAAGTCCGACCTCGAAGCGGTGCGACTTCAGGGGGCCGAGGGTGTCGAGGATGGCGCCCGCGCTGGCAAGCTCGATCGACGCATCGACCGGGTAGGCGAAGTGCCCGTCGAGGCCGGTCAACGGGACCTGAGACAAGTTGCGGACGGTGACCTCGGCCCGCGCCTCGGTCGCGCTCACCGGGAGGAGGTGGGCGCTCACCGCGACCCGCGGCGTGGGAGTCGAGCCCGCCCGCAGCGCCACCTCGCCGGCTTCGAGCGGGGGCCGACGGTGGGCGCGCAGGGTGAGGGCGACGATGTCGTCCCGCGGCTCGACCCCGGCCGGAAGGTCGAGGGTCACCGACCCGGAGACCGCTTGCCCGGCTGGAACGGCGCCGATGGGGACGACGAG
>CANLGQ010000033.1 GCA_947490265.1 Pseudomonadota bacterium | reverse complement strand
CTCCGAGACCCTCGAAAAGCCGCTCCTCGTCGAGCACCTGGTGGCCATGCTGAAGCGAGGGGTCGCCACCGCGACGCCCGCTCCGGTGGCGCGCGAGGCCGGAGTCAACCGACTGCACGCCCTCTGCAATGGCGACGCCGCGCTCGTCGCGCAGCTCGCGCGCACCTTCCGCGACTCGATGCGGGTCGAGGTGGCTCGCTGTCATGACGGTCTGGCCAGTGGAAACCTCGATCTCGTCAAGCGGGGCGCGCACGCCCTCGCCGGGTCGGCCCCCATGTTCGGCGCCGACGCGGTGGGCGAGACCGCCCGCGGGCTCGAGGCGGCGGCCTGGGCGGGCGAGCCGCTCGAGGCCCGCGTCGCCGCCCTGGTCGCGGCGGCCACAACCGCGGATCGGGTGCTGGCCTCCGTGGAGCTGCCGGCGTGATCGGTGGGCCTTCCCCGGCAAGCGCCCCGGTCGCGCGCTAGGCTACCGGCACCCGAGGTACCCATGTCCCGAAGTTTCGCTGCCCTCCTCGTCGTCGCCTGCAGCGGAAAACCAACGGATGACGTCCACTTTGACGGCGTGGACACCGGCACCGAGTCCGACACCGACACCGACACCGACACCGACGCCGACACCGCGGTCGTCGACACCGCGCCGCCCCCCGACACCGGCGTCCCGGTCGAGGCGGCGTGCACCCGGCTCGGGGAGTGGGACTACAACGGCGACGGCCGACCCGACGAGGTGTTCTTCAGCGGCTACGACGCGCTCGACGCCACCCTGTGGTTCTACGACGATAGCAACGGTGACGGCGCGAACGAGGACACCTGGGACTACGTGAACGATCCAGAGGGAAACCACGTTTCCGGCGAACACCACACGGACGCGGTGCCCCCCTCGATCCCGGCAGTCAACGAGAGCTTCACGACCGTGTGGGATGGGAGCGGCAACGCCACCCACGAGGAGTGGGACTGGAACCGCGATGGGGTGGTCGATCTCGCCTACGACTACCTCTACGACGGCTACGGCCACCTCGTCACCGAGACCGCCGACCTGCGCAACGACGGGTCGATCGAGGTCACGTGGACGCTGACCTGGACGCCGGCGGGCGAGCTGCTCTCGGTCGTGGGGATCGACGAGGTGACGGGTCTCGTGAATTACACCGAAACCTACACGTATTCGCCTCCGAACGGCGACGTAGTGGAGGACATCGACGCCGACGGGGACGCGGTGGTCGACGAGCACTACGAGACGCGCTTCGACGCCAGCGGAAACACGGTCTACCAACTCGGCGACACCGACGCGGATGGGCTGCCGAACTGGGAATACGACACGTTCACCTACGACGCCAACGGCAACCTCCTCTCGGAGGCCGGCTACTTCATCGACTCCGGCTACGGCGTGATCCCCGAGACATGGGAGTGGACCTATGACGCGCTCGACCGGTCGATCGGGGTGACCCGCACCCTCGAGGTGCCGGGGCTCGGCGTGCTCGTGTACACCGAGGAGATCACCTGGAGCTGCTGACCCGAGGGTAGGCCGAGTGAAGTGTTCCAACCGCACCGCGTTCCTAGGGAGGAGCGGGAGGGTGCATGGCAACACTTGGCACGGGATTCGAACTGAGCAGCCCAGAACTGGCCAGCGGCGTGGTTCCGGCCGCGTGTACGTGCGACGGGTCGAATCAGGTGCCGACGCTCGAATGGGGGGAGCCTCCGGCCGGAACGGTTGGCTTCGCAGTGATCGTCGATGACCCCGACGCCCCGCGGGGCGTGTTCGTCCACTGGGTCGCGTGGGGGATCCCGTCCGCCGTGCGGCGCGTCGATGCCACGACCGCGGGTCAGTATCTGCAAGGAAGGAACGACTTCGGCGACAAGGGTTGGCGGGGTCCGTGCCCTCCCGCGGGGCACCCGCCGCATCGCTATCGCTTTCAGGTGCTGGCGCTGAGCGCGCACCCCTCGCTCGAGGAGGGCGCGAGCCGGCAGGCATTAGAAGCCGCGATTCGCGGCCAAGTGCTCGCTCGCGCCGAGATCGGGGCCCTGTATGGCCGGCCCGGGCGCCCGGAGAAGGCGGCGCGACCGGGCCGGTGAGGCGCTCACGTGCCGCGGGTGCGCTCGCCGAGCCAGTGCAGCAACGCGGCGACCTCGGCCCCGGGCACCATGATCTGCCACTTCTTGCCGTCGGTCCCGCGGATGTGAACGCTGCTCGTGGTCCGCACCGCCTGGCCGCCGACCGTGGTGTTCACGTTCACCTGCTGGAACGAGGCGATCCGCGACGGCTCGTGCCGGAGCCGGCGCATCAGCTCCCGGTTGTGGGTCGCCGCGCGAAACAGTCCGTACAGCACGAGGAAGGCCCCGAGGGCCATCAAAGCGAGGCCGAGGAGGTCGAGCACGAGCACCCCGGCCAGCGGCATCTTCCGGAGGCTCCGATCCAGCCGCAACAGGTGGAGGGCCAGCAGGAACGCCCCGGAGGTGGAGCACACACCGCCGGCGATCACCTGGATCAGCCCGGTGCGCCGCATCGAGCGACGCAGCACTGCCTCTGGGTCGAAGGCCATCTCGGCTCCCGGTCGGGGTTTCCCCCCCCTACCCGGCCGGTCGGCGAACGGCGACGCGCGGAGCGGTCGAACCTCAGCCTTCCAGCAGGGCCAGCCAGCGGGTGAGGTTGCGGCGGGCCGCGGGCGGACCGGACTCGGCGAGTCGCGCCTCGGCTTGGGCGCAGATCTCCCTCCAGTCGGGGCGTTCGGCGAGCGTGGCGAGGTCGGCCCGGTCGATCGCACCTCCGGCGTAGGCCTTCAGGATCACCAGGTCGGCGAGGTCGACCAGGGGCAGCGCGATGCCGGCAAGGCGGGCCCGTTGGTGGCAGCGGCCGAGGATGGCCCGCGCCCAGGGGCGGTCGAGCACGATGATCTCGGTAGAGACCGGGGGATCGACCTCATCGACATCGACTGCGGTGAGCGAGACCACTCCGTCCAGTGGGTCGAACGGCGGGTCGCCGGGTCGCAGCACCACCGCCGGGTCGCCGGTCGGCCAGCGCCGGGGATCCAGGATGGCCTTCGTTCCGACCAGCAGATCGACGTCATCGGTCTGGCGGGCGTGGCCGTGCAGGAGGAGCGCCTGGCCGCCGATCAGCGCGTAGGGCTCGTCGCCGAGCGCGGCGATCGCCCGGCGGAGGAGCGCGCCGCGGTCAACCATCGCCGGGCTCGCCGTCCCGGGTGCGCCCGTGGTGGGCGGCGGTACGCAGCCGCTCGCGGGCGACGCGGTAGGGGATCCCGTGGGTCTCCGCGTAGTCGCGGATGCCGGCCACCGCGAGGGCCTGCATCCGAACGCTCAGGGCGTCGGCGTCGCGGGTCGCCTCCCGGGCTCGGCGCTCGGCCCGGAGGGCGCTGTTGAGTGGGGAAATGGCCACTCTTCCTCCGAGGAGCCCGTATCACGACGTCACCCAGGTGTCCTGGTTCGGCAGCTCGCCGTTCAGCCTGCGCCGCCAGACCGGCTGGCTAGGATCAAGGTATGTTTTGGCTGGACCCTCGACGGTGTCGGCCGAGGTCGTGGATCGCTCCCATCCGTCGCCCGGTTCCTGCTGGGCGTAGAGCACGTGGTCGAAGCGCGCCGTCTCGTGCACCCGCCCGTCATGGACGTGTAGCGTCGGGAAAAAGAGCGAGCGGGGATCGCGCCGGGGGAACGTGAAGGCCATGGGGTGTACCTGGGCGGTCGACGGGGGCGGCGCGGAACGGGTGAACACGCGCTTCAGGCGCTCGGAGAGGGGAAGTCGCTCCGCCGAGGCCTCTGGGGTCGTGGCGCGGAGCTTGAACACACAGAAGCCCCAGTCGCGAGTGTGAGGGGTGGCGTCCCAGAAACCGGCTGGCAACCGAAAACGCCTGTCGAGGCGTGAAAAATCGGCCGGTCGCGGGACGAACGAGGCCTCGAAGTCGCCGACCTGGTGAACCGCGAGCGCCGCCGGCTGAGGGGCGGCGAAGGTAGAGTTCCCCGCCCTTCGAAAAGGTGGATCGGGCGGAAACAGGAGGGCCAGAGGCTCGAAGAAATCGGGAATGCCGGACAGATCGACGAACTCGACCGCGTCGTCGGCCGGCGAAGGCGGGACCGGGATCGGGAGCACCATCGCGAGGTCGGACGCGGACGCGAACCGCATCGCGTACACCAGGAGCTGGCGCCCGCCCCCCAGCGGTCGCGCGAAGATCTGGGTCTGCTCGACGAACCTTACCGTCCCGGAGAAGCAGCACATCGGCCTCGGTCGCCTCCTCGCCGAGTATGGCATGCAGGACGGACACCGACACGCGGCCTCCATTTGCCCGGGCAAGGGATCGCGCAACGCGGCCGACGGGCACCGCCCCCCTCCTGGGCGATGGAGCGGGACGTGAGGTGCCGATGTTGCTTTCCCTTCTGATCGCCTGCCTGCCAGACCCCAGCCTCGAGGCCGCGGTGGCTGACCCCACGACGGCCGCCCGCGGTGGACCGTGCCGGGGCGTGCGCCCTTGCCCGCTTGTCGCGCAGATCAACGCCGATGTCGTCCTTGGGGAGCTTCCGCTCGACGTGACCTTCGACGCCATCGGCTCCTTGCCTGGCGCGAAGGGGGTGACCTTCGAGTGGGACTTCGGCGACGGCGCCACCGCCCAGACGCGGAAGACGGCGGCCCACACCTATGTGAGCGCAGGCTCCTTCATCGCGCGGCTGACGCTGACCGACGCGCAGGGGGCCGTCGCGGTCGACGAGATCCAGATCGACGTCGCCGAGGCTCCCGCGGTGTTCCCGCCGTCCTGCCCGGCCGGCTCCCCAGCGATTTCGACCGGCACGGTGGACGACGGCGCGCTCAACGAGCTCTCTGGCCTCGCCGCGAGTCCGACCGACCCCGAGGTGTTCTGGACCCACGAGGACGGCGGAAACCAGAGCCTGCTCATCGCGATCGACGCCTCGGGTGCGACGCTCGCCGAACACGATCTGCCAGAGGACTTCCCCGACTTCGAGGACCTGGCCGCCGCGCTCGACCCCGCGACCGGCGAACCACTGGTCTTTCTCGGAGACATCGGCGACAACGGCTACTCGCGCGGGGAAGTGGCGGTTTGGGTGGGCGACGAGCCCGACCCACACGTCGACGGGCCCTTCGCCCCGTTCCGGATGGCGTTGACCTACCCCGACGGGCCCCGCAACGCCGAGACCCTCCTGGTCGACCCCTTGACCCTCGATCTCTTCATCGTCACCAAGGAGACGTCCTCGACCCCCACCGTGTACGTGAAGCGCGCCCCCCATGCGGCGGGCGGTCCCTTCGCCCTCGAGTCCCTCGGCACCGGCGACCTGCTGCCGTACACCGCGACGGGCGGCGACATCTCCGCTGACGGGGCGTGGATCGTCATCCGCGACTACACGTCCACGGCCTGGCTTTACCCGCGCGACCCGGCGGTCCCGCTGGAAGAGGCGTTCCGAACCACCAGCTGCCCGATCGCCATCCACAGCGAGCAGCAGGGAGAGGCGATCGCGTTCACCCAGGACGGCTCGGCGCTGGTGACGGTGAGCGAGGGGACGTACGAGCCGATCTACTGGATTGGCCTGTAACCGGGCCACCGCGCGCTCCTGGGGCATCTCGGCCCCGGCGCCTGCGGCGAAATAGTCGCAGATCGAGCACCGATCGAGGAAAGACCATCACCAATTCGCGGCATGACAATTGCTTGACTCTGACGCGAACCTGGGAGTCCTCATGCGCATTGTCTCCTTCCCCGTGGTGCTCGGCCTCGCCCTGCTGTCCCTACCGGGCTGCATGGAGACCAACCTCATCAGCCAGCCGCAGCCGGCGCTCCCGGGCGACACCACCGAGCCCCCGGCCGAAGCTCCGGTCATCCGGATCGATCCCGCGTCCCACGACTTTGGTCAGCCGTTCCTGGGCTGTGAGCTCACCCACACCTACAGCATTCACAACGACGGCAACGCCCCGCTCGTGATCGACGACTTGTCGTTCGACGCCGAGTCCGGCGACCTCGTGTTCGACAGCCCCCATGCCCTCCCCTTGACCCTCGGCCCCACCGAGTCGGCCGACGTGTCGGTGAGCTACCTGTCCTTCGACAAGGTGGCCGACTTCGGCACGCTCGTCGCCCTCTCGAACGACCCCGTGACCCCCGAGGCAACGGCCAGCGCGACCGGCGATGCGATCAGCGCCGGCGAGATCCAGGACGTGTTCGAGGAGCCCGACCAGGCCAAGTCCGACATCCTCGTGGTGGTCGACAACAGCGGCTCGATGGCCGAGGAGCAGAACAACCTCACGAACAACTTCCAGACGTTCATCGACGCGGTGGTGGCTGCGGATGCCGACTGGCGCATCGCGGTCATCACCACCGACAGCCCGAACTTCCGCGGCCCGGTGATCACCGCGGCGACCGGCAACCCGGTCGGGGCGTTCACTTCCCAGGCGTCGGTTGGGATCCTGGGATCGGGTTCCGAACAGCCGATGCAGATGATCGCCGAAGCCACGATGGTCGGGGGCGACGCCGAGGCCGGCGGCCTGTTCCTGCGCGACGATGCGATGCTGGCCATCGTGATCGTCAC
This sequence comes from Pseudomonadota bacterium, assembly GCA_947490265.1. Taxonomy (GTDB): domain Bacteria; phylum Myxococcota_A; class UBA796; order UBA796; genus CANLGQ01. The sequence goes on along the minus strand of CANLGQ010000033.1, from coordinate 16,554 downwards.
CGACGAGCCCGACGAGTTCTCGACCATGACTCCGGCCGCGCTGACCGACCACCTCGTCGGAATCAAGGGAATGAACCCAGATCTCGTCCGGGTTCATACCATCGGCGGTGATGTTCCCCAGCCGACCTGCAACAGCGCCGCCGCCGCGAGCGTCCCGCTCGACGAGATCGTCTCGCTGACAAGCGGAGTCTTCGCCAGCGTGTGCGACAACTGGGGGAACAGCCTGAGCGCGGTCGCCGACGGGTCGGTGATCCTGCTCTCGTCGTTCACCTTGAGCCAGGACCCGATCCCGAGCAGCATCGAGGTCCGGGTGGCGGGCGACCTCGTGGCGACCGGTTGGACCTACGATGCTTCGGACAACACGGTGTCGTTCCAGCCGAACGCCATGCCGGAAGAGGGTCAGACCGTGAAGATCAGCTACGAGCCGATCTCCGAGTGCAGCTGATCACCAGAGGGGGGCGACCGCTCCGGCCTTGAGGACCGCAGCCGCACCGGCGACGCCGGGCTGGCCGCCATGGCCCTCGTGGCCCTTGGCACCGGGCGTGCCCGGGTCGAAGGCCTGCCCCCCGTCGCCGGGGAGGCCGGCCTGGCCCCCCTGACCGGGGCCGGCGACCGCGCTGATCCGGCCGGCGTGGGCCTTGGCCGACGGATCGACGATCACGGTGATCTTGCCGCCCGATCCGCCCCGTCCGCCGTCGCCGCCGTCGCCGCCGTCGCCGCCGTTGCGCGCGGTGGCGCCCGAGCCCCCGGCTCCTCCTGGTCCACCCTGCCCGCCTTGTCCGCCGTTCGCATAGATCGACGCCGAACCTCCGCTGGCGGCGACCGCGCCGAAGGTCGTGCTGTCGTCGGTCAGGTCGTGAACCGCGAGCTGGAGGACGTCGATCCCCTGGCTGGGCTCCTTCACCAAGGTGACCTTCACCTCCACCTCGTGCCCCGCTCCGCCGTCGGCGCCGTCGCCACCGTCCTGCCCGTCGCCGCCGTCGGCGTCGGCCCCGGTGGCCCCGTTGCTGCCGCGCTCGCCGGTCGGGCCGGTGTCGCCCGATCGGTTGATCTCCAGCGGGCAGTCGTAGCGCACCGCCAGCGCGGCCTCGGCATGGACCGCGGGATCGGCCGTCCACTTCACGGAGACGAGCCCCGGATGCCCCCAGAACGAGCGGGGGTCGGACGGCATCGCGAGCTCGCCCTTCGTCGATACCGGGCCAACATCCCAGGTGATCTCGAATTGCTTCCAGGTGCCGAACTTGACCCTGCTGTCCTTCCCGGCGGCGTCCATCGTCACCAGGTCGAGCTTCTGGTGTTCCCCCGGGCACAGGCCCGTCTTTCCCTGGAGGTCGATGTTGACCGAGGTGTACACCTTGGGTTTTGCGAGTGCGGTGGTTCCGAGCACGAGCGCCGACAGGATCATGTCCATCTCCTGCCGCTATCTAGTCGATCCGCCGCAACGGAGCCCGTGGGCGGCGCCAGCACCGCCCACGGCATGGACCGCCGGCCTCCGAACGGCTACGTCGGGGTCACTTCGGGAGCGCTGATGTCCGCAATCGTCGACGGCAAGGTCGTCCTGTTCCACTACACGCTGACCAATGATGCCGGCGAGACCCTCGACTCCTCGTCGGGCGGCGACCCGATGCCCTACCTCCATGGCGCGCAGAACATCGTGCCGGGCCTCGAGCGCCAGATGACCGGCAAGGAGGTCGGGGCCAAGTTCCGCGCCACGGTTCCGCCCGAGGAAGGCTACGGCGTGCGCGACGGCGACCCGCAGGAAGTGCCGCGCAGCGCCTTTCCGGCCGATATGGAGATGGCGGCCGGGATGCAGTTCCTCGCCACCGACGACGGGGGCGAGCAGGTGCCGGTGTGGATCGCCAAGGTGAGCGGCGATTCGGTGTGGGTCGACCAGAACCACCCGCTCTCCGACGTCACGCTCCATTTCGACGTCGAGGTGGTGGCGATCCGCGACGGCACGGCCGAGGAGGTGACGCACGGCCACCCCCACATGCCCGGGCACCACCACCACTGACCATGCTGCTCCTGTGGCTCGCCGGTTGCGCCCATCGGGCCGTGGATGGAACGCTCGTCGACCTTCCCGAAGCGGAGCTGCCGTCGGCGGCGGCCGACCCCGCCGCCGTGCTGGCGCAGGGGGCCGAGTCGTCGGACCCGTCGGTTCGGGCGCGGGCGTTGTCCGGGGCGATCCTGGCTGATCCCGCTCCGGCCGGCGGCCAGTGGGGGGGGCGCGGGGTGTTCGACCCGGACGGCTGGGTCGCCGCCAGCGCCGTCGCTGCGCTGGCCGAACGGGTGGGCACCGAATCAGAGACCCGCGCGTTGCTCCGCGCCATGCTGGCATGGCCGGGAGGCGACCCCTACGCCCGCGCGCAGGCCGGCTGGCTCCTCCGCTCCGACCCGGAATCCGCGGAGACGTTGCGTGAAACCTGGCGCACCGCGGTGTCGTCCTGGGAGGTCGCTCCCCTCGCGCTCCCCGCTGCCGGGGTGGATCCCGAGGCCGCCGCCGCGCTCGTGGCGGCGATCTCGACGGGAGAACTCGGCCTGGAGCCCAAGTTTTTTTCCCTCCTCGGCGACGCCGACGCACCGGGGCTCGCCGACGCCGCGCGGGAGGGGGCCGCGCGGGTCGACGACCAGGCAGCGGTCGAGTGGGCCGCGATGCGCCTCGATTTGGGGGATGGAGCTGCTGAATCGCTCCTGCGGGACTCCCTGGGGAGCCCCAGTGACCTCGTCGTATTGGGGGTGCTCGACGCGCTGGTCGCGGTAGACGGCCCCCTCGCGGACGGCCTGATCCGCCACGCCCGGGCGACCGGCGACGATCTCGTCGCGTGGTACGCGGAGATCCTCCTTGCCGTGCGGACCGGCGACGGCCTCGACGTGCTCGCCCGAGCGATGGCCGACCCAGACCGCGAGGTGCGCGAGCTCGCCGCCCGCCATGTGCGCGACCTGGCCTCGGTGGTGCCGGGCCGGAGGCTCGACCGGTTGGCCGGCCCCATCGTGCGGGCCGGGCTCGCCGACCGCGACGCCGGCGTTCGGGCCGAGGCGGCTCGCTCAGCGGGGGCCCTCGGGATCCACGACCCGGGCCTCGCCGGGCTGCTCAACGACACCTCGGAGCGCGTGCGGGTGGAAGCGGCCGCAGCCCTCACTCGAGGGTAAACCACTGCACCTCGACCCGGCGATTCGCCTCCGGGTTCGCTCGGTCCGCCGGTTCCTCCCAGCCGATCCCAACCGCCTCGACCCGCTTCTCGTCGACACCCTCCACCTCGACGAGCTTCGCCTCCACCGCGCTCGCGCGCTTCGTCGACAGGTCGATGGCCTTGAGCGACATTTCCCGGACGAACGCCTCGCCCCCCTGATTCCGGAACTCCTCCTTCCGGGCGTCGTCCACGTGCCCGCGAAGGAGCAGGGTGGAGCCCGGGCTCACCTGGAGCAGGCGACGCATCGCGGCAAGATTCTCTAGATTTGCCGGGTGTTTCGGGTCGACCTCCGCGGAATTCGGGACGAAGAGGAACCGGATGTCCTTCGAGAGCAGCGGGTCGTCCTCGATGCTGCCTGCGCCGGCGCTGCGGACCGGGGCGATGGCGATCTCCTGGTTCGGGAACTTGCCCGCCGTCTCGAGGGCTTTCAGCGCCGTCAGGTCCACGAACCGCTCTGGGCTCACCACCTCGCGAACGATCTCGCGTCCGTAGGCGAGCACGCTCGACTGGAAGATCCCCCCAAAGCTGCCGGCCATGCCGATCTCTCCCTGAAAGAACGCGAGGTTCTCGGGAAGATTCGACAGGTGAACCTTCGACAGCTCAGCGAGGGCCTGGGGCTCGGTCCAGGCGAAGGCCCTGGCGATCCTTGCCGCCTCGGCCTTTGGGTTCGTTCGAACTCGGTCGTTGCCAATGAGGAGGCCCTCGACGAGACCCTGAACCATGTCGGGGTGCGCAGTGGCAAAACCCTTGTTCACGACCAGAATGTCGGCGATGACGAGGAGGTTTCGGTTGGTGACGAGGACGTGCGCGTTTCCTTCGCTTGCGTTCGCGACCTCGGTGGTCTTCGGATCCCACGTCACACACCCCGCGAGGCGTCCCGACGTGTCGCCCGCAAAGGCATCTCCGGCCGCGAAGGCATCCTCGGCGAACACCAGGTGGATCGCAGCCGGATCGGGCCCGGCTGGGCTGTCGCCCGTGGTCACCGGGATCCCGGCCTCCTGCGCGAGGTACCGGACGAAGAACTCCGACTCTCCGAACTGCTGGGTGACCAACGTCTTTCCGCGGAGGTCGTTGAACCGCTTGACCTCCTTCCGAACGACCACGCCGTCGGCGCCCCGGGAGAATCCGATCTGGGCGGGGACCGTGATCTCGAATTGTCGTCCGTAAAGGGGCAGTACGTCGGCCGTGGTCACCGTAGCGGCGAGTTTTCCGCTGTTCAGCCGCGACCACGCGTCTTCCTCGCTCACCACCAGCTTCACCTGGAAGCCGGCGTTCTTCGCGAACCAGCTCTCCGGGTTGGGGCCCAGGCCGCCGTTTGCGGCGATCAAGCCGGCGTAGCCGGCGTACTCCGAGATCTCGATCTCGACGAGCCCGTCCTTCGGGACGTAGGGAGCGGCCGGCTCCAGGCGTGGTACGGCGGATTCAGCGGCGACGAGGGGGAGCTCCTGGTCGGCCGAGCTTGCTTCGGGTGCTGCCTCGGGCCGTGGAGCGGAGTCGCGCAGGCCGCGGTAGCCCAGGATCCCGATGCCCAGGCACAGCAGGCTCCCAATCATGGCGATCGACGCCACCACTCCGAGCGCCGTGAGTCCGGAACCTGATTTGCGGTCGGCCATCGCATCCCCCCGTTGCCGTTAACCGCTCTCGGAGCGCCGGGCGCGGATCAAGGGCAGGGGCACCTTTTCGCTCCCGCCGGCCGCGGACTCGGCGTCGAGCCAACGGCGGGTTTCGGCGAGGCCGGTGGCGATCGCGTCGACCCGATCCGAAGCGCCCGTGGTGGGGCCTGCGTCGAGTTCGGCCTGCTCTCCGAGCAACGCGACCTCGTCCTCGACGCGGGTGAGCTCGGCCTCCACGAACTCGAGCTTGCGCTCGGCCTCGGTCCGCGTCTCCGCGCGGCGAGCGAGCACCGCGCGCTGTCCCTCCAGGCTTCGCTGGAGCTCCGCGTCGATTCCCTCCCCGTCGAGGCGCCGGTCGAGCTCGTCGAGTCGAACAGGTACGGTCGTATCCGCCGTTGCAACGAGGCGAGCGAGCGAGGTGCGCGCGACGAGCAGGCCGAGGTGTACCTGGAGCAGGCCGGAGAGCGCGTCGGCCTCGTGGGCCTCGGCGCGAAGCGCGGAAAAGCGCTCGCACCGGGCGCGGAGTTGCTCGAACCGGCGGCGATCCGAGCTGGAAAGGCCGGCGATCGCGCGCTCGAGTTCGTCCTCGGCGGGGCGGTCTCCCTCCCGGTCTACGAGCGCGCGAAACCGAGGGTGGCTGACCATCGCCAGCAAGTAGGTGAGCTCCAGTCCTGCCCCGATGAGCCAGAAACCAGGGTTCAGGGCACCGAGCAGGCCGAAGCCGGCAAGTACCGCGAGGTGGGGCGGAAAGAGCATCCCGAAGGGACGAAAGCCGAACGCCCGGCGAAGATACCTGGGGAGGCCGACGGACATCGCTCAGAACAACCCGACCGGAAACCGCAGGAACACCCGACCGAGGGCGTCGGTGTCCGGAAGTCGGCCGCCCTGAATATTCACCTGGATCGCCGGGAACAGGAGGCCCGGCAGCTTCAACGTCTGGTCGCGCCCCGTCCGCCAGGCCACGAACTCGTCTCTCGGGGTATCGAGCCGGCAGTGGACGTTTCCGCGCTTGGACTCGCCGAGGGTCGCCGTCCACCGCAGCTCTCGACCCCCCGGCTGGTAGTCGTGGCCGACGTAGAAGGGCGTGTCGTCGGCGAAGCGGGCATACAGCCCATGGATCGATCGCCACAGGGCGTCGGCCGAGCCGCCGGGGAAGTCGCACCGACCGGTGCCGAAGTCGGGGAGGAACAAGGCGTCGCCGGTGAACAGCCGGCCGTCGATGAGCCAGGTGGTGCAGGCCGGCGTGTGTCCGGGGGTGGCGATGGCCTCGACCCGAATCGATCCCGCTTCGAGCGATTCGCCCTGGGCAAGCAGCCGATCGAAGGCCCCGTCGCCGGAGACCCCGAAGCGGGGCCCAAACCACTCGGCGACCTCGCGCATCCCCGCGCCCGCGGCCTGCCGGGCCCCGAACCGATCGACCAGGCGGGCGGCGGCGGACAGGTGATCGGCGTGGGCGTGGGTCTCGAGGATCCACCAGACCTTCAGGGCGTGTTGGCCGACAAACGCGCTGAGCCGGTCGATCGACTCTTCGAACACCGCGACCCGGAGCGGGTCGTAGTCGAGCACCGGGTCGATGACCACCGCGTCGCGCGTCTCCGGGTCCCACACGACATGGGTGAGCGTCGAGGTGCGCGGGTCGAACAGGGTTTCAACTTGGGTCATCCGTCAGCTCGCGCCTGGGCGCGCTCCCACCCCTCGAAGAGGGCCATCCCGCCGACCATCGCCGCGACGAACACGATCATCTGGATGGACCCGCCCCACAGGGCGGTCAGCGCGGGCCCGGGGCACACCCCCCCGAGGCCCCACCCGACCCCGAAGAGCACCGCTCCGCCGAACAGCCTGCGGTCGAGCGGCCAGTCCGCCGGGAATCTCCAGACCCCATTCACAAGGGGCCGCGAAAGCCGAGAGGCCACGACATAGGCGAGGGCGTGAACCCCGATCGCCCCGACCATGACGAGGGCGAGGCTGGGGTCCCACCCGTCGAGCGGGTCGAGGAATCCGATCACCTTCGCCGGCTGGCACATCCCGCTCACCGCGAGCCCGACCGCGAACAGGACACCCGACGCGAAGCAGATCGCGAGCTCTCTCACCGGGTCACCACGTGCAGCGCCGTGGCGGAGGCGAAGCCGGTCGCCATGAAGGTGACCACCGCGACCAGGCTGCGCGGGGAGCGGCGCGACAGCCCGCACACCCCGTGCCCGGAGGTGCACCCGGCGCCGAGCCGGGTGCCGAAACCCACCAGCACCCCGCTGACGAGAAGCAGCGGCAGCGGCCGGCTTCCGGCCATCGACATCGTTGCCGGAAAGGTGGCGGCGATCGCGAGCCCGCCGACCGCCAGCCCCGCCAGGAAGGCGACGCGCCAAGCGACCGCTTCGTTTCGGGTCAGGATCCCTCCCAGGATCCCGCTGATGCCTGCCACGCGACCGTGGGCGAGCAGGAGCAGCGACGCGGCGAGACCGATCAAGGCGCCTCCGCTCGTCGCTGAAACCGGCGTGAAGTTCTGAATCACGAGATCTCCGCGAATGCAGCGATCTAGCGGCCGGACTGTCCGCGGTCAAGGCTTGCGGTCCACCGGGAGGGGACTTATCCTCCCGCCCGCAAGGAGGTGGGTCATCCGGATTGGAGTCCCCCGTGAGTCCCGCCCGAACGAACGCCGGGTGGCTGCCACGCCTGAGAGTGTTGGAAAACTGCGGGCCCTCGGGTGGGCGGTCGTCGTGGAGGCCGGGTGCGGCCTCGAGTCGGGCTTCCCCGATGCGCTGTACGCGGAGGCCGGAGCGGAGATCGGCGATCCCTGGTCCTCGCCCGTCGTCCTCAAGGTTCGCCCCCCCACCGGCGACGAGGTCGCTCGCCTCAGCGAGGGCGCCCTGCTCATCTCCCTCCTTCAGCCCGAGCGAAACCCGGAACTCCTCCCCGCGCTGACCGCCCGGAAGGTCTCGGCGCTGGCGCTCGAGCGCGTGCCCCGGATCACCCGCGCCCAGAAGATGGACGTGCTGTCGTCGATGGCCAATCTCGCCGGCTACCGGGCGGTGATCGAGGCAGCCGCCGCCTATGCGGGTAACTTCGGCGCCCAGGTCACCGCCGCGGGTACCGTCCCGCCGACCCGGGTGCTCGTGATCGGTGCGGGCGTCGCCGGTCTCGCCGCCATCGCCGCCAGTCGCGCGCTGGGCGCCGAGGTTCGGGCGTTCGACACCCGCGCCGCCGCGCGGGAGCAGGTCGAGAGCCTTGGGGCAACGTTTCTCGAGGTGAAGATCGAGGAGTCGGGCGAGGGCGGTGGCGGCTACGCCAAGCTGATGTCGCCCGAGTTCATCGCCGCCGAGATGGCGCTGTTTCGGGCGCAGGCCGCAGAGTGCCGAATCGCCATCACCACCGCGCTCGTTCCGGGAGCCAAGGCGCCGATCCTGTTGCCCCAGGATGTGGTGGAGGCGTTCAAGCCGGGCTCGGTGATCGTCGACATGGCGGCCGAGCAAGGGGGAAACTGCGTCCTCACCCAGGCCGGCGCCACGGTGGAGCACCGGGGCGTGAAGGTGCTCGGCATCACCGACCTGCTCTCGCGCATGGCGCCGACTGCAAGCAAGTTCTTCGCCACCAACCTGGCACACCTCGTGGCCGAGCTCGGCAAGGCCGACGGCTGGACCCTCGACCTGGACAACGACGTCGTGCGGCCCGCGCTGGTCGTGCACAAGGGCGAGGTGCTCCCGCCACCGCCGCGCTCCGAGCCGAGCCCCGCCGCCAAGCCGGCCCCTCACCCGCCCGCCAGCACGGCGAAACCGGCGATCGTCCATCCGACTTCGCCCCCCGCGAGCCCGTGGGGAACGAACCTCGTGGGGCTGCTCGCCATCCTCGGGCTCTTTGCGATCGGGCGCTTCGCGCCGGGCGAGTTCCTGCAGCACTTCACGGTGTTCATCCTCTCGTGCTTCATCGGCTGGCAGGTCGTCTGGGCGGTCACCCCCGCACTGCACACCCCGCTGATGAGCGTCACCAACGCCATCTCGGGCATCATCGTGGTCGGCGGGATGTTGCAGATCGCCGCCGATCCCGGTCTTGGAACCGTGCTCGGTGCGGTCGCGGTGCTCGTCGCGAGCATCAACATCGCCGGCGGATTCCTCGTGACCGAGCGCATGCTCGGAATGTTCCACCGCGAAGGCGCCCCCGCGCCGAGAGGTCACTGATGAGCGGCGGGGAAGCTGGCGTGTACACAACCGCCTATTTGCTGTCAGGCGTGCTCTTCATTCGAAGTCTGGGCGGACTGAGCCGACAAGACACCGCGCGGCGAGGAAACCGTTTCGGCATCGCCGGAATGGTGCTCGCCATTCTCACGACCCTCTCGGTCTGGGCCTCGAACAAGGGGGTTCCCCCCCTCGGGCTCGGGGTGATGATCGGCGCGATTGGGATCGGAGCGTCGGTCGGGGCGGTGCTCGCGCGGCGCGTCGAAATGACCGGCATGCCCGAGCTCGTGGCGATGCTGCACAGCTTCGTGGGCGTGGCCGCGGTGATGGTCGGAATCTCCAGCTACGTCGCGCCGACCGAGCACATCAAGCCCGGAATGGAGCTCCTGATCCACCTCCTCGAGATCTCGGTCGGGGTCGGGGTCGGGGCCGTCACCTTCACCGGCTCGGTCGTCGCCTGGGGTAAGCTTCGGGGAACCTTTTCCGGGCGGCCGCTCCTCTTGCCGGGACGCCACCTGTTGAACCTGGGGTTGGCCCTCGCGATGGCGGCGTGCATCGTCCCGTTCGCCCAGGCCGACGGAAGCGCCGGCCTTCCTTGGCTGCTCGCGATCACCGCGATGGCCGGGGTGCTCGGCGCTCATCTGGTGCTGGCCATTGGCGGCGCCGACATGCCGGTGGTGGTCAGCCTGCTCAACTCCTACTCGGGGTGGGCCGCCGCAGCCGCCGGCTTCGTGCTCGGCAACGATTTGTTGATCGTCACCGGGGCGCTCGTCGGTTCTTCCGGCGCGATCCTGTCGATCATCATGTGCCGGGCCATGAATCGCTCGATCCTCAACGTGGTGTTCGGCGGCTTTGGCACCGAGTCCGGGGCCACGAGCGCGGCGCCGGTCGAGGGCGAGGTGGTCGCCATGGAGGCGGCTGAGGTCGCAGCGGCCGTTGCCGGCGCCAAGGAAGTCGTCATCGTCCCCGGCTACGGGATGGCCGTAGCCCGCGCCCAGGCGTCGGTCTGGGAGCTCACGCGCACCCTGCGCGAGCGGGGGATCAAAGTACGCTTCGCCATCCACCCGGTCGCGGGTCGTCTTCCCGGGCACATGAACGTGCTCTTGGCCGAGGCCGGCGTGCCCTACGACCTCGTGCTCGAGATGGAGGATATCAACCCCGACATGGACCGCACCGACGTGGTGCTCGTGCTGGGGGCGAACGACATCGTGAATCCCGGCGCGCTGACCGATGCCTCCTCGCCCATCTATGGAATGCCGGTGATCGAGGTGTGGAAGGCCAAGCTCGTGGTGGTGAGCAAGCGGGGGATGGCCGCCGGTTATGCCGGTGTCGAAAACCCGCTCTTCTACCTCGACAACACGCGGATGCTCTTCGGCGACGCCCGAAAGAGCGTCGACGCGGTCATCCAGGCGCTGAAGGCCGGCTGAGCCCTAGCGCCCCCAGGGGAACCAGCCGCCCTTTTTCCTGTAGGACTCGAGCATGTGGTGCGCCTCCGGATGGTCGGGGTCGAGCGAAACCGCGATCTCGAGCCACTTTACCAGGTACTGGGTGTCGCCCTGGCTCGACGCGATGCGGGCCCGCAGCCACGCCAAGGCAAAGGTCGACTCTTGCAGATCGTGGGCGGTGGAGCAGGCCGACAGGGCCTCCGCATACATCGCCGCCGCGTAGTACCGCTCACCGACATCGAGCACTACGGCCAGCGCCCGCTTTCGCGTTTCAGGGTTCTTGATTGCCTTCGCGGCCATTCGCAGGGCGTTCCCGCGATCGTCGCCTTCCAGATGGATTTCGGCGAGATCGCAATACCACTCCCAGCGCTCGTGGTCGGCCTTGAGCCCGCGCTCCAGCGCATGGATCGCGCCCGGGAGGTTGCCGGACTCGGCCTCGAGCTGAGCGATGAGCCCGTGTACCTCTACCGGCGCGCCCTGAAGGTCGGACCACTCCAGCGCCTCGTCGAGCGCCCTGTCGAGCAATCCCATCGCGCTGAGGAGGGTGATCCGGAGGAACATCGCCGAGGCCGGGTCTTCTCCGAACATGATCTCCGCTGTCGCGAGCTTGAGGGCGAGCACCGTGCGCCCGCTCTCGTTCAGCGCCCCAGCTGCCGCCAAATACTGCTTCGAAGGATGGATCTGCGCGAGCCTGTCGTGGTATTGCTTGTCCTCCTGTGCCGACTTTCCACACGAGCTGCAGCGGTAGACGGCGTCGGCCTCAACTTGGTCGCCCGCGCAGTTCGCGCAGCGACCGGGTCGCGGAAAACGAAGCGGAACTGCGTACTTCTCCGTGCGGTGGACATGACCGCAGGCGGCGCAGGCCAGCACGTCGGCGAGGTGCTGGGGGTCGACCGTTTGCTGAGCCCAGAGGGTCTCCATCTCGGGGCAGCAAGGGCTCGACTGCGACATCGGACGCTCCCGAATTCGAGCAAGAATACCAGAATTGGGGGCCCGCGCTTAGCCTGCCGCCGGAGTCTCGGCGGCAGGGCGAAGTGCCTCGGGCAGCAGGGCAGCGACGGCCTCGTGCGCGGCGCGCAGCCGCTCTCGCGCAGGGATCCCGGTCGGCAGCGCAGGGCCGAAGCGAACGCCGATCCATCCCGGATGAATGCGCTCTTCTCCGATGGGCATGCAGGCGTCGGTGCCGATCACGGCGACCGGGACCACCTGCTGAGGTTCGGCGAGGTCGAGGTACCGGTGCGTCGCCTTCAGAAAGGTCCCCAGGCGGCCGGTTCGGCTTCGCGAGCCCTCGGGGTAGATGAGTGGCGCGAATCCGTCTCGACAGGCGCTGGCTGCCGCTTCGAGGCTAACCAACGCGCGTCGCGCGATCTCGCGCGGGCTCAGCGCCTCCGCGTGGGCGATGGCGCTGGACTGCACCACGGGCAGCGTGTTGAGGCAGGTCGCCGCGAAGCGGCGAAACAGCTCGGTGTAGACCCGCGGTCCGGCGATGGCCACGATCCGGTCTGCGAGATCCGCGTGCCCGTTCCACGCGAGCACGGCATCCACCGCCGAGGTGTCGACGAACGAGAGGTGATTCCCGACCAACACCGTGGGCCCGGCCGCAAGCGCGCTTCGGAAGTGTTCGACGCCCGACAGCTCCGAAGTGGGAAAGGCATCGCGGGCCCACTCGCGAGACAGGGCGCGACACGCCGGATGGGCGAAGTACAGCTGGTAATCCTCGCCGATGGTGATCAGCAGGGCGACCACCTCCCGGGTGACGTCGTCGTTCCACTCGCTGACTTCACGGCGGATTCGCTGAAGATTCGATCGGTTCGCCGCCGGGTCGACGATGAACCCGGCGAGGAGTCCAGGGAGGAGTTCCCTGAATGCTGCGGGCGACAGGGAATGGAGTACGCCGAGGTCCACGTCAGTCCACCTGCACGAGCCGCTCGAAGCCGACCAACTCCTCGCCGAGCAGCCGCTCGACCCCCATCTTCATGGTCACGAGCGAGCTCGGGCAGCTCCCGCACGAGCCGACAAGCCGCACCCGAACCTCGCCACCGATGAGCTCGACCAGCTCGATATCGCCCCCGTCGGACTGCAGCGCGGGCCGCACCAGGTCATCGAGCACGCGTTCCACCTCGGCCCGGGACAAGGCCGGGCCGATCGCGTCGTCGGGCGCGGGGGGGGGTGGAACCGGGGGAGCCACGGCGACCACCGTGACCACCGGCGCGGTCGATGCGGCGGGCTGGCGACGGGGCTCGACGAGACCAAGGCTTCCGAGCCAGCGCTCGGCGCGGCGCGCTGCCGATGCGCGGAGGCGGGTGGCGAGACTGGGCACGGGCGCTCCAGGGGAGCGAGACAGTATCGCGTCCCAGCCCCACGCGTTACGGACCCCGCGCGGGGGCTCCTCCTGCACCGCCCGGTGAAGCGGGTTGTCAGCGCCGAGATCGTGCGCGAGGGTCGTTGGCTGCTGACCCAACGCTCAGCGACCGCCGCAATGCCCTTGCTCTGGGAGTTCCCCTGCGGGCGGGTGCGCGACGGGGAGAGCGAGGAGGAGGCGCTGGTTCGCTCGGTCCGCGCGCGCGTCGGGGTCGACGTTCCGCCCGTGCCGACCTGAAGACGATCGAGACGCTTCTCACGGATTCTTGAGGAGTAGGGCCCAGAACCGGGTCACGAGCGGTCCCGGTCCCGGCTCCGAGATCGGCACGAAGCGCAGGCCGTCCACCCGAAAGCCGAGCACCGGGGCCAGGGTCTCGGGTGTCCAAGCTCGTGCCGGCAAGGGGCTTCCCATGGCCCGCAGGCCGGCGAAGTGCGGCCGCCAGAGCTGCCTCGCGCCGAGGTCGAACCCGAGGAGCTCGTCGAGTCGAACGACGTGGGCCTCCAGGCCCAAGGCACGGGCGGCGTGGGCAAGATGCTCGAAATGGACGCTCACTTCGGGGTGATCGAGCTGGACGGTGGGCTCGGGCGGACTGTCGGCGAGGCCGTCGGCCCCGCCGAACTCGGAGAGGAACGCGGTTCCGCCGCGGATCAACACGCGGGCGATCTCGGCGACGAGGGACAGGGCGCCTGTGTTTTTGCCGGTCGCGAGATCGGATGGCAGGTCGGCGATCATCTCGTTCGCCACGAGCCGGTGGATCGTCCCAGCGCCGAACGGCAACGCCGTGGCGTCGCCCACGATCCCCGGCGAGCCGGGATTTCGACGGCCGCTCTCGCCGAGCAGGCCAGGAGAAAGATCGAGGCGTATCCACCGCGCGGGTTCCGCCCGCGGCCGGATCGCGGCGGCGAGCTCGCCGTCGCCCGGCCCGATCTCGAGGGTGAGCCCCGGCTCCGGCCACCAGCCCAGGGCGTCGGCGAGGGCCTCTCCGTAGGTTCGGCCCGCGAGGGCCGGATGCGGAAGGCCGTGCGCGTGGGCCACGGTCGTCTCGACGCGATCGAAGTGGATGGGCCCATCGGCGATCGCCCGGTGCCAGGCCGCCAGATCCGGCTCTTGGACGTTCGGTTCCCGCGGCGGCCCCACGAGACGCCCGAGGCCCGGATCAGGCCCGGTGAGGGCCGAGTGGCGCCATTGACCGGCCTGTACCGAGGGGTCCGTGGCCCAGGCGAAGAGGCCCTCGACCTCGCCCAGCGAAACCCGAGCCTTCTCGGCGACCTTACGCCCGGTGGTCCGACCGTCGGCCGCCTTCCAGGCGCGGCTCTCGCCGTCGCTGATCGGCCGGGAGGACCAGGCGTGCCCACCCGCCAGGTGTCGATGCGGCTCGGGAAACCACAGCTCCCCCCGATCGGGTCGGAGGAGGGGCAACTGGCCCCGGACCGGGAAGTTGCTCTCGGGATCGGGGGGCGGTCCGGGCACCAGGTCCAGGCGAGCGAGCCGCGCCAGGAGCGCGGGTCCGGGCTCGGCGTCGGGATCGACCCGCGCCCATCGCCCGGTGCGGCGGCTCCACCAGATCTCGGCCGGGCCGTCTCGCCACCGGGCGACGTGATCAGGGCGGAACAGGGGTTCCCGCCCCGGCCGAGGGGTACAGGGAGGGGACCGTGGTGGTCACCACCCGGGTGGAGAAGCCCTCGGGGACGATCTCGGCCACCTGAATCGCCGTTCGGCCGATCGCGAGGACGACGAGCCGCAAATCGGGCAACATCTGGCCAGGCGTGACCACGACCTTGTCCCCGTTGGGGAGCCCCAGGACCGCCATGGGCGGCTGGACATCGGTGACCACTGAGATCAGCCGGATGCCGAAGCCGGTGGGCAGCGGCGGAATGTCCGGCACGGCCGCCGCCGCCGCCGCAACCGGGCGCTCGGGAAGGGGCACGCCGAGGAGCCGGGCCTGCAGCGCGGTCGGGTCTTCTTCGCCCTTCCCGCCGCTCTCGACGGGTTCCTCCGCCGGCCGATCCTCTCCCTCGAAGTCGAACCCGGTGACGGGCGCGGCGGGCGCGGGCGTGGCAGCGGCGGACGGCGCCGGCGGCGCCACCGGGGCGGCTGGAAGGCTCGGAGCGGCGACGGGCCGAGCGAGGTCCCAGGAGGGAGCTGCTGGCTCGCAACCGATCAGCCAAGCGAACGTCAGGATCCCGCGCATCGAACTCACCAGAACATGGGAAAACCGGTCGGAAGATACCACAGCATGAGGTAGCCGAGGATCGGCGTGAGGAAGATGGCGAGCGAGAGGGGGACGGGCGATCCCCTCAGGGCCTGCCAAGCCTCGCGAGGCGACGCGAGGAGGCCGGCGAGGAACACGATCCACAGCGGCTCCAGGGGCAGCCGGAAGCGGGTCATGCCGTACATGATGGCGCTCGCGAACACAGTATACGTCGCCACGAAGGCGGACATCCACGCGTAGGAACCCCGGCCACGGGCCAACAAGCCGAGGGTGCCGCCGATCACGATCACCCCCGTACAGGCGACCTGGTAGATCGCCAGGAGTTCCTTCGCCCACCAGGGAAAGCCGGTCCAGTACCCCCAGCGCACGTGCCGGGTGAGGAACGAGTTCGGATTGAAGAACTGGGCGCAGCGAACCGGGATCCGACGCGCGAATTCGGCTGGATGGTCCTCGATCCAGTCCATCGCCGTCGCCACGTCGCACCGGCTCGACTTCACGGGCGGCTCGGTTCGGTCACACGGTCGTCGGCCGGTCCGCAGGTACTTGTTGAAGAGGTCCTCGGTGAGCATCCCGATGCCGTAGTCGAAGGTCAACGGCGGATAGTCGTTGTTTCCGAGCCACATCACGTGCCCGACCGTGGCATCCGACACGAGGAACCCGCCCTGGCGAGGCGAGGCATAGAGCGACCACGGGGCGACGGTGATCGCCGTCGCGAGACCGAGCGCGAGCGCGGACTTCCACCGCTTCTGCAAGCTCTCTCGCCAGGAGGCGACCTTCCAGGCGTCTTCGGGCCACAACACGCCAAGCGCGAAGACCGGAGGCAGATAAGTGGCGATTCCCCTAAATAGAATGGCGACGCCCAACAATGCGCCCGACCCCGCGCCGAGGCGCAAGGTGGCGTGGCGGCGCGCAAGGAGCGCGAGGAGGATCGAGCCCAGCAGCAGGAAGATGTAGATCGTCTCGATCCACATCGTCGTCGCGAAGAAGATGAGCGTCGGATGGATCGCGCAGGCAAACGCGGCGATCCGGGCGGTGCGCCGGTCGAAAACCTCCTTCGCGATCCCGTAGAGCACCACCAGCGACAGCACCGACAACACGACCTGGAGCGACTCCACGCTCTGCATCGAGTCGGTCACGACCTTCGACAGGGCGAGGAGGTACGGGTAACCAGGCGCGGGCAACCACCCTTTCTGGGAGGTTGTGAGGCCGTCCCCGGCGACAATGCGGTAGGCGATCGTGCGGTAGATGCACTCATCGCGGATGCACTCAGTGGACGGCCACATCGCCCACGGCACCACCCGCAACATCAGTCCGAGGGTAGACGCCGCCCACAGCCACCGATCGCGCGACGCCTCGCGCAGGTCGAACATCGATCCTCTCCCGCCGCGCCTTAGCGCTCCCTCCGGGCGGTCGCCAGTCTAGGCCTTAAACAAGCGCGCCGCCGCGCGGCTGTGATCGGCAGGCGGGATGCCGAGACTTCGATCGATCCCCGGCGGCCCGGCGGTGCCGGTGGTGGGGTTCAGTGGTCGGTGCTTCATGCGTGCTCGCTCGGGTGAGGGGGTTTG
>CANLGQ010000032.1 GCA_947490265.1 Pseudomonadota bacterium | reverse complement strand
ATTCGAGAAACGCGATCAGCTCGGCCACTTCCGGGAAGGTCCCCAGAGACGCCTGGATCTGGGCAATCGCCGTGCGCTTCGGCAGGTCGCCGACGAACAGCACCCTCCAGGCTTCCTTCAGCGCCGACATCGCCTCGGTGGAGAATCCGGCACGACGGAGCCCGATGACGTTGAGCCCATACAGTCGGGCCCGGTCACCCTGCGCGATCGAGAAGGGAGGGACGTCCTGCGCGCACATCGCACCCCCGCCGAGCATGGCCAGGCGGCCGATCCGGGCGTGCTGATGCACCGCGGAGAGTCCACCCAGGATGGCGCCGTCGCCCACCTGGACGTGTCCGGCGATAGCGGCAGAATTGGCGAACATACAACCGTTTCCGACGATGCAGTCGTGGGCGACGTGGCTGTTCGCCATGAAGTAGTTGTTGTCGCCGATGGTGGTCGCCGCCCGGCCGCCGGTGCTGCCCCGATGCGCCGTCGTGAACTCCCGGAACACGTTGTCCGCTCCGACCACGAGGCGATTTGGCGCCCAGGGATCGGTCTTGGTGTCCTGTGCGGCGCCACCCAGCACGACATGCGCGGCGAGCCAGGTTCGCGGACCGATCTCACTGGGTCCGTGGACGACGGCGTGCGGGCCGAGGACCACGCCGTCGTGCAGGCGGACGCCGCCCCCCACGACCGCATACGGACCGAGATCGACGGTCCCGAGCTCCGCTGAGGGATCCACGATGGCGGTCGGGTGGATCGGCATTGTGGGCACTCCTCGGTCGAGCGACGTAGCTCGACCCAGAGACCCCGTCGACCGGTTACGGGCGCGGATGGCGGGAAGAGCGCTGGCGACTGCGAGCGGGGGACTGGTGCTGGCGGTGCTGGCTGCCAAACTCTGGTTAGCGGGAGCGCTCCCGTTGCTCACCGACGAGTGCCTGTACTGGGTGTGGTCGCTGCACCCGGCGGCCGGCTACTTCGACCAGCCACCGGCCATTGCGTGGTCGCTCGCCGCCTCGCGCGTGGTGATCGGCGACAGCCCCACCGCGATCCGCCTCGCGCCGCTGCTGATGGGCGCCTTGATCCCGTTGATCCTCGCCCGGTGGTCGGGTGACCGGTGGCGGTGGACCCTGTGGGCGGTGTCCTTGCCGGTCCTCTTCGGCCTCACCTTCGTCGCCACCCCCGACGCGTGGCTGCTCGGCGCGTGGGCGTTGGCCCTGGCGGGGGCCCTGCACGGGGGGAGAGGCTGGCTTCTCGCAGGCGTCGCCACCGGGCTGGCGGGTCTCGCCAAGTACTCCGGACTGGCGGTGCTCCCGCTGGCCCTCCTGGCAGTGGGGCCTCGGGAGTGGCGGTCGCGATGGCCGTGGTTGGGCGTATCGGCTGCCGTGGGGTTGATGCTCCCGAACCTGTGGTGGAACCTGGAGCACGACTGGCTCACGTTTGCTTTCCAGTGGGGGGAGGGGATCGCCCACCCGCATCCCCCTGGCCTGTCGGGAGCGGCCGCGCAGGCGCTTGGGCAGGTGGCGGTGGTCGGCCCGCCGGCGGCGCTGGCTGCCACCTGGTGGGCTGTTCGGACGTTTCGCGCTGAAGATCGGACCGATCGGATCTGCTGGTTCACCTCGGTGCCGCTCCTCGCGTTCTTCGCGCTCGCCGCGATCGGCGGGCCCCCGGAGGCGCACTGGCCGGCGCCGGCATGGATCTCCCTCGGACTCGGGCTCTCTCGGGATCCGGGGCGGCCGGGCAGATTGGCGGAGATGGGAGCCTGGTTCGGGTTGCTGATGACCGGCGCAGCGGCGTTGCACTGCTTTCGTCCGCTGCTCCCCGTGGTCCCAGATCCGGCTTCCCGGTTTTGGGAGGCGCCGACCCTCGCGGCCCCGGTGGCCCAATGGGCGCTCCCGGTCGGTCCCCGGCCCGGTGCGCCGCTCCGCCCGGTGCTCACCGAGCGGTACCAGGAGGCAGCCGCGATTGCCTACTATGCTCGCATCGAGGCACGCGTTCTCCCCGGCTGCGGGCGCCCGAACCAGTATGACCTGTGGCCTGCCGCGGATCCTGCGTCGGCCCTGTTCGTCCGACCGTCCACGGGAGGCCCTCCCGACTGCCTCGGCGGGCGCTGGACGGAGGTGCGGGGACCCAACCGAATCGACCCGGTCGACCCCGTCGGCCGCCCGACCGGACGCTGGCAAGTTTTCGAGCTCGGACCCCCGGTTGACTGACCTACGCCGATTTCTCGACCGGCTGCGCCCGCACGGCGGGTCCCTCGCCGTGGCGGTGGTGCTGGGCGCACTCGGCGGGGCGGTGCCGGCCGCAGCGGTCTGGCTGGTGCGGGCGCTGCTCGGCACCGGAGTCGCGAACGCCCAGGCACTCGCCGGAGCAAGCGGTGGGTTTGCGCCCCTCTATGTGGTCAACGGTGCGCTCTCGCTCGCCCGGACCGCGCTCGTGCGGCGGGTCTCGGGCGAGGTGGCGAGCGACCTGCGCCGACGCGCCCACGGGCGGATCCTCGCGGGCGCCGGGAGCGAATCGAGCGGAAGCGCCGTTTCGGCCGTGCTCCAGGATGTGGACGAGATCCACCACGGGATCGGGGCGCTCGTGGGAGCGGTGCGGCTGCCGGTGAGCATCGCCGGCCTCGCCGTCGCCGCGACCATCGTGGCGCCGTCGCTCGCGCCGTGGGCGGTCGGCCTGGGGCCCCTGGTCGCGGTACCCACCCTGTGGGGCGGGGCGGTGGTGCGCGGCCGCGCCCGGGCGGTGCGCCAGGCACGGGCGGCACTGGCCGCGCTCGCCGTGGAGCAGGCGGCTGGCGCCGAGGCGCTCCGAACGGCGGGCGTCGTCGCCGGGGAGAGCGTCCGCTTCGCGGCCGCCGACGAGGTGGACCGCAGCCATCGCCTGCGCCTCGACGTGGAGCGGGTCGTGCCCACAGCCGCGGCGGAGGCCCTGGCTGCGCTCGGCATCGGGGGGATGCTGTGGGTCGCCGGGCAGCGGGTGCTGGAGGGCCAACTCGACACGGCTTCGCTCGTCGGTTTTGGGGTTGCGCTCGCGTTGCTGGCTCGACCGCTCGGGCAGGTGGCCGAGACCTGGTCGCAGATCCAGCGATCGCTCGCGGCCACCGAGCGGATCGATCTCCTCCTGCTCCGGCCCGACGCCCCCGCAGAACCCCTGGCGCCCCGCTCGCTCCCGCCTGGTCCGCTCGGCGCGGCCTGGCGCGGGGTGACCGCCTCGCTCGGGGGACGCACCGTCCTCGACGGGTTCGATCTCGAGATCCGCCCCGGCGAGCGGGTCGTCCTGGTCGGGCCCTCGGGCGCGGGGAAGACCACCGCGCTCCGAGCCCTGCTGCGGGAGGTGGTGCCGAGCCACGGATCGATCAGCTTGATTGCAGGAGAAATGGAGGTCTCGGTCGACCAATTGGCGCTGGCCGAGCTGCGGAGTGCGGTGGCGACGGTCGCCCAGGACCCGGTCCTGTTCGATCGCTCCATCGCCGACAATGTCACGCTCGGGCGCCAAGGCGACCCCGCCGTCGCCTTGGCGCTCGCGGAAGCAGCCTTTGCCCAGGATCGCCGCGAAGCCATCGCCGAGCGAGGCCGCGCGCTGTCGGGCGGCGAACGCCAACGAGTGGCCCTCGCCCGCGCGCTGCACGGGGCGCCGCGGATCCTCCTGCTCGACGAAGCGACGAACCAGGTCGACGCGGCGCGGCAGCACGCGATGCTCACGGCACTCGCCGCAAACGGGGCGAACCGAGCGACCCTGATGGTGGCACACGACCTTCGGGTGGCCCTGTTGGCGGATCGGGTGGTGGTGGTCTCCGAGGGCCGGGTGGTGGAGGACGGACCCCCAGCCAGCCTGATGGCCCGCAAGGGGGCGTTCCGGGACCTCCTGGTCGCGGCGGGGCTCGCTTGATTCGCGCGGATCTCGCTGCGCTCCTCGGCTGGGTCACCGCACCCGCCGCGCTCGCCGCCGCGCTGCTCCACCCTCGGCTGCGGCCGGACTGGCGCGCGCGCACGGGGCGCGTCGAGGCGGGGGTGGAGCCAGGGTGCCTGTGGATCCACGCGGCCTCGGTGGGTGAAATGGCCGCAGCCGAAGGTCTGCT
Organism: Pseudomonadota bacterium; assembly: GCA_947490265.1. GTDB lineage: Bacteria > Myxococcota_A > UBA796 > UBA796 > CANLGQ01. The sequence goes on along the minus strand of CANLGQ010000032.1, from coordinate 19,155 downwards.
TGGCGCAGTCCGCGGGCCCGTGCTCCTCACCGCCGATACCGACACCGGCGTCGCCCGTGGGCGAGCGATTGCCCGACAACGACCTCGAACAGCGGCGGCGGCCCTGCCGATCGATCACCCGTGGCTCCTGGCCCCGCTCTTCGCCGAGGCCCGGCCGCGCGGGCTCGTCCTCGTCGAGGGCGCCTGGTGGCCGAACCTGATCGCCCAGGCGAATCTTCGGGGGATTCCCGTGATCCGGGCCAATGCCCGTCCGGGAAGCACGACCTGGCTGCCCGGGTCTCGGTGGTGGGCCGGGGGGGTCGACCTGACCCTTGCGCGGGACCCGGTGTCGGCGAGGTCGCTCTCCGCGAGGGTGACCGGTCCGGTCGAATGCGTGGGCGACCTCAAGCTTCTCCGGCCGATTCCGCCGAACCCGCTGCATTGGCCCGGCCCGTTCTGGGTTGCCGCGTCCACCCGGCCGGCCGACGAGCCGGCGGTCCTCGGCGTGGACCGCCGCGAGCCGCTGCTGTGGGCCCCCCGCCACCTGGAGCGGGTTCCCGCCATCCGCCGACAGCTCGCGGGCCGTCGATTCGAGTTGGCGAGCAGGCTGGTAGACGGCATCGTCCCCCCCGAGGTCGAGGTCGTGATCCTCGACCGGCTGGGGTTCCTGGCCGGGGCGCTGCGGGGGGCCACGGTCGTGTTCGTCGGCGGGACCTTCGACCGCGGTATCGGGGGACACAGCCCGGCCGAGGCGTTCGCCCTGGGTCTTCCGGTGGCCGCAGGTCCGCACACCCATTCCCATCCCCATCTGTTCGAACAGGCGGCGCTCGCCGCCGAACCGGCCGCGCTCGCCGACGCGCTTGCCCGCGCCCGTCCGGCCGTCGCCGCGCGAGTCGAGGTCGAGCGCCTCACTGAGGTCCTCCGGTCCCTCGACCGCCCCGGCCAGGAGTGCTCCCCACGGCCGTGGGCGCGTCCACTGGCTCCTTTGGTAGCTGCCTCGGCGCGGATCCGGCGAGCGACCCGCTCAGCCAGACGGCGGACGCTCCCCGTCCCGGTCTGGGTCGTCGGAAGTGACAACCCCCGGGGTTCGGGCAAGACCGCCACTGCGGCCTGGTGGGCCGAGGCGGTGCTCGAGCGCGGAGGGCACCCCGGTATCGCGGTTCGCGGATTTGGCCGGCGACGCGTCCAACTCGGCGTGTCCTGGGAAGAAGCCACCGCCGACGCCCTGGGGGACGAGGGCGCGATGCTCGCCCGCCGCGGGTTCGTGGTGGCCGCGCACGCCGATCTCGCGGCGGCCGCGCACGCGCTCGTCGGCCGCGTCTCCCACGTGATCGTCGATGATGGCGCGGGGTCCGCCCTCAGTCCCGACCGGCTCCTGGCGGTGGTCGATGCGCGGTACCCAACCGCCCGCGGTCCGCTCCCGGCCGGCGAGCGTCGCCCGGGTCCGCTGCTCGCACACGGGCGGGTGGTCCATCACGCCGTCGACGGCTTCTCCCTCGAGTTGGGGCCACGCGATCGGGTCGCCCGACGGGTGTACGGCGCCTGGCACCGCGGCGGGGTGGAGGCCGTGCTTCCCCCCGGCCCGCTGGCGGTATTTGCGGGGCTCGGTCGGCCCAGCGACGCGATCTCGGACCTCGAACGCCCCGAAATCGCGCTGTGGCCGCTCGCGGACCATCAGCGCGTCGATCGCGCGCTCGCCGATGCACTTGGCGCGTGGGCCGGCGATCGACCGCTCGTATGCACCGCGAAGGATCGGGTTCGCCTGCCAGCAGACCTCGCCGCGGCGGTCTGGTGGCGCGACGCGCGGGTGGAGATCGACGACCCGCCGGAGGAGTGGTTCCGATGAACACGGCGGACCTCGTGGTGATCGGGGGAGGCGTGGTGGGACTCACCACCGCGCTCGAGGTGGCGCGCCGCCATCCGCGCCTGCGGATCACCGTGCTCGAGAAGGAGGTGAGCTGCGGAGCCCACGCGAGCGGTCGGAACAGCGGCGTCCTCCACGCGGGCTTTTACTACACCGCCGACTCCCTGAAAGCGAAGTTCTGCCGGGATGGAAATGCCGCGCTGTCGCGTTGGTGCGCCGAGCAGGGAATCCCGGTGAACCGGTGCGGCAAGCTCGTGGTCCCGACCCGGGAGGCGGAGATCGCGCCGCTCGAGGAGCTGTTTCGGCGCGCGGCGGCGAATGGGGTCGCGGTGAGCCGGCTCACCGAGGACGAAGCGCGGCGAATCGAGCCGCGGATCCGTCCGATCGGAGACGTGCTTTGGTCGCCGACGACCGCGACGGTCGATCCGGTGCGCGTTCTGGCCGGCCTCGAAGACGAGGCCCGGCGGCTAGGGGTCGCGGTGCGGACCGGCGTGGCGTTCACCGGCCGGCGGGGAACGACCCTGGAGACGAGCGCGGGGCCGCTCGACGCGGGCTTCGCGATCGGGGCGGCCGGCCTCCAAGCGGATCGGGTCGCGGCCGCGTGGGGATTCGCAGAAGATTACGAGATCCTGCCCTTTCGCGGGCTCTATTGGTACCCCGACGGACCCGCCTTGGCCTGTTGCGTGTACCCCGTGCCCGACCTCCGCCTCCCTTTTCTCGGCGTCCATTGGACCGTCGACGCCCTCGGGCGCGCCAAAATCGGGCCGTCGGCGCTCCCGGGGGCGTGGCGCGAGCAGTACTCCGGCCTCCGCCGATTCTCGGCGGGCGAGTTCGCACGCATCACCCGGGTGCAGCTCGGTCAGCTCATCCGCGATCGCGCGTTTCGCGGGCTCGCGTGGGACGAGATCGGAAAGTGGACCGCCAAGGGGCTCCTCGAGCGGGCAGGCCGGTTGGTCGCGGATCCGGCGACCTCGGGCCACTGGGGGCGGGTCGGCGTTCGCGCTCAACTGTTCGACCGAAAGCGTCGCCAGCTCGTCATGGATTTCGCGGTGGAAGGCGACGATCGGTCGCTCCACGTGCTCAACGCGCCGTCGCCGGCGTTCACTTCGGCTTGGCCGTTCGCCGCCTGGCTGGTCGACCGGACCCCGCTGCGATGACCGAACTGCTGCCGTACCTCCTCTCCGTCGAGGCCCGAAACGACCGGCTGGCCGCGGTAGCTCGGGATCCGGTGCGGTTCGCCCATCGCTACGCGGATCCGCTCGACCAGGAGATCGCGGCCCTGATCGCGGCGGTGTATGCGAGCGGCCGGGTGACTCTGTTCGGCGCGGTGCTGGAGAGGCTGTTCGCCGCGTTCGACACCCGCGGCGGCCCAGCGGCGTTCGTGACTGGATATCGAGCGGATCGAGATCGCGCGGTGCTCGCGTGTGCCGCCTATCGATTCTACAAGCCCTCGGATCTGGCCCTCCTCGTCCAGGGCCTGCAGCAGACCCTCGCCGAGCGGCCCTCCCTCTCCACGTTTTTCACCGAGCCGAACGTGGCCGAGGGGCTCCACGCGATGGTCGCGGCGCTTCGGGTGGCGGCATGGTCGCACGTCGACCCGGCAGACCCCCCGCGCGGCTTTCGCCATCTGCTCACCAGTCCTCGCGATGGTTCGGCCTGCAAGCGGCTGAACCTCTTCCTCCGGTGGATGGTGCGCCCGGCGGACGGGGTCGATCTCGGCCTCTGGACGTCCCTCACGCCAGCCGACCTGCTGATCCCGCTCGACGTCCATGTGCTCAGGATTTCGCGCTTTCTCGGCTTAACTCGTCGCACGGATGCAAGCTGGCGAACCGCGGTGGAGGTGACCGCCGGCCTCAGGCGCCTCGACCCGGCGGATCCGGTGCGCTTCGACTTCGCGCTGTCCCACCTCGGGATCTCCGGCGCTTGCCGGGGTGCCCGCTACCCGGACCCCTGTCGGTTGTGTCCGCTCGATCCAGTGTGTACAGCAGAGGAAGGTCGCGCGGAGGCCCCGTGATCCCGTTCCTCGCAACCGCGTCGCTCGCCGGCGCCACCGTCTCGTCCGATGCCGACGGGTCGGTCCCACGCTGGCAGCTTCGCATGGTGCTGTCGTTCGGGGCCGGGGTCCCCGAGAGCCGGCGGATCACCCAGGTCGATTGCCCGATGGACTCAGTCGGGCTGCTCGCCGCCGCCTGCATGGGCCGAATCTCCGAGAACCTGCGTTTGATGGTGAGCCGCGCGGTAGCGGGTCTCGATCAGCCGGCACCTCCCGGCGATCGGCAGCCCGACGACGGGAACCTCCCGAGTTGGCACGTTCTGGGCGCGCTCTGAGGGTCGTTCACCTCGACTCCGCTCTTGAGTGGCGCGGCGGACAGACGCAGCTCCTCCTCCTCGTGCGCGAGCTGGGGACATCGGTCGAGCAACACGTCGTGCTCCCGCCGGGCGCGGCGCTCCGGTCGGCTCTGCGCGACCAACCGGCCGAGGTGACGCCGTTTGGCGGGGTGCTGGCGCTGCGTCGCCGGCTGGCCGAGCTCCGACCGGATGTGGTCGCCGCCCACACGTCTCGCGCCCACACCCTGGCGCTGCTGGCAGGCGCGGGCCCCCTGGTCGTCCACCGGCGGGTGGACTTTTCGCCGCGGCTTTCCTGGAAATATCGTGTCACACCAGGTTTTGTTGCGGTTTCTGATGCCGTGGCCGCGGTGTTGCGGCGTTCCGGAGTCGCTCCGGAGCGGATCCAGGTGGTTCGCGACGGGGTCGATCTGCACCGGTGGCAGCGCCCCGAACCGGTCGAACTCGGGGTTCCTCGCCCCTTCGTGCTCGCCGTCGGGGCGCTCGTGCCGCACAAGGGCCATGTGCACCTGGTCGACGCGCTCCGGCAATTGCCCGGACTTCATGCGGTGATCCTGGGCGAGGGTCCCCTCCGAGCGAGCCTCGCCGCGCGCGCCCGGACCCAAGGGGTCGCTGCGCGCCTTCACCTCCCGGGCGCGGTCGCCGACCCCCGGCCCTGGTACGCCTCGGCCGCGGTGGTCGTGCACCCGTCGGTCGAGGAAGGGCTCGGTCAAGCCCTGATCGAGGCCTTTCTGTGCGGAGCGGCGGTCGTCGCCACCGACGCGGGCGGCGTCCCCGAGGTCGTGGCGGGGCGCGGCCTGCTGGTTCCGCGGGGGGATGCTGGCGCGCTCGCGAACGGGATCCGGGCTGCGATCGCGGAACCCCACCGGTTCCGCGCGGACCGGGCTGAGGTGGCTGCCCAGTTCGGGGCAGCCCGCATGGCCGCCGAGACCCTGAGCGCGTGGGGAGCGCTTACTCGGCCGGCGGAGCCACGGCGGGCAGGCACTTCTTGGTGGCCGCGGCGCAGTCGATCGTGAGGGTCGCGTCGGCAGCCACGGTGGCGGCTCCGACCTCTGCCGGCTCGTCGCCGTCGGCGAACGAGGCCAGGATCTTGTACTCGCCTGCGGGTACGTCGCCAGGCAGGGTGAACTTCCGCTTGTCGTGGGACAGCAGAACCTTCTTGGCATCGCCGGTAAGCGTGACCTTGCCCTTGGGGCCGGGCGCGGGGGACTTGGCCTTCGTCTTGGTGGCCTTCCCCTTGCTCTTCGAGGCCTTCCCCTTGCCCTCGAGGGCCTTCACCCGCTTCTCCAGGGTGACGACCTTTTTTCCCAGCTCATCGAGCTTTTCCTGGGACGCGCTGGCACACCCGAACAGGGCGAACCCCATGATCATCCATCCCAGTAGGCGCACGTCCCCTCCAGCCGCGTCGTTATCCCGGCCACCTAACGAGTTGGTGCCCGCACGGGTAACCAGATGGTGAATCGGCACCCGGCACCCACCTCGGTGTCGAGTTCGATGCTCCCCCCGTGCGCCCGCACCACGGCCCGGACAATCGCGAGCCCGAGGCCGGTGCCCCGACCCACGCTGGGCGAGGCCAGCAGGTTGTCGGCTTGGTAGAACTTCTCGAAGATTCGTTTGCGATGGCGCGCGGCGATTCCGGGACCGTTGTCCGCGACGGTCAGGCCGATGTGACGTCCACGGGTGCTGGCTCGAACGGCGATGCGCCGGGGACTCGGCGTATACCGAACCGCGTTTTGCAGGAGGTTCACCACCGCTTCCACGAGGGCGTCGCGGTCTCCGTGCAGGTCTGGCAGCCCGTCGGGGATCGCGACCGAGATCTCCGGTTCGTCCTGCAGGGTCTGAGACCGGACCGCTTGAATCGCCGCGTCCACCACCGTGGCGGCTTGCAGGGGTTCGAACTCGTAGATCCGCCGACCGGCCTCCATTCTCGCCCAGCCGAGCACGCGTTCGATCCGGCGGGAGAGTCGCTCCGTCTCCACCCCGAGCAGGTCGAGACACTCCTGGATCCGGGCCGGGTCGCGAAGCCGACCGGACTGAAGGGTCTCGACGAACATCTGGATCGAGGTCAGCGGGGTCCGGAGCTCGTGGCTCACGCTCGAGACGAAGTCGGTCTGCAGCCGGGAGAGCCGGATCTCCCGCGAGGCGGAGCCCAGGGTGACGAAGGCCCCCACCAGGACCAGACCGACCAACGCGGCGAGGCCAAGCGCATAGAACCATCGGTTCTGCCACACGATTTGGCGACGCGCATCGTCGGCTGGGCCCACCACCGCGAGCCGCCACTGGGCCAGCGGCCGCTCCAGCACGAGGTCGTGATCGGGCGCTTGCCACCGGGCGAGCATCTCGTCGTAGCTGGTGGCCTGCCCGGGGCCGGGCACCTCCAGCAGGGCGACCGCGGGTCCGAGCCGGCCTGCGGCGCTCAGGTGGGCGCGAAGGTGGCCAGGGTCGAGCCGAAAGGCAGCGGTGAGGGCCCCCACTCGAAAGACACCGACCGGCGCGCTGCCGTCCGCTGGGGTGTACCACACCGTCACCTCGCCGGAGGCCGGCAGCCCTTCCAGGTCGGTCGGCGGGGCGTCCGTCCATGCCCACAGCTGGGCGATCCCGGGGCCATGCGCGCAAGGCGGGGCACCGCACCGACGGGCGCTGTCGTGCGCGTCGGCGTCGATTCGCGCCACCTCGTCGAACAGGAGCCGCGCGGCGGACTGGAGGGACTCCTCTTGCTGGCGTTGCAGCTCGCTGAGGAGCGCGACTTCCTGCGCGCGGATCGCCGCAACTCCGTAGGCCGCGAGGAGAATGGTCGGCACCACCACCGTTCCGACGAGCAGCCATAGGAGGCGCTGCACCGCGAAAGCATCGCCGATACCTCGGATACTCAACGCGCTTCCCGCACGACGCGTCGGCGCCCCGCCACCGCCCGCTCGGCCACCTCGCCTGAGGGACCGGCGGCGACCGCGATGGCGTCCCACCGCGCGTCCAACTCCAGGAGGCCGTGGGCGTCCCAGGTCACGAGGGTCTGGGAGGTTCCCTCTTTGAAGCCGACCCCCTCCGCCACGCCGTCACAGGTCCACCGCTCCGGGCCTGCCGAGACACAGGTTTCACTGCGGTGAAGGAGGCGGTCGCCGATCCATTCGGTGCGCTTCCACGGGCCCGGCTCGGTGGGCGAACCGGGAAAATCGCGGGCGAGGCCTCGGATCAGACCCGGGCCGTCGAGCAGCGCCTCGCCGCTCGCGTGGGCCTGCGGGGGCAGTCCGAGGAGCAGCAGGGCGGCGCGAGCTCGGGTTTGCCAAGCGGGAAGGTCGAGCACCTCGACCGGGCGCCCGGCTCCGTCCAGGATCACCGTCGCCGGTACGCCAGCTACGGCACGCTCCTGGCTCACGACCCAGGGCTCGCGCGGATCGGGCGAGGCACTGTCCCAAGCGAAGGTGTTTGCCCCGTCTTCCACGGTCACCTTGGACTCCACGGTCCGAAAAACCGTGGCTCCACCCGGCCCTCGCTCCACCAGCACCGAATAGGTGGACGTGAGGAAGTGCTCTGGAGAGCCCAGGATCGCGGTGACCGTGTATCGCGCCGGCGGGTGGGGCGCGGCGGGCGGATGGTGAGCACAGGCCGCGACGAACAGGAGCCACATGCCCGGCGGTTATCCGGTTGGTTCGATCTTCACCGGCGCGCCGTTGCTCCTCGGCTGCCCGGTGAACCTCTCCAGGTCGCCCGCGCCGACCAAGGGGTTTGGATCCGGGTCTCCCCCGAACGGCCAGGCGACCGCGTCGGGCGCGAGCGTGGCATCGCCCACCACCCGAACCTCGCGGACGACGTCTCCGCTGCGCAATCGGAGGGCACCTCCCGGCGGGAGGCGCGACGGATGGACTCGGACGACCGCTTCGTTGCCGCCGATCCAATGGGTCATCCGACCGATCGGACGAATGGAGGTGACCAGCGCGGGTCCCGCGTTTGGCGCTTGCCACCGTCCCAGCGCCTCGCACAGGAGGGGGGGCTCCAGCGCTGCCGGAGGCACCGGATGATCCGCCGATCGTCGAGGTCGGAGCCCGTGCCGCTCGCCCCGGGTGAACGGGCGAAGCGCTGCCCGGAGGAGCGGGAGCGGGGAGGGGACGGACAGACCGGGGAGGGCCAGCTGTCCCAGGATCCACCAGGCGTCCCGCGCGAGGCCGGCGGGAGGGACCACGGGGAAGGCGTGGCGGACATAGCCGCCGGGGGTTCCGCCGGACGACGCGATCGCCAGGTCGCTCCGTTCGAGCCAGGAGGTCGCAGGCAACTCCACGACCCGTCGACCCGGCAACGTGCGCGCGCGGATGTCGATGGAGACGACGAGATCGAGGTTCGCCAGCGGCGCGCGATCCCCAGGCAGGCTCCGCCAGGGGTGACCGCCCACCACCACGAGAGAGCGGACTTTGCCTGTGGCGACATCCGGGACGAGGCTCGCGGCATTTCGGGTTCCGAGCACGCTGGCGTGGCCGGTCGAGGAACGGTGGGTCGGGTCGAACCCGGACAGGCCGAGCCAACGGCCGATCGTGGCCAGGTCCCACGGCGCGGGGGGACGCGTCCAGCCCCCGGGTCGTCCGAGGCCACCGCGGACAGCCTGGTTGAGGAGGGTCAACCACCATCCGAGGGTGCCGTCCGGCCCGAGCAGCACGCCGAGCCCAGACCAGAACAACGGGCTCCGGGCCGCGGCGACCCGCTCGCGGAGCGCGTCCCATTGCCTGCGCTCCACGCCGGTGATCTGGGCGACCTCCTCCCAAGTGGGCGCCGGGATCCCCCGCAACGCGCCGGCTTCGGCAGCCAGGGCGTGCAGCCAGGCAACATCAGTTCCCGGGCGAACCGGGAGGTGGAGGCCAAGTGCGGCGGTGGCGGAACGCCGCGGATCGATCGCGATCAGCCGTCCCTCTCGCCCAGCCGTGCGCAGCGCCGCTCCGGCGAGCGGGTTCGCCTGCTGCTGGGAAGCCGCGCTGGCGATCGGGTCAGTTCCGGCAAGCACGACTAGGTCGGCCCCCTCGAAGTCAGCGAGGAACGGCACGATCGGCGTGCCGAAGACCATCTGGGCCACTGCGAACTGCGGCGCGTTGTCCAGCGTCAGGCAGCTGTAGTGCCCGGCCCCGGTGGCGCGCAGGAACCGCTCGATGCCCAGGATCGCCCCGAGGTCGTTCGCAACCGCGTTCCCCGAGTACACCGCATCTCGGGCCCCCCGGGCCAGGGCCAGCGCTTCGGACCAGGAAACCGGCCGTCCATCGATGCGGGGGCTGAGAAGGCGGTCTGGTCCGGCGGCGAACCGATGGAAGCGGGTGCCTTTGGCGCAGGCGTAGCCGCGGCTCACCGGGTGATCGGGATCGGGGGTGAGCCGCCTCACCCGGCCTTGTTCGACGTCGGCGAGCAGCCCACACTGGCTCTCGCAGATCCGACAGAAGGTCGGTAACAGCTGGTCTACTCGACCCAGGAGGGGTCTCCGAGCCCAAGCTGGTGCCGCAGGGCCTCATCGCCCTCCGCGTGCTGGGACCAGTAGGGGACCCGGATCGACCCGGTGAGCTCGGCCTTCTCCCCATTGGGCCGGGTCCACTTCACGATGCGGTGCGGGGCGGCGGTCTCGACCCACCAGGTCGCGCCGAGTCCCGTCGCCGGGGTCACCGTCACCGGGTCCACCCGGAAAACACCGGCCGGAACGGTCACCTCTTCCTCGGCGCCCACCGTCCAGCTCGCCCGGCCCCAGGTGGGCTCCTGGTGAGCGAACCGGCCATCGAGGATCGTCGGCAGCCAACCGACCTCACCCGCTGGCAGACCCGCGGGGAGGCCCCGGGCCAGGAACGGACCCGCATCGGCGAGGACCCCGTCCGCGGGCACCTCCAACCGGGCGTCGAGGTCGTTCTCCCCATCGAAATAGCTCCGGCGAAGCCGCTGGTAGAAGCTGCCAAACCCGACCCACTCCTCGTAGACGTGGCCACACCACTCCTGCACGGACTGCGAGACCTTGGTCGGCCGCCCGACGACCTCGAGGCCGTCGAGCCGGACGAACGTGCTGGTCAGCACGTGGTAGTCGTAGATCCCCGTCTGGAAGTGGCGCACCTCGTTGAGCTTGAGGACCGGGAATTCATCCGGGTGGCCGCCATCCGATTTCACCCGATGCGCCGCGGTGAACGTCTCGGTGACCCAGATCTGGACGGCTTCGCCCCGGCGGAGTTCGCCGTAGCGAGGTTGGAGGAGCCGATACCCGTCGATCTCCGCGCGCCCGTCGCCCCAGTGGTCCCAGAAGCCCGCCGACGGGGTGCTCGCCGGAAGGCTTGGCTCCGGAGCGCGCGCCTCGGAGTTCCCGCAGCCCGCCAACGCGAGAACGAGCGCTACCATCGACACCTCTCCCAGGTTCTATCGCAACCGTGGCTGCGCGGCCCTGCGAGCGATAGCTTCGCGGTCCGAGAGGGACATGGAAAACAAAGACCTGGCGCGCATCCTCGAAGAGGAGATCCTGCCACGCTGCGAGAAACCGAGCCGGTACCTCGGAACCGAGGTGAACGCCATTCACCGTGACCCGGCGTCTGTCGAGGTTCACATGGCGCTGTGCTTCCCCGACCTCTACGATCTCGGGCTCGGCAACCTCGGTCTTCACATCCTCTATGCCATCGTCAACGGGCAGCCGTGGGCGGCTTGCGAGCGGGTCTACGCGCCGGCCCGCGACATGGAGGCCGAGCTTCGCACCCGGGGGTTGCCGCTCTTCACGCTCGAGACGCGCTCGCCGCTTCATCGGCTCGATCTCCTCGGGTTCACGCTCCAAACCGAGCTGACGTACACCAACATCCTAAACGCGATCGACCTCGGCGGGATCCCGTTGCGAAGCGCTGATCGCGGCGATGCCCACCCGGTGATCATCGCCGGCGGTCCGGCGGTGTTCAACCCCGAGCCGCTCTCCCCCTTCATCGACGCGTTCCTCTTGGGCGACGGGGAGGACGCCATCCTCGAGATCGCCACCGCACTGCGCGGCCTGCGCGGCGCTCCCCGCAGCGCGCGACTCGCCGCCCTCGCCGAGATTCCGGGCCTCTATTTCCCCAGTCGGACCCCCTTTCGGACCCGCGAGGACGGGTGGATCGTGCCGGCCGACGAGGCCCCGCGGATCCGCAAGCGCCTGACGCGCGACCTGAACGGGGCCACGTTTCCGGTCAACACGATCGTCCCGTTCACCCAGCAGGTGCACGATCGGGTGAGCCTCGAGGTTCTCCGAGGCTGCACCCAGGGCTGCCGCTTCTGCCAAGCCGGCATGGTCACCCGTCCGGTGCGAGAGCGGAAGCTCGAAGCGCTGGACGACCTGTTGAACCGCACCCTCGATGCGACCGGGTATGAGGAAGTAAGCCTCGTATCCCTGTCCACTTGCGACTACAGCCGCGTGCGGCAGCTCGTCGAGAACACGGTAGAGACCGCTCGCCCGCGCCGGGTCAGCGTGAGCTTGCCCTCGCTCCGGCTCGACAGCTTCTCGGTAGAACTCGCCGATATGGTCGCCGAGACCCGGCGGACCGGGCTCACGGTCGCGCCGGAGGCAGCCAGCCCTCGACTTCGCCAGGTCATCAACAAGTGGATCCCCGACGAAGACCTGCTCGAGATGGCCCGCGGCGCCTTCTCCCGCGGATGGGAGCACATCAAGCTGTACTTCATGATCGGGCTGCCGACCGAGCGCGACGAGGACATCCTCGCGATCGCCGACCTCGCGCACCGGTGCTGGCTCGTGGGCAAGGCAGCGAGCCCGAACGGGAAGGCGCGGATCCACCTCGGGGTGTCGACCTTCGTTCCGAAGCCGTTTACGCCGTTCCAGTGGGCGGCGCAGATCCCCTTCGAAGAGACCGTGCGGCGCCAGGACATCCTCGAAGCCGAGCTCCGTCGCATCGGCGCCCACGGAGTCAAGTTTGGACGCCACGATCCGGAGGAGACGTTCCTCGAGGGGGTACTTTCCCGATCGGATCGCCGGGCGGGCGACGTGCTCGAACGGGCGTTTCGGCTGGGCGCCCGCTTCGACGCCTGGCGGGAGCACCTCCGCATGGACGTGTGGAAGCAGGCGATCGAGGAGTGCGGATTCGATGTGCCCGACACGCTCCGCGAGCGGCCCGTCGATGAGGTCCTCCCTTGGGACCACCTCGACGTCATGGTCGACCGCGCGTGGCTCGCGGCCGACTGGAAGCGGGCCCTCGAGCTGAAGCACGCCGCCGATTGTCGGCGACGGAAGTGCCACAGTTGCGGCGTGATCGACGTCGAGCGGCCGCTGTGTGCGGCGATGCTGCGCGACCACGTCAAAGCGCGACCGCTCGAGGGGGAGTGGAAGCGCAAGGAGTCGGCGCCCTTCGTGGAGCCGCCGCCCGTCCAGCGGCTGTGGTTCCGGATTGCGCGCACCGGAAACGCCCGTTTCTTGGCCCATCTCGAGGCGATGAACGCCTGGGCGAGGGCGCTGCGTCGCGCACGCGCCCCGTTGGCCTACACCCAGGGGTTCCATCCGCATCCGAAGCTCGCCTTTTCGGCGGCGTTGCCGCAGAACGAGGAGTCCATGGGGGAGTACATGGACGTGACGCTGGTGGCGCGGGTCGACCCGGAGGCGCTGCGGGCCGCGCTGTCCGCCACCGCGCCGGACGGCTTCGGGGTCACCGCGGTGCGCGAGGTCCCGTTGAACTCATCGTCGCTGATGAGCCTCGTTCAAGGCGGAGAGTACACCATCTGGTTCCCCGGGGAGTCCGCCGAGTCGCTCACCGCGCGGGTGGCTGAAATCCTCGGCCACGACGCCATCTCCATCGGTCGAAAGGGCAAAACCCACACCGGCGCGCGGGGCCGCCGCCGGCTCAAGGTGGTCGCCAAGCTGGATATTCGACCGATGATTCGGCACCTGTCCGTTCGGACTGGACCTGGCGTTCCAGGCGTGGATCTGACCGTCGTCAGCGTGGATGGGAAGCCTGGAAAGCCCCGCGAAATCGTCAGCTTGCTCACCGATCGGCCGGAGGCGGCGCGGGTGTTCAAGCGGGATACGCTGGCGCTGGTCGCGGGCGAGGTCGTCTCGCTGTCGCTCGCTTAAGGGGGCCGTGGTGTTCGAACCGAGCGAGGAGCAAGCTGCGCTGATCGGGGCGGCCCGGGAGTTCTGCCGCGCGACCCTGCCGCCGGGCGACCTGAAAGAAGACGACGAGCGCGAGCGCTTCCGGGTCGACGTGATCCGCGCGCTCGGAGAGCAGGGCCTGTGCGGCATCCCCACGCCTGAGGCCTACGGCGGGCTCGGCCTCGGCTACCTCGAGTATGCGATGGTCCTCGAGGAAATCGCGGCGGTCTCCGCGAGCGCGGCGGTGTCCGTGGCGGTGACCGGTCTGCCGCAGGTCATCCTCGTCGGGTACGGGACCGAGGCGCAGAAGACCCGTTGGTTGCCAGGCCTCGCCTCCGGCGCACTGCTCGGCGCGTTCGCGCTCTCCGAGCCGGAGTCCGGCTCCGACGCCGCTTCGCTGAAGACGGTGGCGGTCCGGGACGGCGACCGGTACCGACTCACCGGCACCAAGTTCTGGATCACCCACGGCGGCTACGCAGACGTCTACGTGGTGATGGCGCGCACCGGCGGGCCCGGGCCCAAGGGGGTCAGCGCGTTCCTGCTCCCGGGAGACGCGCCCGGGCTTTCCTTCGGCAAGAAAGAGGAGAAGATGGGCCTGCGCGCCTCGCCCACGGTGGAGATCGTGCTGGACGACTGCACCATCCCGGTCGACAATCTCATCGGCGGCGAGGGAATGGGCTTTCGGGTGGCCATGAGTGCCTTGGACAGCGGGCGGATCACGATTGGGGCGACTTCGGTCGGGCTCAGTCGTGCAGCCCTCACGTACGCCACGGGGTACGCCACGCAGCGAAAGCAGTTTGAAACTCCCATCATCGACTTTCAGGGCGTCGGATTCCTGTTGGCCGACATGGCCTGCCGCACTGAGGCAGCGCGGTTGCTGGTGCACAAGGCCGCGTGGCTCCGCGACAACCAACGCGACTACGCCCAGGCGGCCGCGATGGCCAAGGTGGTCGCCACCGACGCGGCGATGGCCGTGGCGACCGACGCGGTGCAGGTCCTCGGCGGCTACGGCTACACCCGCGAGCATCCGGTGGAGCGCTACATGCGCGACGCCAAAGTGATGCAAATCGTCGAGGGAACGAACCAAATCCAGCGGGTCGTGATCGCCCGGCATCTCAAGCACGGGGCCGGGCTACCGTGAGCCACGTTGCCGTGGCCGACGGCCCGCGCCTATACTCCGCCGACGAAGTGAGGAGGGGCGATCCGCGCATGAAGGTGTGCAGGCTCTGCAACGAGCGGTACCGGGATCTGGTCGACTTCTGCTTCGTCGACGGCGAGGTGCTCGTGTTCGAGGCGGATCTCGCGCACCCGGGCGCGCTGCCGACGAGCCCTCCCGAGCTCGACGCTCCGCCGCCGCCTGCGTGGAACGCGGCTCCGCCGCCCTATCCGGACCCCGATGAGCTCGACGAGCTGGAGGAACTTCCGCTCGCCCTCGGCGACCAGGTCACGAGTCCGCGGCCCAACCCGTCTCGCCCACCCGTGAGTTCGACTCCCGAACCGGCCATGCCGGTACAGACCATCACCGCCCCGTTCGTGCGTCCCCCGCCGAGCCCGAGTTCGCTCGAACGCACGCCGGTGCCGGTCGTCACGCAGCGCCGGGGGCCTGCTGCTGACGCGCCGCCGAAGTCAGCGGACGAGGTGGGTGGCGGCAACGCCAAATGGATCCTGGCGTTTGTCGTGCTCCCAGTGCTGCTGGCCGCCGGCGTGGGCGTTGGGGCGCTGCTCGGAGTCGGCGGCACCGCCGCGTGGCTCGGCACGGGTTCCGCGCCCCAGACGGCGACGGTCGCCGAGGCCGTGCCCGCCCCCGCTCGCGCCGCGGCTCCGCCTGCACCGGCGCCGGAGTTGGTGGCGGTGCCCGCTCCCAGCGCGCCCGAGGCGCCGGAGCCCGCCGCCGCTGTCGCGCCCGCTCCCGCTCCGGCGCCGATCGCCGCCCCGACGACCCCCGAACCCGCCGCGGTCGCTGCCAAGGTCGGCAGCTTGCGCCTGGTCTCCGTTCCGCCCGGCGCCGAGGTCAAGATCGACGCCCGCAGTGTGGGACGAACGCCGGCAACGGTGGATCTGGCCCACGGCGCTCACGACGTGACGCTCACCCTCGAAGGGTACCAGGCCTGGTCGGGGACCGTGAGCCTCTCGGTCGCGTCGCTCGAGTACCCCGCCATCGCGTTGAGGCCCGTCGCCCCGGCGCCCGCGCCGGTAGCCGACACCCGTAAGGGCAAGGTGTTCCTTACGTATAGCGAAACCGGCGCCACTGTTTGGGTGGATGGCGTCCTCGTGGGCGACCTTCCGGTGCTCTACGAGCTGTCTGGCGGCGAGCACCAGTTCAAGATCCAAGGTGCCAGCGGCACGACCAACCTCTCCAGAACGGTGGTGCTGAAGGAGCAGGGGACGACGACGGTGTTTCTCGGCGAATGACAGCGGTTAGCGCGGACGGCGCGCTGCTCCGTCGCCGGCGGCGAACGCCTGGTTGGTCAACACCGTGATCGCATAGAAGCCCGCAGCGCCGAGGCCGATGTGCTCGGGCGCCGACTGCGCGTGGGTTCCGACGACCGCAACCCAGGCGGCGGTCGCCGGCAGGGCCACCGCCAGCGCGAGGCCGAACCGTCCGGGGTCGCCTGCTGCCAAGGCGGGCAATCCGGGCACCGGGGCGAATCCGAGCCCCCCTCCGCTCCCCCCACGGGCCCTCCGCGAGGCCGCGGCGGCGCGGATCGGAGGCGCGGCCTTGGGCGGCTCGAGCCCCAGGACGTGATGCAGGGCGACCCATACCGCCTGATCGGTGGGAGCCTCGACCGAGGCCGTGTTTTGGGTGTCCACTCCGGACAGCGAGCCCTCGAGCACGAACCCCTCCGCGGCGGGAACCAGCGTGACGACCCATACGCCTTGTGCGCCCTGACCAAACGCGCCCCGAACACACGGGGCATTGGTTCCGCAGCCTCGCAACGCCGCGAGTTCGGCCTCCGCGAGGTCCAATGGGCCCGCCGGCTGTCCGACGGTTCCCTCTGCGGTCCACACCACGAGAGACGGCACGGCATCGAGCAACTCGGTGATCTGGGACCGGTGCTCTGTCGGGACCGCTACGACACTGACCCACGGAGGTTGCGCTTGGTAGGCGGACTCCTCGATGGGCTTCATGTCCTGCAGGAGCTCGTAGGACAGGACGATCTCGCCCTGCGGTACCGCGATGGCCATCCCTTCGGCCCGGGTGGCGAGGATCTCGGCCTGGAGGGTCCGGCCGTCGGCGAGCTGCATCTCTCGAAACTGGCGACGCACTTCGGGAGGCGCGGGGTCCGCGGCGAACGCCGTCAGCGTGAGCAGAAGAGGGGTCACTCGTCGCCTCCCGCGCCTTCGCCCGGCAAGAGGGGACAATGGGTGAGCCCGCCGCCGGCTGCAGTAGGTACCAGGGCGAAGCCGATCGTGTACGGGAAGACCTGGGAGACTTCGCCCTCCAGGGCCACGGCCCCGGCCAGCAGCACCGCCACCCGCGTGCCGCCGATCACCGGCGCGCCCCAACCGGCGACGCCGGGTCCGAGCGACCAACCGAGCGGGTAGTCGTCGGTACCGGACGTGGGCGCAGCAGGGCAACCGGCATCGAGGGGAATGAGCAGCAGGTCGTATTGTGCCTCGTTCTCCAATTCGCTGGGTGTGACGCTGACTCGCGCGCACAGCGTGAGCTCACCGTCCCCCTCGAGGTCGAGCGCCCAGGTGTCGATGTCCCCGGCATAGATGCCCCCGGGGTCGCCAAAGGGGACGCTGCAGCCGGGATCCGGGGCGTTCTCGCAGGCCGGGCCGTTCGTCGCGCTGCACCAGCCGACCCCCTCGAGGTCGCCTTCTCCGAGAAAGGTGTTGCCGCTCGAGATCGTCCCCGCCGAAGCGTCAGGACCCTCGTTGGACCCCTCGGCCTCGGGGGTCGGTTCAGCGGCCCACGCAAACGCCGCATCCGCTTCGGTCGGAGTCAGGGGGTCGGTGGGCTCGGCCGCCGACCAGCGCGGCCACGAGCCGCAGCCGCAGAGCCACAGCGCTGCCGTCCACGCAATCCTCAACTGTCCCCCGCAGCGCAGTTTGTACCCCAGGGCGAGCCCCGAGGGAAGCGGCGGGACCTCGAACCTAGAGTTCGCGAACCGCCAGTTCGTCGAGCAGGGAGGCAAGGCGAGGGCGATCCGCGACCACCGCGCCGATCTGCGCGCAGGTCAGTCCGGCGATGGCTGAGGCGAGCTGTCCACAACGGGCGGGATGCCACCCCCGCGTGAGCCCATAGAGGAACCCGCCGGCGTAGGCATCGCCCGCCCCGGTAGTGTCGATGGCATGCACCGGTCGAACCGGGATCTCGAAGACCTCCCCCGCCGAACCGACCAGGGAACCGCGCGACCCCAGCTTGACGACCACGACCTCCAAGGAACCCATTCGGGCGACCTCACGCAGCGCCGCCCGTGGATCGTCCCGGGAGGTCAAGCGGGTCGCCTCCTCTTCGTTCAGGAAACAGATGTTCGCGTGTCGCTCGAGGATATCTCGGAACGTTTCCGGCACGGCGCGGATCACCGACGGATCCGAGGCATCGATCGAGACCTTGCCGCCAGAGGCCACCACGTGCTCCATGGCCCCGATGACCGCGCGACGGAACCCCTCGCCGAAGAGGGCGTATCCTTCGAAGTGACCGATGGTCGCCGACGCGAGCTCGCTGCGGAACCCCTCGAAGTCGGGCAGGCTGACCGCCGCGCCGAGGTCGGTGCACATCGTGCGCTCGGCATCGATCGCGCTGATGAGGGCGAGACATTTTCCGGTCGCGGCTTCGCGGGTGAAGCGCAGCGCGTGCGCGCCGCAGGCGTTCGAGAGCAGGCGGCCATAGAGGTGCCCCATCTGATCGTCGCCGACCTGACCGTGGTAGATCGCGCGCCCACCGAGCCATCCGATGGCTGCAATGGTGTTGGCACACGATCCGCCCGAGTGAAACTCGGGATCCCGTTGCTGGCGCACCACCTCGTAGATCGCCATCCACCGATCGTGGTCGACGAGTTGCATCACGCCGCGCTGGAGCCCGAGCTCGGCGATGAGCGACGTGTCGTCGACGACGGCCAGGGCGTCCATCAGCGCATTGCCCATCCCGGCGACGTCCCACTTCATTCGTGCTCCCGACCTCGATGGACCCGCGCCCGGCGGCTGTAGCGCGCCTCTGCCTGGCTCGCCAGACCTTGCAGTGGCGGGGCTGGGGATTAGCCTCAAGGACTTGTCGGTTCAACGGCTGGGGGCTCGTGGTGTCAGCGTCGGGCGGAGGAGGCGGCCCACCGAGCGGTCGACCGAGCCGGTGGCCCATCCTGGTCGGAACCGTGGTCGGATTCGGGCTCCTGGGGTGGTTTCTCTGGAATCTCCACTGGGTGGAGCTGCTTCAGATCCTCGGCCACATCTCCTGGGGCTGGCTCGCCCTCTCTGCTGCCTTGATGCTGCTCGACTACGTGCTGCACGCGTTGCGGTGGTGGATCTTGATCCGCCACGTCGATCACCGAGTGCCGCTCTCGCTCGTCGTGTCGGCGACGGTCATCGGCACCGGGATGAACACGCTCTTGCCGTTTCGAGCGGGGGCGCTGATCCGGCCAGGGGTCATCTCCGCCCGGCGGCAGCTCTCGTACGCGACCGTGCTCGCCACCACCCTGGCCGAGTCGATCTGCGATCTCTTTGGGCTCCTCGGGATCCTCTCCTGGATGGTCTGGTACCTCCCTGCCTCAGATCCGGGGAGCGCGCTCGAGCAGGTGCGACTCGCCGGAAAGGTGGGGATTGTTGCCGCTACTGGCCTCCTCGTAGGCCTCGCCGTCTTCCGCAGCCGGCGCGCACGGTGGGTCGCAGAGGGCCTCGCGCGGCGGCTCCCTCCGGCCGTCGCCAGCCGGGTGTTCCTCTGGACGGGGCAGTTCGCTACCGGGGT
>CANLGQ010000031.1 GCA_947490265.1 Pseudomonadota bacterium | reverse complement strand
CTTGGCGAACGTGGTCAAGGCCGCCCTTCGCAACGCCGACGCCGAGCGGGAGACCGTGCAGATGGCGGTCGAGCAGGCCACCCTCGACGCGATCCCGCCCCTTCAAGCGCGGGTGAGCTACCTCGCGACGATCGCGAACGTGGTCACCCTGTTCGGGCTGCTGGGAACCATTGTGGGCCTGATCCAGTCGTTCGACGCGGTGTCGGCTGCGAACCCGGAGGAAAAGCAGGCGCTGCTCGCCAAGGGGATCGCGATCGCGATGTACACCACGGCAAGCGGGATCGCGGTCGCCATCCCCACCCTGGTCGCGCATTCGATCCTGGTGATCCGAGGGAACGCGATCCTCGACGACGTCGATCGCTTCGGCCTGAAGGTGGTGATGCTGCTCGACGCGCGCCGTCGGCCAGCCCCGGCGGTCGTCGAGAGCCCGGTCGAGGCGGCGAGCTAAGGTGCGCCGCCGCGCACGGCTTTCGGTCGACACGCCCGAGGTCAACCTCGTGCCCTTGCTCGACATGGTGAGCCTGCTCATCCAAATGCTGCTGGTGAGCGCCCAATTCGGTGCGTTTGCCGAGCTCGAATCGCAGGTTGCGGGGCCCGGAACCCCCGAGGACGCGGAGCGGCTCGGTCTCGAGGTCCGGGTGGTCGCGACCGGCTACCTCGTGTCGTGGACCGTCGACGGGGAGCGGACCGAGCGCTCGCTGGCGTGTCTCGACGAGGGGTGCACCCATTGGCCTGGGCCCGGTCTCACCGCCCTCGCCCAAGACCTGAAGGGCCGGCACCCGAGCGAGCGCCAGGTGGTGATCGATCCCGACCCCGGGGTGCCCTTCGAGGGGGTGGTGGCGGCGATGGACGCGGTGCGATCCGCGGGCAAGGCGCCGCTTTTCCCCGACCTCGTGGTGGCGCCGTGAGCCGCCGGGGACTATCGCCTCGCCTCGCCCGACGGCGGCGGGAACCCCAGCGCAGCGAGCTGATGCTCGCCGCGATGGTCGACATGATGATCAACATCCTGTTGTTCTTGCTTCAGCTCTACGGAAACAGCGCGATCACCATCCAGCCGAACCCGGATCTCGAGCTCGCCCGGTCGGCGGCGCGGGAGCAGGTGCGCTGGGCGGTGAGCGTGGTGGTCAGCCGCAACGCCGTGCGCATCGCGGACAACGACGTCGGAGCCTTCCCCGCCCAGAATCGAGCGCCGAACGAGCAGGAATACCAACGACTGGTCGACGTCCTTCGCGTGCAGCGCAGCGCCGCCCAGGCCCGGGCGCGCGATGGCGTCGCCCCGAAGGAGGTGGTGGTCCAGGCCGACAAGCGCCTCTCGTGGGACGTGCTGGGACCGGTGATGCGCGCGTCGAGCGACGCCGGCTTCGAGAACGTGCGGTTCGTGGTCGCGGTCACCGGCGGCGACGCCGACTAGCGGGCGGCGGCTCGCCGGAGCCGGTCGCCGATCGCGTGCCACAGGCCGTCGTGGGAGGGGACCGGCTCGACTGCGATGGCCAGGCATCCGCTGGCGTCGAGCCGGCGTAGCGCGGCGAACAACCCGGTCGCGAGCTCGGTTGGATCTCCGGTCGGGCTGGGCGTGGCGATCGGATGAAGGCCGCGGGCGGCGGCCACCGCGGCCCGCTCCGCGGAGAAGGCGAGCGCTCCGGCCTCGCCGGTGAAGTCCGCGAAGTCTCCGAGGATCACCGGGCGTTCCGGGGCGTAGTGGCTCGGAAGCCCCCCGGGCGCCCGCACCGGCCCGCGATCCGGGCTGAGGGGCCCGGTGCAGGCGACGATCGCCTCGACCGGCATCCCCCCCGGGCGGAGGAGCACGACCGATCCATCGGGGTCGACCGCGACGATCGTCGACTCGACGCCGATCGGGCACGGTCCACCGTCGAGGGTGAGGTCCACCCGATCGCCCAGCTCCTGGGCGACGTGTTCGGCGGCGGTCGGGCTGATCCGCCCGAAGCGATTGGCGCTCGGGGCGACAAGCGGCCCCGCGAGGCCGATCAGGGCCTGGGCCACCGGGTGGGCGGGGGCGCGGATCGCCACGGTGGCGAGGCCCGATGCAGCGAGATCGGGCACCGCTGCCGTGCGCGGCAGGACCAGGGTGAGCGGTCCGGGCCAGGCCAGGGCGACCAGCCGCTCCACCGCCCGACGTCCTGCCGCGGTGAACGCCGACAGGTCGACGAGCGCGGGATCCAGGCGGGCGACGTGTACGATCAGCGGGTCGAAGAGGGGACGTTCTTTGGCGGCGAACACCCGGGCGATGGCGAGTGGATCGGCGACGCTCGCGGCGAGTCCGTAGACCGTCTCGGTGGGCATGCCCACGAGCCCCCCTGCCCGCAGGATCGCTGCGGCCCGCGCGAGGTTCTCGGGGCTCGGTGCGTGCACGGTGGACATGGGGGCGGCTAACGCGCGCCCGGCGAGATGCCGATTGCGGCCCCCTGAGGCGGGTGCTACCTTGAAACCGCCGTCCGAGGTTTCGCCCGTGCGCTCGATCGCCCTGTCTTTCGCGCTCCTGTCAGCCATTTGGGGCTGTCACGGTAGCGGCGACGAGGACGTCGCTCCCCCACCGTCCGGCGGGTTCGTGCGGCTCTCCCCGGCCGATCGGCTCATCCGCGCGTCGATCGCCCTTCGGGGGATCCGTCCCTCCACGGTGGACCTCGTGGCGGTGCACGACGACCCGTCCAAGCTCGAGGGCCTGGTCGCCGACTACACTCTCACGCCGGAGTTTGGCCTCACGATCAAGGATATGTGGGCTGAGATCCTGCTGTTGCGCAACGATACCTTTCTGCAGCTCCCCGCCCTCGACACCCCGGGAAACCCGCTCGAGACGCTCGGGCTGGCCGCCTACGACCTGAGCGAGATCTACACCGGCACGACCGAGGAGCCGCTCCGCCTCGTCGAGCACATCGTCACCCACGATCTCCCGTTCACCGATCTGGTCACCGCGCAGTACCTGCTGGCCGACGACGTGACGGCGAATATGTATGGAGTTCCCTACGACTTCGGCACCCCAGAGTTCCCCGCCGACACCTGGCAGCTCACGGCGTGGGGCGACGATCGCCCCAAGGCGGGCATCCTGTCCTCGGCGCAGGTCTGGCGCCGGTGGGAGTCGAACGGCAGCAACTTCCACCGGGGTCGGGCGAACCTGGTCGCCCGCGAGCTCCTGTGCGAAGACTTCGATCACCGCGACATCCTGGTGGCGGGCGGGATCAACATCGCCGACGAGGCGGAGGTGGCGAACGCGGTGAAGACGGTGACCGCCTGCATCGGCTGTCACCAGGCCCTCGATCCACTGGCTGGCTATTTCTGGGGGTACAAACAGCTTATTCACCGGAACTTCGTCGGTCAGTCGATCGACATGGACTGCGAATTCGACTGGAGCAATGGTGCGGTTCCGGAGTTTGGCCCGTCCTATCTCTATGAGTACTATTGTTACCCGATTCAGCAGTACAACCCGGCCGATGAGTTCCTGTGGGAGGGGTGGGGCCTGCCGGAGCCGAGCTACTACGGCACGGCTGCGCGCGACCTGACCGAGGTGGGCCAGCTGATCGCCGACGACCCCCGGTTTTCCGAATGCCAGGCCCGGCAGTTCTATGGGTACTACGGCCAGGTCGACCCCACCGAGGTCGATCTGGACACCGCGCTCGCGCTCCAAGCTCGCTTCGAGGCGAGTGGCTTCAACGCCCGGCAGTTGGCGATCGATTCGGTCTTGCGCGACGAGTTCTCCATCCTTCGCGCGAACGATCCGGCCGGGGAGCCCGTGCCGGCGGGCGGGGGGCTCCTCACCGTGCGCCCGGAGCAGTATGCTCGGATCATTGAGGATCTTACGGGGTACCGCTGGGTTGCGGTCGGCGACAAGCCCAACTGCAACGATCCCCAGACGAACAACACCGTCGCGGTATACGGCAATCAGTGCTGGGGGGAGGTCGACCTCTCCGACAGCGATCTCTATGGCTTTCGCACGATGTCCGGTGGGGTCGACGGGGTGACGGTCTCGCGCGCGACGCACACGGCCACGCCGACCAAGCTCCTGGCGATGGGCGCACTCGCGGGCGACGCCGCCGGGTTCGCGGTCGACGCCGACTTTGCCCAGGTCGCCACCAGCCGGCGCTTGCTCTGGGGGGTGGAGGCGACGACGTTCGACCAGGCGGCGATCCGCGCCCAACTCGCCGGCCTCCACCTGCGCATCCTCGGCGAGTTCGTCACCCCGAACGCCCCCCAGGTGGACCTCTCCTACGACCTTTGGGCCTCGGCGTTCGCGGTGCACGCCAGCCCGACCGAGGCCTGGAAGGTCACCCTGACGGGCATGTTCCAAGACCCCCGGATGATGTACTTCTGATGCCACCTTCCAAGCTCGTCCCTGGGTTGTCTCGGCGCGCGGTGCTCGGCGCTTCGCTCGGCGCGCTCGCTTCCGCGGTCGCGTCGCGGCCGGCGCGGGCGGCGGGCGGGCCGCGGGTGCCGAAGAACCTGATCTGGATGTTCGCGAACGGCGGATGGGACGTCACCTACTGTATGGATCCCAAGCCCGGAAACCCCAACATCGAGGGCCCGGAGTGGGACGCGGCGCCGAATGAGGCCAACCGCGTCAACGTGGTCGAGACCCACGGTGGTCACGACATCATGGTCAACCAGGCGTCGCGGAAGGCGGTGACCGACTTCTTCGACACCTTCGGGCCCCAGACACTCGTGATCAACGGGATCTGGACCGGGTCGATCGTCCACGAAGGCTGCCGGATGCGGATCTTGACCGGCAACTCGCTCGCCACGGTCCCCGACCTGCCGACCCAGATCGGCTTTCGGAACGGCGCGGCGTTGCCGCTGGGTTCGATCGACATGTCCGGGCTCGGGTACTCGGGAAAGTACGCCTCCTCGACGGGCCGGATCGGCGCCCGCAGCCAGCTCGCGGCGCTCGTCGATCGCGGGAGCGTGTTTCAGCCCGACCCGAGCGCGGGGTATTCGCTGCCGTTGTTCAGCCCCGACCAGGTCACGGGGATGCAGGCGAAGATCGACCAGTACCTCCTCAACCGGGGTGGCCAGCTCCAAGGGAGCGGCTGGTCCGATGCCGGGTGGAATGACCAGCGGATCGCCGACCTTCGCGAATCGATCGATCGACGCGCCCGGTTGCGCCTTCAGGGCGAGCTGCTGGCCAGCGACGGCACGCCGGGCGACACCGGTCTGGTGGTGGGAACCGAGGCCACGCTCGCCAGCCAGACGGCCATCGCGGTGGAGCTCCTGGCGGGAGACATCTGCAGCTCGGTGATGATCTCCGACATCGACTCGTGGGACACCCACGACATCAACGCGCTGCAAAACGACCGGTACCAGAACTTCTTCACCCGGTTGGCCCTGCTCGTGGACCAGCTGACCAAGACGCCGGCCCCCGACGGCTCGGGGATGCTCATCGACAACACGATGGTGGTCGTCGCCTCGGAGATGACGCGGACGCCGAAGCACAACTGGAAGGGCGGCAAAGACCACTGGGCGCACACCAGCATGTTGCTCCTCGGCGCGGGGATCGACGGCGGGCGCAAGATCGGCGCGACCGACGACTTCCTCGAGTCGGTGCCGATGGACTACGACACCGGTGAGCCGGACTTCGGCGTGGGCACCTCCGCGCCGCTGATGAAGTACGACAACCTCGCCGCCGGGATCCTCGAGGCCTTCGACATCGATCCGGCCGAGATCTACCCGACGATCGAGCCCTTGCGCGCGCTGAAGGCCTGATGGTTCGGGTGGTCGGTATCGCGGTGAGTCTGGGTGTCCTCTCCTGCACTGGCGATGGCGACGGCGACGGCGGTCCTCCGGCCGACACCGATGCGCCTCCGACTGCGATTTGCACGGAGCTGACCTACCAGAACTTCGGGCAAGGGTTCATTCACACGTGGTGCTTGCCGTGCCACACCGCCGAGCTCGACGAGGGAGATCCCCGGCGTCAGTGTGCTCAGCCGAATGTCAATTTTGACACCTACGCCGAGGTGTTTGCGCTCCGCACCGTCATCGATCGCAAGGTGAGCGGCGAGGTTGGCGGGCCCCCGCCAGAGACTGGGGGGTGCTCGGGGCAGCCCATCGCCCCGGATTGCGTGTGTGTCGAGCAGTCCGACATGCAGATGCCCCCCGCCGGGGGTGTCAGTGAGGAAGATGCGGCATTACTGCATGAGTGGGTGGCGTGCGATGCGCCCGGAGACCCGGTGCCCCCGCCCGACTGCTTCACGAAGAGCGAGCACCCCGGCCCGGTTTCGCTGGCCACCCAGGCCGACGCCGACGCGTTCTGCGCGGGGACCGCCAACCACATCGCGGGCGACCTGGCAATCTCCGGTTCGGTCTCCGTCGATTGCCTCTGCTCGGTCGACGGGGCCGTCGCGATCTCGGGTGCGGCGGCCGACGTGTCGCTGCCGCTCCTGACCAGCGCGGGTGCGCTCTCGGCGGTGGGCGCCGTTGCGCTCGACCGGATCTCCGCGCCCAACCTCCGCACGCTGGCGATGGGTGACCTCGAGCTGAGCGCCGACCCTGCGCTCTCGACCCTCGACCTGCCGTGGCTGACCGACGTGGCGGGGTCGGCGCGGCTCACCGATCTAGCGGGTTTGACCGACCTTCCGCTCGGTCACCTGGCGAACCTCGGCGGCGATCTCACCGTCTCGGGGATCAGCGCGGTGACCGCCGACCTCACGCGGGTGCGGCTCGTCGGGGGGACGCTGTCGGTTACGGACAACGCGTTCCTCCACGACATCGACTCCCTCAAGTCGGTGTACAGCATCGGCGGCGACCTGTCGGTCACCGGAAACCCGGTGCTGGACAGTCTGCGGATCGGCGATGTCCTCGAGGTCATCGGCGGCGACATTCTGGTCAGCGGAAACCCGTCGATCACCGAGATCAACGGCTTCACACTGCTTCCCACGGCCAACGCGGTCACCGTGTCCGACAACGACGCGCTCGAGTCGTTCGACGGCTTCGACCTCGTGCTCGACGTCGCGGCCATCACGGTGTCGGACAACGCGAACCTCAGTCGGGTCGACGCCTTCCGAAACGTCGGCGCTCAGCCCGGTTATCTGGCGACCGTGGTGCCGGACGTGGTGGTGGCGCGGAACCCGCGGCTCGGCTTTTTGTCGAACTTCTGCGCCACCATGCCGGTGGCGAATTCGGTCCTGATCCTGGGGAACGGTCTCGGCGCGATCGCCCAGTTCGACGTGCTCGAGCAGGTGGTCGGCGACGTCACGATCTCGGAAAACCCGGAGCTCGACCAGATCAACGGGTTGCCCGAGCTCCGCTTCGTGGGCGGGAGCCTCACCGTAGACGGCAACGGGACCCTGGCGTCGCTCACCGGACTCGGCCGGCTCGAGCAGGTCGGGGGAAACTTCGCCATCACCGACAACCCGGTCCTGCCGACGCTCCAGGCTCAGGCCCTGGTCGATCAGGTCGGCGCGGTGAACATCGGCGGAACCATCACGGTCAGCGGGAACCAGCCGTAGCCGGGTCGGGGATCGGCAGGCCCGACCGGGTGAACGAGAACACGAGCGACGTCTCGATGCGGCTGACCTCGGGCCGACTCGTGAAGGCGTCCATGGTCAGGGCGCGCAGGTGCTCGGTGTCGCGGCAGACGACGTGGACCAGGAAGTCGGTGGTTCCACCTAGCGAATAGACCGCAGTGGCCTCGGGGAGCGCCCGGACGTGCTGGCCGAAGCTCTCGAACGCCTCGCGCACGTGCAGGCGAAGCTGCACGGCGATCAGCGCTTGCAGGCCGAGCCCGAGGGCGGCCGGCTCGAGATCGGCGTGCCACCCGGCGATCACCCCGTCGTCCTCCAGACGACGCATCCGGGCCAGGCACGACGACGGCGCCAGTCCCGCCAGGGCGGCGAGCTCCTTGTTCGAGGCCCGCGCGTTCTCCTGGACCGCGGCGAGCAGCAGGAGGTCGATTCGATCCAGGGGATGCGCGGGGAGGGGGCCGGTCACGCGGATCAGGGGGTCTTTCGCCGGCGCCCGACCGCCAAGAGGCCGAACGCCAACGCGGCCCATCCTGCGGGCGGGGACCCGCTGTCGCACGCGCATCCGCCCTCGGCCCGCTCGACCGACACCAGATCGCTTCCCGGGGGCCCCGCGAGGTCGGTTCCGTCGCAGTCCTGGTCCACGTCGTCGCCGGCCACCTCCGGTGCCCCGGGGAAGACCGTCCCGTTGGCGTCGTCGCAGTCGTCGGCCGTGGCCGCCACCCCGGCGGCCAGGCAGTCGATCGCGGACGACGACGCGGTCTCGGACGTACCGTGGGCGTCGTTGTCCGCGTCGACGAAGCAGAGCTCCGTTCCGTCACAATCCCCGTCGGCGCCGTCGGCGGTGACCTCGGTGCCGCCCGGATGGGCGTCGGCGTTCGCGTCGTCGCAGTCGCCGGCAGTGGTCGTCAGGCCGTCATGCGCGCAGGACAGGTCCGGGCTCGTCACCACGTCTCCGCCAAACGTGTCGCCATCGACATCGGCGTAGCAGTCGTCGCCTCCGTCGCAGTCCTGGTCTTGGCCATCGCCCACGATGTCGGTCGTCGCCGGGTTGATCGCCGCGTCGGATTCGTTGCAGTCCCCGCCGGCCGCAGCCTCCCGCGGATCGGTGCAGTCGAGGTCGTTGCCCTCGAACTCGGTGTTGCCGAACCCGTCGCCGTCGAGATCCTCGTAGCAGTTGTCCACCCCGTCGCAGTCCTGGTCGATGCCATCGCCGGCGATCTCCGGGTTCCCGGGGAACACGCCGCCGTTCGCGTCGTCGCAGTCCCCGGGACGCTCGGCTTCCCCCGCGGTGTTCGTGCAGTCGAGGTCGTTCCCCGGGGCGACCGGTCCCCCCCCGAAGGTGTCGACGTCGCCATCCACGAAGCAGGTGTCGACCGCGTCGCAGTCCTCGTCGATCCCATTCGCGGGCAGCTCGGGGGCTCCGGGGTAGATCGCCGGCTCCGTGTCGTCGCAATCGGTCGACACGTCGGACTCTCCGCGGCCATTCGTGCAGTCGAGGTCGTCCCCGGCGATCACGGTGGCGCTTCCGAAGTCGTCGCGGTCGGTGTCGGCGTAGCAGTCGTCGGTGCCGTTGCAGTCTTGATCGATTCCGTCGGCGACGATCTCGGCGCTCGGGATCAGGGGATCGAGCGGGTAGCAGTCGCCTCCATCGAGCGCGCCGTCGCCGTCGGTGTCGGGGTCGGTCGGATCGGTCTCGTCGGCGTCGAGCACCCCATCGGCGTTCGCGTCCTCCTCGCCGTCGTCGAGGCCGTCGGCGTCGGTGTCCGGCTCGTTCGGGTCGGTCTCCCCCGCGTCCACGACCCCGTTCGCGTCGGCGTCCTTGGTCGCGTCGGGCAAGGCGTCGGCGTCGGTGTCGGCCTGCAGGGGATCGGTGGAGGTTGCCCCGCCATCGCCGTCGGCGACGAACACCCCCGCATCGGTGTCGGCGCCCTCCGGCGCGGCGAGTCCGACCTCCTGCCCGTCCAAGAGGCCGTCGCCGTCGGTGTCGGCGTCGCTCGGATCGGTTCTCCACTGGGAGACCTCGCTGCCGTCGAGGAGCCCGTCGTCGTCGAGGTCGTCGTCGGTCGGATCGGGGTCGCAGCTGTCGGCCAGCCCGTCGGCGTCGGCGTCGCCGTTCGCGACGTTGCAGTCGCAGGCGTCTCCCTCGCCGTCGTTGTCGAAGTCGCCCTGGTCGAGGTTCGCGAGCGCCTCGCAGTTGTCGATGTCGTCGGGGACGGTGTCGTCGTCCTCGTCGTTGGCCCACACCGTGAAGTCGTCGAAATCGACGTCGCACGTCCCGGGGCACCCGCCACTGGCATAGGCATAGAACCCGGCGTATCCGGGGGCTAGGGGAGCGGGGTCGGTGACGTCGATCTCGACTTGCCCACCGACCGCGACGACGATGCGGCCGTCGTCGACCGCGATGTCCATGATGTCGATCCCGAAGGTCGGGCCGCCGAAGCCACCGCCGCGCGGCAGGTTGACCCGCGCCAGCTCGGTGGGGGCGCCGTTGTCGTACCGGATCAGCCACAGCCGCTCGCTGCCGGTCACCGCGCCGGGAGCGCAGTCCCCATCGCACCAGAACGCGGCATAGGAAGACCCAATCACCGGGTTCAGCGAGAACACCAGGCCGATCGTGTCGTTCTCCTCGCTGTCGAGCTCGGCCGAGAGGCCCCCTTGGGCCATGAGGTCGACGTTGGTGTTCACCATCCAGTTGCTGGCCGCTCCGGGCCCTCCGAACACCGCGCCCCCCGCGACGACGTCGGTGAGCGGGTGCGCCTCGTCGCCGAGACCCGACCAGGTGTCGGGTGCGTAGCCCCCGTCCCAGCCCTGGTTACCGGCCATCGGAGTGGGGAAGGTATCGGCAAAGAACAACTGGATTTGACCGGCGAACGAGCTGGCGGCAAGCAACGCGATGACCATGGGGTGCCCTCCCGGAGACGCTACACCGTGCGAGCGGAACTCGCAACACGTGGGTAGATCCTCGGTTGCGCCGGGATGGCTGCCCGACGTGCCGTGCAGGGTTCGGTGCGGTGGGGCATGGGACCGACAGGGTTCGGGACCGGGCCGGGTTTTCGGGTCTGTTGCGAATTAGATTCGATGGACGATGCCGTTTGACGAACGTATCTTAGCAACATGGTTGAATGTACGAACTTCGTGGTTGCGGTGTCGGTGGCGATGCGCCGATGGGGCGCACCGGCGTGGCGGTTGGAGGACGATGCCGCTCGGCTGAGCGCGGCGCTCGGCCTCCGCGTGGGGATCCATGTGCTTCCGACCTCGATTCTCGTGAGTGAGCCCACGGGTACCCGGGTGCTCTCGGTGCGGGCCGGGGCGCCCGCCCTGGATCGGACGGACGCCGCGGTTCAGCTGGTGGACGCGGTGGTGGCGGGGAGCCTCCGGCCCTACGAGGCGCTCGCCCACCTCTCGGCCTTGGAGGCGGCTCCGGCTCGCTACCCCGGGTGGGCCCGAGTGGCGGCCGGTGGGGCGTCCTCGTCGGCCGCGGCGGTCCTGCTCGGTGGCGGGATCCCCGAGGTCGGCGTCGCGGCCGGGATCGGCCTCCTCACGGGGTGCGTCCCCGTCGCGCTGCGCGGAAGTCCGGAGCGCGCGCGCCTCGCCGATCCGGCGGCCGCGTTCCTGGCCGGGCTCGTGGTGGCGGCGTGGCCCGGTCCGCTCGCGGGGGAGATCTCGTTGCTGGCGGGGTTGATAGCCTTTTTACCCGGGTTTTCGCTTACCACGGCCTTGATCGAGTTGGCCACCGGCCACCTGGTGTCCGGTGCGACCGGCCTCGTGGCCTCGGGCGTCGCCCTGATGCAGCTCGGGCTGGGCGCCGCGGTGGGGAGCCGTCTGGCCCAGTTGGCGTTGGGGCCTGCCAACGCGGCGAGCGCGGTGCCGATCCCCGAGCTCGTTCCGCTCGCGATGGGGGTCGCGTCGCTCGGCTTCGCGGTCCTGCTCTCCGTGCCGGGGCGGTGGGTGCCGGCCGTCGGGCTGGCGGTCGGCGCGGCGCTCTCCGGCGAGTGGCTGGGTGGATGGGCGCTTGGCCCGGGGCTGGGTGCAGGGGTGGGCGCGCTCGCGGTCGCCTTGGCGGCGTCGCTCGTCACCCGCGCGACCGGGCATCCCCTGGCCCTGGTGCAGACCCCCGGGCTGTTGATCTTGGTGCCCGGTGCCATCGGATTTCGGGCGGTACAAGACCTGATCCGGGGAGATCTCGACGCCGGGGTCGCGGGGCTCACCGGCACCGCGCTGGCGGCGATGGCGCTGGTGGGCGGGTCGCTGGTGGGCGCGGCGCTGCTCCCCGCCCGGCGGAGCGACCCGGTGCGCGCTACGCTCTCGTGCCGAGGAGGCGAGGATGCGAACGGTGGCCTGGCTGTTTGTGCTGGCGGCGTGCGGGGAGAAACCCTCTGATTCGGACACCGACACCGACACCGACACCGACGCCGACACCGACACCGACACCGACACCGATTCGGGTCCGGCGCTCCTGACGTGCGCGACGTCGGGCTGCGAGGGCGACGTGCTCGGCAACTGGACGATCCAGGGGGAGTGTTTCGACGACCCGCAATTCGCGGAGGTCGAGGGGCGGTGCCCGGGGATCGAGGTCGACCTCTACGCAGGCAGCGCCGACGGCACCATGAACTTCAACGCGTCCGGGCAATACAGCTTCTCGGTTCCGGGGGGTACGACCGGCATCGGGATCGTGGTGCCGCCCGAGTGCAACGAGGGATGTCTGACGTATGAATTGACCGACTACGACGTGCGGTGCGAGACCACCGGGCTCGGGGGCTGCACCTGCAGCGGGTCGGTGAACACCAGCATCTGGGTCGATGGGGGGACGTTCGTCCAGAACGGCAGCACGTTGGCGCTCCACAGCGACGCGACGGGCAGCGATCGGACGATCGACGTGTGCGCGGAGGGGACCGTCGTCTGGTTCCGCGACCTGGTGCGGGAGCGGGCGGTCGGCGGCGTGGCTACCCCGCCGTGAGGAGTCCGAGGCGCTTCCCCTCGCGAAGCAGCCGCTTGCGAAACGCCTGGGCCGAGGTGCGCCGCAGGGCCACGAGCTCCTCGTGGAGCGGGGGTTCCCGCTCGGCGATCACCGCCATCCACGCTTCCCGGTCTCCCCGCGCGCTGAACCGGTAGCGGCGCCCCCGGAGGGCCTGGCGCCGGGTCTCGGTCTCGGTGTCGGTCTCGTCGGCGGTCATGGTTTCCGATGGTGTGAGATGACCTGGAGGGCGGGCGCGAGCGCCCAGTCGGGATCCCAGGTCGGCGTGTGGCACGTCGTACACACGGCTTCGATGACGCAAACCGGGCAATCCTCGCCCAGACCCTCGATGGGCGCGCCGGAGGACACGTGCGCGTCGGCGGGGCCGTGGCACGACTCGCAGGACACCGACTCGGCGACCCGAAACTCCCTGGGATCGGTGGGCGGAGGGCCCGACCGCAGAGCGGTGGCGTGACAGCGCAAGCACCCCGGATCGTCGCTCCCCTCGCGCTTCAGGTCCCCCATCGCCGCTGCGTGGGCGGTCGACGACCAACTCGCCACCTCCTCGGGGTGGCACGCTTGGCACGCCGCCGAGCCCAGCGTCTTTCCCTGGGGAAACGCCAGGAGCGGACGTGGCGCTTGGCCGGCCGCGAGCTTTCGCCGGGCCTCGGCGCGGGCGACCGTCCCGAGCGCGCTCGCCGCGTAATGATCGAGATGTGGCAATCCCTTTTCGACCGAGAAGGCGATGCTGTGCGCCGCGTCGTGGCACGCGGCGCACGCGGCGCGCGGGTCGTCTCGGGTGCCGTCGTGCGGTCCCCCAGGCCCATGGCAGGCCTCGCATCCCACATTGACCAGGTTCGACTCGAGGTTCCCGTCGAACCCGCCGGTCACGCCTGCGCCGGTGACGTGGCAGCGGTTGCAAGCGGGGTCGGCCGCTTTGCCGTCGTCAACCAGGGTCCACCAGGCGATGCTGTGGTGGGTGAGCTGCCAGCTCTCGAGCTCGAGGCCGTGGCACGAGCCGCAAGCGTTGTCCCCGAGGAATTCGCGAGGACGGAACAGGGTGAACGGGTCACCGGCCAGGCGCGCCTCGACCAGGAAGTCGTAGCCCGGGACGTAGGGGAGCCAGGCGTCCAACACGTCGACCCTCCCGGCCTTCGCGCCCGGCGTCACCAGGAGCGCGCTCGGCGTCGAGCGGGCGCCCATCGCCCCAGCGATCTCCGCGTCGGCGTCGTGAACGATCGGGCTCGAGATCGCGTAGGTCTTGCGGAACTCCTCGATCTCGCTGCTGTCCGCCGAGGCGCTCGCGATCCAGAGCACGTCGCCCTGGGTTGCGATCCGGGTGGCGAGGCCCTGAATCTCGGCGGCAACGTGGCGGCAGTGAGAGCAGCGCGGCGAGAAGTAAACGAGGAGCGTCGGCCGCTTCACCGCCACGTTCTTGGGCAGCGCGATGGGCGGCAAGCTCTGGCCCGCGAGCACCACCGGGAGGTTGGCCGCGGGGGTTCCCACGGTCCATCCTCGCGGATCCGGCCCGCCCGCCGCGACGAGCGCGAACGCGAAGCCGACCCATGCTGTGCGCGCCATCGGGCGCATCCCGCCTCCCTTCGGGACGGTGCGCCGTGGTTCGCGGGTCGTCAACCGGTGCGGTGTCGCGCGCCGCGCTACGTCGTCGGATGACCCCCCGAAAGGTCGACGTCCCCGCGGCTGCGGCCGGCATGCGCCTCGATCGGTTCCTCGTGCGCCGCTTCGCCGATCGCTCGCGGAGCTGGCTCGCCCGCGGGATCCGCGACGGGGCGGTCTGCGATGCCGCCGACCGTCCGCTTCGCCCGGCCTCCCCGGTCCATGCCGGGCAGGTCCTCCACGTGTATTTGCCGGGGATCGCGACCAACGAGCCCCCTCCCCCCGTTCCGCCGGTGCTCCACGAGGACCCTCGGGTCGTCGTCCTCGACAAGCCGGCGGGAATGCTGGCTCATCCCGCAGGGACGTCCCATGCGTGGGCCGCAGTCAGCCTGGCTCGCTCGCGGTGGCCGGGGATCGACCTCGTCCACCGCCTCGACCGCGACACCTCGGGGTGCCTCGTCCTGGCGCGAGATCCCGAGGCCAATCGGATGCTGAAGGCGATCTTCCGAGAGGGCGAGGCCGCGAAGTCGTACGAGGCGATCACCCGGGGAGAGATCCCGTGGGACGAAGCGGAGCTCGATGGACCGATCGGCCCGGCCGACGGGGTGATTCGGATCCAGATGGCGGTGCGCCCCGACGGGCTGCCCGCGCGGACCGAGGTGCGGGTGTTGGCGCGGCGTCCCGGGGCCACCCACGTGGCGATCCGCCTCCACACCGGTCGCACCCATCAGATCCGCGTTCACCTGGCCCACGCCGGCTTTTCGCTCCTCGGGGACCGTATGTACGGCGTTCCTCCGGAGGTCTTCCTCCGGACCCTCGACGTGGGGGTCGATGACGTGGTGATCGCCGCAGCGGGGGCCCCGCGCCAGGCCCTGCACGCCCGCCGGGTGGTGATCCCCCATCCCGATGGGGGAACGCTGGAGGTAGAGGCCCCGTTTCCAGACGACATGGCGCGCTGGTGGGCGCACCCGGAGGTGTTGCCCGCGGGGTAGCGGCGCGCGGGGATCGGCGTCAGGGCGCGTCGGCCGTCCGCCGGGCTTCGAGTGCCCGGATCAGCTTGTCCAGGCGGCGCAAGAGTGCGTTGTAGGCAGAGTACGGGTCGGGCTGGCCGGAATTGCACAGGTGCTGGTACAGCCGGAGTTCGGCCGCGCCGTCGCCCGGCGGTCCCGTCACCGGAACGCCCAGCGCCAGGAGCCGACGACGCGCGACCTCCACCAGCAGGCGGTGTGGGGTGTGCCGATCGGCGGCGAGGTCGGCCACCCCGGCGACCACCAGTTCGCCACCCGGGAGGCCGTCGAGCCGGTCAGCCCAGCTCATCGCAGGCCTCGGCCACCTTCGCGCGGAAGGTCGGCGCGTCGATCCCCGGGTAGCGGATCAGGCCGGGTTGGATCGCTTCGAACAGGGCTTGCAACCTGGCGATTACCACGTCTCCGGACTGGACCATCGCGCCCACGTCGAGGAGGTCGCGGTCGTGTCCCCGCTCGATCTTCGACAGCGCCTGCGCGTACAGATCGTAGTGGTACACGTCGATGCGGCCGAACCGGCCAACCCACGGGCTCCGGTCGCGCCAGCCGGGGAGCTCGGGGATGAAGTCTGGAGGGGACGCCAGCTCGATGTTGGCGTCGAGCTCGTCTTTGATTGCTGCAATTGCCTCGAAAGCGCCGGCGGGCTCAGGATCCAGTCGCAGGTCGAGATCCACCGTCGAGGCGCGCCAACCGCGCAGCAGCGCCGTCGCCCCGCCGGTGAGGTAGACGCCACCGTCGGAGCGCACGCGCCGGCCGAGTGCCTCGAGCACGGCCTGGAGGCGATTCACGTCGAGGGGTGAGCGCATCTCCCCGATTATCGCGCGACCGACGCGGTCACACCCCGCTCCGCTAGCGCGGTCGCAGCACCCCGACCCACTTCAGGGGCCCCTTGCCGAGCGGCGCGCCTTCGAAGTCGCGGGCGGCGGAGACGATCTCGAAGCCGGCCTCCTCCATGACCTGCTCGAGCTCGTCCAGCTCGTACATATGCAGCTCCAGATGGACCTTTTCCTCCCGATCGTCGTCCTGGTGGTGATACACGTAGACGACATGGTGGATCCGTTTCTCGGCGTCCCACCAACCCTGTTCCCACGACACGAGATCCCCGCCGGTGACGGGGTGCACGAAGGTCCGCACCTCGTAGCGACCGTTCGGGTCGCGATCGTACAGACTCCGATCGAAGAGATAGAAGTCCAACGCGAACAGTCCGGTGGGGGACACCGCGCGCCGGGCGGTGTCGAGCACCTGGCGGACGACCTCGAGGGTCGGGCAGTGGTGGATGGCGTTGAACGGAAGCAGGACGAGGTCGTACGTCTCCTTGGCCGCGTAGGTCGTGAAGCTCGCCACTTCGGTGGTCACCCGAGCGGCGGCGGGGGGAGACAGGTTTTGCTGGCGGATCGCGAGGGCTTCGAGCATTGCCGGCTCGAGGTCGATGCCGTGCACCCGCGAACCCGCGCGCGCGATCGGAAGGGTGAGTCGGCCCGTTCCGCAGCCGAGCTCGAGCACCGACGCGCGGCCGGCGGCGAGGCCCAGGTAGAAGGCCATGTCCTCGTCGTAGTCGCAATACTCGAGCTCGTAGAGTTCCGGGCGAACATACGGACGATCGGTCATCTGACTCCCCAGGCGTGGCTGAACGCGGCGCGGCACAGCGTATCGCCGTGTCGGGCCAGCGCCGACTCGATCGTGACTTGTGGACGTCGCTCGCGGGCAATCGCCAGTGCGTGTCCGGTCCAGCGTTCGACCTGCGCGCGTGGCGGGTCGGTGGGAAGGGCGGTAGCGGCGGTCAGAACCCAACCCGCCGCGGTCGGCACCGCGCGTCCGATCAGGCTGGGACCGGCATCTTCCCACCGCACCGGGCCGTCGGGGGCCCACCCCGGGGCGAGACCGATCCGGTCCTCCAGCCACACCCGGTCGCCCACCGCTCGGGTGATCCGCCACAGGCCGAGGGGTGCGCGACCGGCGGCGCGCACCGCCGCCCGGTCCTCGGGGGTGGCCTCGGTCAGCCAACGCTCGGCGCTGGTCTCCCCGGCGCGATCGGTGAGCCCGTGGTTGGCCAGGGCCATCGCGAGCGCGGAGCGCGGAAGCGCGGTGTCGGCCCAGGGGCCAAAGAACCAGTCGGCGGCTTCCGCCGACGCATCGGGGCACTGATCCGCTGCAATCCGAGCGAGATCCTCGGTGGAGGCGACGCGGGCCGCGGGTGGGGGCCGCTCCTGCGCGTGGGACGGCGGGACGGCTGCACCCGATCGCGGCGTGGCGCGGGCCGGCACGCCGTCGCCAGACACCGGCCAGATCGCGCCCTCCTTCACGCGTCGCCCGCGTACGCGTCTGCCGCAGCCTGGAGCGACGCGCCGACCTTCGCCCGCAGGCTGGCGGGGGCCCGCACCTCCGCGTCGCGGCCAAAACCCTGAACCCAGCTTTGAAGCTCCACGGTGATCGCGACGTGCATGCGAAGCTCGAGCCGCCCGTCGGGGAGCGTGCGGAAGGTCTGCGTGGGGTGCCAGGTGCGCTCGCGAATGTAGGCCGCCACCGCCTCGGTGAACGCGAACGACACATCCTCGGGCGTTCCGCTGATGATCCCGTAGGCGTGCGCGAGGTAAGCCGACGGCTTCCAACCCGCGGGGAGCTGGAAGTGCTCGCCCCGGCGTCGGACCACGTCGACAAACCGCTCCACAGCGAACGTCTTGACCTGGCCG
Source organism: Pseudomonadota bacterium (assembly GCA_947490265.1). GTDB lineage: Bacteria > Myxococcota_A > UBA796 > UBA796 > CANLGQ01. The sequence goes on along the minus strand of CANLGQ010000031.1, from coordinate 5,479 downwards.
GCCTCGGCGTCGAAGGCGAACAGGTACAGCCCCTGCCGGTAGGTCGCGAGGGTGTAGGGGTGAAGGAGGTATCGGCTCTCGATCCCGTTGGCCTTGCGGTACCGGGCCTCGATCGGGTTGTTGTAGACGAGCGCGGTCACTGCCTCGTCGAGCAGCTCGCTCGCCTGCCCGCGATAGTCCTTCGCGGGCTCGGGAACCGCCAGGAACTTGGTGTCGAGCTGCCGGGCGAGATCGCGGTGCGCGCGGGTGATCGCGGGCTCGAGTCGCTCGATCGCGCCCTCGAGATCCTGGGCAAACGAGGTTCCCTCGAGAAAATTGAACAAGGTGCGCCCGAAGTGTAGCGACAGCACCTCGGCGAGGCTGAGCTGGACCCCGGTCCGCCGCCACACCGGGTCGATCGAGATGAGGCGATCGTCGGATCGCCCATCGTCCTTCAAGGGGAGCTCCAGCTCGCGAAGATCAGCCAGATACCGACGTAGAGAACGAGCGTCGAGCTCGAAGCGATCCATCAGCTCCTGGGCGCGGACCCCACCGCGGCGCGTCATCAGCTCCAGCATCTTCACGAGCTTCTGGCCCTTGTTCAGCTCCATCACGTCTCCGCCGAGCCCGCGAAATAACCTGGCGATCCGAAAGCGGACAATTTCTGGTCGGGTGGTGTGTAAAGCTGTTTTCACGGTGCGGGGTTGCAGGCCTCGGCCGCGCGCACACTGAACGCTTGACGGTCTGAACACCTGTTGCTATATACTGAACGCGTGTACAAGAAACCACAGGCTCGTCGGAGGGCTCCATGCTCGACGCAACTATGACCCTTGTCGCCATCCTCGGTGTTGTTGGCGCTTGTTCCGCCGGCCTGATGGCGCTGCCCTGGAGCGGTACGGAGGTGCGGGAGTCGATCGGCGCCTGGTCGGCGCTCGGAAAGGAAAGCACCCGCCTCCTTCGGTCGCTCACGGCCCGGTCCGGGCGGGCGATCCCGGTCGCGGTCGCGGTTCCGGCCACCGCACGCTAACGCCTCGCGGCGGCCAGCGGTCCAGGAGGATCGCCGGCGACTGCAGCTCGTTCCACTGCTCGGGAGCACGAAGTCGAGTTAAGTGCGCCGGCCCCGGAGGCCCCTGATGGACCGCGCGCTGAATCTCGTCGACGCTATCCCCTACTTGCGGGCCTACTCCGGACAGATCTTCGTCGTGAAGGCCGGCGGGGAGATCTTCGGCGACGCCCGTTGGCGCGACGCGGTGACGAGCGAGATCGCGACGCTGCATCGCCTGGGGATCCGGGTCGTGCTGGTTCATGGAGGCGGGCCGCAGCTCGACCTCGCGGCGGAGCGGGCCGGCCTCGTGAGCAGCGTGGTGGCCGGGCGACGGATCACCAGTCCAGAGCTCCTTGAACTCGCGATCGCCGAATGGCGCGGTCGGCTCTCCACCGCGCTCGTGCGGGCGCTCGCCGCGGCCGGAGAGCGGGCGATCGGGCTGTCGGGGGCGGACGCCGGGGTGATCCGGGCCATCCGCCGGGCACCGGTGGAGGTCGTGGACGATGACGGTCAGAAGCGGGTCGTCGACTATGGGCTCGTGGGAGATGTCGTCGAGGTCCGAACTGACATCCTTCGCGGGGTGCTCGAGCTGGGGGCCATCCCGGTGTTGACCCCCCTGGCGGCGGGCGAGGGCGCCGAGATCCTGAACGTCAACGCCGATACGGTCGCGGCGGAGGTGGCGGTTGCGCTGCGGGCTGCCAAGCTCGTGCTGTTGACCCGGGCCCCTGGGATCCTGGAGAACCCCGAAGACGCGGCCAGTGTGCTGCACTGGACCGACCTCGAAGAGCTCGGCGACCTCGAGAAGAGCGGCGCCATCCGCGGCGGAATGCGGCCCAAGGTCGCGGCGATCCGGAAGGCGCTGCTCGGCGGGGTTCCCCGCGTCCACGTGGTCGACGGTCGCCGTTCGGGTGCGCTCCTGGAGGAGGTGTTCACCACCGACGGCAGCGGCACCCTGGTGGTCGACGAGGCCGACGACGCGCCGCCCGAGCCGCTGATCCACCGATGATCGCCTTGCTGGGTGCGCTCGTCGCCATCCCCTCGGTCACGACCGAGGAGGCCGCGATCGCCTCCTTTCTCGCGGACTGGTTCCAGGAGCGGGGACTCGCGGTTCGGCAAGACGACCGGAACCTCGAGATCCGGGTCCGTGGGCGCGCGCCCGGGCCGGTGCTGCTGTTCTCGTCCCACCTCGACACCGTCCCGGTCGGCCCGGGCTGGACGGTCGAACCCTTTGTCCCGGCGATCGGCGACGGGCGGATGACCGGCCGGGGCGCGAACGACGCGAAGGCCAGCGTGGCGGCGATGGCCCACGCGATGCTGGCGTTGCACGCGGATCCCCCGGCGCGGGGCGAGGTGGTGTTCGCCGCCACCTGCGAGGAGGAGCGAGGCCGGCAGGGCCTCGAGCGGTTCCTCCCGTCGCTGGGGCGCATCGACGCGGCGATCGTCGGCGAACCGACGAGCCTCGAGCCGGCGGTCGCGCAGAATGGCTTGCTCATCCTCGATCTCGTCGCGGGCGGGCGCGCCGGCCATGCGGCACGCCCTCAGCTGGCCGACAACGCCATCGAGCGCGCGGCGCGCGATGTGCTGGCGCTCCAGGCGTTGCGCTGGGAGCCGGTCGACCCGCACGTGGGGCCGATGACGCTGGCGGTGACCCAGATCTCCGCCGGCACCGCCCACAACGTCATCCCGGGGGAGTGCCGGCTGGTGGTGGACATTCGCACGATCCCCGCCATCTCGCCGGCCGACGTGGTGGCCCGGATCCGGGCCACGGTCGCGTCAGACGTGGTCGTGCGGAGCGATCGCCTGGCCCCCGCTCGCACCCCGGAGGGCGCGGCGATCCTGGCGGCGATCCTCGCGGAGCTCCCGGGATGTCGTCCGTTCGGCAGTCCGACGCTCTCCGACTGGGCGCACCTCGTCGGGATCCCGGCGGTGAAGATCGGGCCAGGGATCTCGGAGGTGAGCCACACCGCCGACGAGTGGGTGGAGCTCGCCCAGGTCGAGCGGGCCGCGGGAGTGTACGAGCGGATCGCGCGGCGGTTCCTCGGTCCGGTCACGCCCCACGAGCGCTCCGACTGACCCCAGGGTAGCCACCGCGCTGCGCGGGCGAGGGCGATGAAGGTGGAGCGAAGTCGCGGCGGCGGATAGGCTCGCGGATGCTCGTGGTTCTCCTCGCGCTCGGTGGCTGTAAGAAGGTCGAGGACATCCCGGCGGATCTCGACGGCGTCGTCCACTACCTGTGGGACAACCTCGAGGCCGGAAGCGATGCGGCGCTGGCGGACGGCGTGGTGAACCTCGACCACGCGATGGACGGCGCCACGCTCACCGAGGCGTTCGACGGGTCGATCTCCCGCCTGAGCGCCGGGCAAGCTGAGGCGGTAGGGGTCACCGATCGCGATCCGGCGGATGCGGCGGGGATTTTCCTCGGGAATGTCATCCACTGCACCCTCCCGATGGTGGCGGAGATCGTCACCTGGCCGGATCAGGCTGCGCTCTACACCGGGGTCTACGACAGCTACAGCCGCGACTACGAGGGGGAGATCGGCCCCTTCCTCGCCGGAGATCCCGATGAGCTCCGGTGGTCGCTCGAGTACGAGGCGAGCGTGCTCGGAGCCAGCTACACCGGGCACAGCGAGGCGCTGGTCCGCCGGGTGAAAGGGGGCGACGAGGCCCCGTTCGACGAGGCGTACCTCGCCCAGTTCGTGGCCCCCGAGCCGGCGGTGTTTGAGGAAGGCTCGGAGAAGACGTTCGACCAGGACTACCAGTTCGAGGTCTACTGGAGTCGGCGATCCGGGGAGACGCTGCACGCCTATGCGATGTGGCGGGAGGCCAACTGGGGCACGGGCTTCACCAGCGAGGACGAGGGGGTCCAGCGGATCCTGCTCAACAACATGGAGAACTGGGACAAGGACACCGACGAGATCTGTGAGGACGGCGGGCCGAGCTGACCTGCTGGGCCCCCGGTGGTCGGCGCCTCAGCGGCCGCCGCCCAACCCGAGCAGCCAGCCGAGGCACCCCGAAGGCGGAGCGGGCGCAGGAACCGGCGTGGCGGGCTGCGATGGGGGCGGTCCGGGGCCGTGCGTCGGTAGCATGGAATCATGGAGATCCTCTGGAGCGCGCATCGGTGGCTCCGCCAGCAGCGGCGCGGGCTCGAGCAGGGGGTCGAGCGGCACCGATTTTCCGGCGGGATCGCCCACTCGGGCACGAAACACCCCGCCGTCGACGCCGGCGACGAGCCACCCGTCGTCCCACGCGAGGCACGTCGCCCGGGGTTCCACATCGGGCGTGTCGGGAAGCCCGAGCCCGGCTTGCCAGGCTTGCAGCGTCCATCCGTCGGGCAGCACGTCCCAGCGGGCCGGGGAGGCGTGAAAGCGAACCACGCTACCCGGCACCGACCGGCTCGTGAACCGGGCGTACACTGCGCCGTCGACCCCGACATAGCCCGTCACGCCGCTCAGCTCGGCCTCCCCTGCCACGAACCTCCCGACCGCCGGCCAGGTCACCCGGCTCGCGACGGGCGCGAACGTGGCGCCGTCGTCGAACGACACCCGAGCCGGTCGTGGTCCGCCGCCGACGAAGACGCGGGATCCGGACAGCGCGGTGACCTCCGAACCCGGGAGCGAGTTGATCTGGCTCCACCCGCCGTCCCACCGGGCGAGGCCACCGGGTGCGACCACCAGCGTCCGGCCGGCGCTGTCGAACGCCAGGTGGGGTTCGACATGTCCCTCGAGCGGGCCGGGATCGATGGCTGCCCAGGTCGCTCCCCGATCGACCGACCGCCACACCTCGGTGGGATTGGGGCGCAGCCGGTACCGGTCTGCTGTGCCGCCGACCCAGAGTCCCCCGTTTGGGTCGACGCGAAACCAGTGCACTTGCAACGGCCACTCGGTTTCGAGGAAGGAGCGTCCGAGCGACGTCCACTCGCTGTCTCCGTCGCCCCGATAGAGGAGCGCATGGCGCCCCGCGGCGTACCAGCCGTCGGCGTGCCGCACGACGGTCGACGCCCAACAGGCGACGGTGTCGTCGCCGAGCACGGCCCAGGTGGCGCCACCGTCGCGCGACAACAGGCATTCCGAGCCCGCACGCGCCAGGAGGGCGCCGGCACCCAGTCGATAGAGCGCGAAGACCTCGCCGGGACTGGCGCCCGCCGTTCGGGGGAGCGGCACGAACTCCCAAGACGGTTCGGTCGCATTCGTTGTCGCGTGATCAGGGATGGGCAACGCCGTCACTCCTCGAATCGGCTAGGCGGAGAGCTATCGCGCCTGGCGAACGCCGGCAGCATCGGGGCGTCATTGAAGCGCAGTGCTCGGTGTGTTGCCGGGGCTCAGAAACCGCTGGGAAATGGTGGAGACCGCGATCACCCCCATCGAGTGCGGTGAACAGTGGCCACCGTCTTTTTTCGACGGTGGCCACGCCGATCACCAGTCTAATCCCGGGTTCCTCGGCGGCGTTTTGCCTGCT
>CANLGQ010000030.1 GCA_947490265.1 Pseudomonadota bacterium | reverse complement strand
CGGTGATCTGGCCGATCGGGTTGACCGCCAGCGTGGTCCCGATCATCGCGCTCGACCGGCTGCTCGCGGTGCACCCGGCCGAACTCCCCCTCGGCGCGGCCCGACGCACCCTGCAAAACGGATTGAGCGCCGCACTCGGCATCTGCCTCGTGTTCCCCCTGAATTACCTCGCAGCGACCCACACCCACGAGTGGGACACGGCGTACTTCCGCACCACTCGCCCAGGTTCTTCTACCCTCGCGATGGTGGCCACATTCTCCACCCCGGTGAAGGGAGTGGTTCTGCTTCCAGCCGGATCCGACGTCGGGCGCGAGGTCAAGCCTTACTTCGACGCCCTGGCGAGCGCCTCAGGCGGCCAATTCAGTTGGGAGGCCATCGATCAGGCGCTCGACCCGAAACGGGCCGAGGAACTCAAAGTCCGCGAGAACGGCTACATCGCGTTCCAGCAGGGCGACAAGGTCGAGAAGTTCAAGGTCGGTACCGAACTCGAGAAGGCCAAGCGCGAGCTGAAGAAGCTCGACGCAACCGTCCAGAAGCAGCTCATGAAGCTGACTCGGGGTCAGCGCACTATCTACCTGACCACCGGCCACGGAGAATTCAACACCCGCGAGAAGGACGACCCCTTCCGCAAGCTGAACACCTTCAAGAAGCTTCTGGAGACCCAGAATTACAGCATCAAGAACCTCGGCCTGACCGAAGGCTCCGCATCCGCGGTCCCCGACGACGCCGCAGCGGTTGTGATCGCCGGTCCAGACAGCGCGTTCCAGCCCGAGGAGATCGCCGTCCTCCAGAAATATTGGCAGGATGGAGGGCACCTACTCGTGTTGGTCGAACGCGGCGCGGATCCGGCCGAGAACCTCGACCCCCTGCTCTCCTTCCTCGGCGTAAAGGCGGGCCGAGATGTGATGGCCAACGCCCAGGCCTACGTGAGTCAAGGGCGGGGTGTAGCCGATCGCGAGATCCTCGCGACAAACCGCTTCGGCAGCCACGACGCGGTGAAGACGCTCTCGAAGAACAGCACCTCGCTGTACTTGATCCTGCCGAACGCGGTCTCAGTGGAAAAGGTCGCCGACACCAAGAACAAGGTCACGACGCTGATCCGGTCGATGCCCGCGACCTGGGCCGATGTGGACGGGGATCGGGAGAAAGGAAGCGGAGAGGCCGAGAAAGTCTACGAGCTGGGCGCAGCCGTGGCCCCAGCGGAGGAGGCAGCGGAGGGACGCGCCATCATCGTCGGGGATGGAACGCTCCTCTCAGACCCACTCCTCTCAGCCAAAGGCAACGTCGTGTTCGCCTACGACGCGATCCGCTGGCTCGTCGGCGACGAGGACGTCGCCGGAGAAGTGGAGTCCGAAGAGGACGTCAAGATCGTGCACACCCGCGAAGAGAACCAGTATTGGTTCTATGGAACTACCGCGATGGTCCCGCTCCTCGTGCTCGGCTTCGGGGTGCTTTTCGTCGGCATGCGTGGGAGGAAGAAGTGAGGCAGATCGCTGTACTTTCGTTACTCCTCGCCGCGGCTCTCGCCGCGTCGTATTGGACGTGGACCGCCGACGTCAAAGAGGCGCCGAAATCGGGCGACACCAAGGTGGCGCTCTACGCGGCGACAGAAGACGAGCTTCAGAAGCTGCATTGGGAGAGCAAAGAGCTCTCGGTCGATGTCGAACGGCGGAAGGACGCACGCGGCGCCTACAGCTGGGTGGACGCCACTGAGCGCAAGGAGAAGAAGGAGGCGAAGGCGCCGCCAAAGCCGCCGGCGGCAGAGGGCGAGGAGATCGACCCGGCCGAGCCGGCCGAACCGACCCCGACCGCAGAACCGGCCGCACCGATCCCGGAGCCCGCTGCGGAGGCGCCCAAAGAGATCGAGACCAAACACACCTCCTTCCGGGGTGGCGACGCGGCGGACACCTTGTGGAAGGACTTCGCGCCGTTGCACGCCCTGCGCGAGCTCGTCATCCCAGCCGGCGCGGATCTAGCGACCTTCGGGCTCGCAGAACCGTCGGCAAAGGTCACGGTCACACGCGGAGGCACAACCCAGGAGATCGAGATCGGCGGCGAGACGTACGGGGCGAAGGACCGCTACATACGCACGAATGGCAAGGTCTACCTGTTGGCCCAGGACACTACCCGGGCCTTGGAGTTCGCCTCCACCCGGTTGGTCGAGCGCCGAGTTCAGCCCTTCGTGGAGGACAAGCTCGATCGAATCGACGCCACGTTGCCCGACGGCCGCAGCCTCGGACTGGTGCAGACCAACAAGGACGACAAAGAGAAGGCCTTCTGGGCGAAGGCCGACGCCCCGACCGACAAGTACAGCGCCGGCGACGCCTGGGTGACCAAGTTGCTCAAGTTGAGCGTCCGGTTGTATGCAGAAGAACCCGCCGCTCCCCTCACCTCTCGGCTGACCTGGGTAGCCACGAGCGAGGGAGAGAGCTGGAAGGTCGAGCTACTGTCCTCCACGAGTGACCCAATCGAGTGGTTCATTCGCTCGGAATACGATCGCGCGCTCGTCACGCTTACGCCGACCCAGGCGAGCGTGGCGGTGAGCGAACTCGAAGAGCTGCTTCAGTAGTTCTGCGGAGAACCGCCCGGGCGGAGGCGGCGGCGAAGGCACCGCCGTGGCTTCAACGGGCGCCGACCACCAAGACGGTCACGTTGTCCTCGCTACCCGCGCGAAGTGCCTCGGTGACCAGCTTCTCGGGGAGATCCTCCACCCGGGTGCCCTCCATCAGACGCCCAATCTGATCGTCCTCGAGCGGGTCGGTCATCCCATCGGAGCAAAGTAGAAAGATGTCGCCGCGTTCAATCCAACGCGTCGTGGTATCCGGCTCCACGGGACCGTGAAACCCCACCGACTGCGTCAGGATGTGCTTGTGCGGCAGCAACCGGGCGAGCTCCGGTGTCAGGCGTCCCGCATCGATCTCCTGCTGCACGACAGTATGGTCGCGGGTGAGTCGGATCAACCGACCGTTCCGGTACAGGTAGGCGCGGGAGTCCCCCACGTGAGCCAGATGAGCTTGTTCGCCGTCAATCACCAGCACCACCAACGTGGTCCCCATGCCTCGGGTCTCGGGGCGCGCCTCCGCTTCCCGGCGGATCCGGATGCTCGCCTGGTTCATCGCGTAGCGAAGCCGCTCCCGCAGCACATCCGCGGGGTCTTCGGTCTCATGGTCACGGACCAACCGGGTTTCCTCGGGGTCCGCCATCTCCGTGAGCGTGCGATGCACGGTCTCGGTGGCCATCTGCGAGGCGACCTCCCCCGCTGCGTGCCCGCCCATGCCGTCCGCGACGACGAAGATCCCCTGGTCCAGGTCGATCAGCAGGCTGTCTTCGTTGTGCTCGCGCACGGGGCCGACATCTGTTCGAGCAAGGGCCACGAGCTTCATCCGACGGTACTCCCAGAGGCGCGACAGTACACGCTCTCGCTCCGGCGTGCCGCGAGTCCCAGGTCGCGATGCGATGATCGTCGAGGTTACCAGCGGATCCCTGTGGTTCCCGTCATCGATCCGCCAAACCAGCGTCGCCAGGGGACGCGTGGCGTGACAAGATCGATGGGGCGGGAGGCCGAGTGGATCTGACGACGGGCGGTCCGGGTACCGCGTTACCAGGCGATCCCCCGCCTGGGACGCGGATCGGGCCCTACCTGGTGGAGGGCCCGGTGGCTCGCGGCGGGATGGCGACGGTGCTGGCGGTGATCGACACCCGCACACAGCACCGCATCGCCATGAAGCTGTTGCTGTCGGTGGCCGATACCGAAGAGTCGCGGACCCGTTTTCGAAGGGAGTTCCGCGCACTCTCCAGGCTGAACCACCCAAACGTCCTGCCAGTCTACGAGTGGGGCCTTCACGGCGACCGGCCCTGGTTCACGATGGAGCTCGTGCCCGGTCACGATCTGCGGGTCGAGGTCGACACCCTCTTGACCCTCCCGGCGCGCGATCGGTTCGCCCGATCGGCCCACATCCTCGAGCAGGTCGCCCGAGCGCTGGCCTACATCCACGATCGGGGCCTCATTCACCGCGACATCACGCCGGCCAACATCATGGTCCGGCCGGACGGCACCGCCACCCTCATGGACTTCGGTGTGGTCAAGGAGATGGGCGCCGAGCTCACCTCGGTCAACGAGTTGATCGGGACGGTAGCGTTCATCTCGCCGGAGCAGATCTCGGGCGACGAACTCGACGCACGCGCCGATCTCTACTCGCTTGGCGCAGTCCTGTACCTCCTCCTCACCGGAAAAAGGCCATTTTCGGCGCACACGGTCCACGGCTTTATGGAGAAGCACCTGAACGCCGCGCCGCGCCCGCCCCGCGAGATCGATCCACTCGTGCCGGAGAACCTCGAGGCGATCTGTCTCCGCTTGCTGGCCAAGAAACCGGAGGACCGCTACGCGTCCGCGACCCATCTCCTCCATGTGCTCGGCGGCAGCGCCGACGACGAGGATTTCGACCGGGAAAAATGGCCACCGCGTGCGATCGGGCGCACACCGCTCAAGGCCCGACTGCGCGAGGCCCTCGACGCCCTCGCGGGTGGCAAGGGCGGCGGTGCGCTGCTGCTGCATGGCCCCCTCGGTCAGGGCAAGACCCGGCTCCTCGACCTGGTGGCGACCTACGCAGCGCGGCGCGGAGTGCGGGTGGCGATCGGTCGCTGCCAGCCGAACGATCGACCGTTTGGTGCCTTCGCCGGGGTTTACCAGGGCCTCGGCGCCGACCCGCTCCTGCCCATCCTCGACGACGTGTTCACCGGGGACGACGACGGGCGCGTGCGCGAACGCTACCCGGTGGTCGCGGCCTTTCGTGAGCTGGTCCGGCGCCGCACGCCGTGCGCGATCCTGATTGACGATCTCGAGCGCGCCGACCCGGCCACCCTCGAGCTCTTGCTGTACCTGATCCGAAACACGCGCGAGCGAGCCGACGACCCCGTGCTGTATGTGCTGGCGCACGAGTCGCCGCTGCGACGCCAACTCATCGACCTGCCCGGGTTGTTTCAGATCGAGCTCGATCCTTTTGACGCCTCCGAGGTCGAGGAGCTGGTGATCTCGGTCCTCGACAGTGAGCCGGCGAGCCTCGCCCTCGCGAAGCGCCTTCACCAGGAGAGCAAGGGTTCGCCCGCCTTCATTTCGGACATGCTGCGCGGCCTCATCGATGACGGGCTCATCGTCCGACGGGATCAGCAGCTCACCCTGCGGGTCGATGCCAGCGAGATCACCCGCTCACGACTTCCCATGCCGGCTTCGCTGCGCCAAGCGCTGGAGGAGCGCCTTGTACCGCTCTCCTCGTCGGCCATCGAGGTGGGGCGCACCCTCGCCCTCGCCCGTCGACGGGTTGACCTCGATGTGCTGGTCGAGGTCGCCGCCCTGCCCGAAGACCAATTGATGGAGGCCCTCGATCAGCTGGTCGACCGGCAGATCGTCGAGGAACACCGTGTGGAGGACAGGGATCAGGTCGACCTCTCCCATGCTCGGTTTCGGGATGTCCTGCTCGACGCACTCCCCCCCGAGGATCGCCGCGCACGGCACCAGCGGATGGGCGAGGCCCTCGAGAAGTTCCACCGCGGCCGGATCGGAGCGGTCGTCGAGGACCTCGCTTGGCACTTCGAGCAGGCCGGGATCGCCCCCAAAGCGTACTCCTACCTCTTTCTCACCGCGCAGCGGCACCTCCACCGGTCCCTCTTCGACGAGTGTGTCGTGCAGCTCGACCGGGCCCTGCGCATGGAGCCCGTCGCCCGACCGTACCTCCTGCTGGACGAGGCGGATCGCCGACTGGCGGAGCTGGTCTTGGCAAAGGCGCAAGCGCGGTACAACTTGGGCCAGATCGAGGAGGCGCTCGAATCCACGCGACAAGCCGAGCAGCTCGCGAAAGCAGTGCGCGATCCACGCCTTCAGAGTCGAGTGGCCTGTGAGCTCGGAATCCAGCTCCGGCACCAGGGCAAGGTCGAGGAAGCGGAACAGAATCTTCGGCAAGCCATCGAGAAAGCAGAGGAGGCGGGAGACCAGAGCCTGATTCCCAGCCCCCAGTACCAGCTTGGAGGCATCCTGTGGGCACGCGGCGACCTGTCCGGCGCCGAGGGGTGCTGGAAGCAGTCGCTGGCCATCGCGTCGCGACTCGGCGACGAGCGTGCGCAGGGATATGGTTATAACGGGCTCGGTATCTTGGCAATCTGCCGCGGTCAGGTGCCCGAGGCCCGGAAACACGTCGAGGCGTCCGCGACGGTATTCGAGCGACTCGGAATCCTCGGACCTCTCGTGATCGCCCGAGTGAACCTCGTCGAACTCTACCTCAACACGGGAATGCTCCGCGACGCAGCCCAGCTGGCCGACAAGACCATCCAGCAAGCTCAGGAGGTGCACCACCAGGCGGGGGTGGGACTCGGCCTCAACTGGCGGGCACAGGTCCTCCTCGCGCTCGGGCGTTTGGAGGAAGCCCTGCGCAACGCCGAGGAGGCCCTGCGCATGCAGCGGGAGATGGGGGCACCCGAGGACGAGGTCCTCGCTCTTTCGACCCTCATCGAAGTGCAGCTCGCACGCAAGCAATGGCCGGCGGTGCTCGCCGCGGTCCACGACCTTCAGCCGTTGCTGCTGCACCACGACACTGAGGGCATCGCGCCGGCGGTGTCAGCCTGGCACGCCATCGCGCTCGCTGGCCACGGCCGGGGCGGGATGGCCCAAGCTCTCCTTATCGGGCGCCCTACGCCCAAGATACAGTGGCCCCATGTCCAGATGAAGGTGGACCTGGCCGTTGGGCGAGCCCTGCTCCGACTCGATCGCCGCGACCAAGCCATCGAGGCGTTCGAGCGCACGCTTTCACTCGCCGAGTCCAGCGGCTACCGCCTGTGGCAGCTCAACGCCCAAACCGAACTCGCGCGCGTCCACCCCGACGAGATCGTCCGCGGTCGCTACCTGCGGGTGGCCGCGGCGCTGGCCCGTAGCCTCGCGGCAAACCTCGATCGCGAGGATGCCCGACGGTTCGTGGATCAGCTCCCGGGCCCCCCGCCTGCGTCGGCATGAGCGGCCAACTCGGTCGCCACCCGATTCCAGGCGACGAGGTCGGCCCCTACCGCCTGCTCGAGCGGATCGGTTCCGGCGGAATGGCCACGGTGTTCCGCGCAGCGGACCAGACCGGGGGGGTTGTCGCGGTCAAGGTCCTCAACCCGGCAACCGTCGTCCCCGAGGACGTGAAGCGCTTCACCCGGGAGTACCAAGCGCTCGCGCGGATCGACCACCCAAACGTCGTCAAGACCTATACCGCCGGGGTGCAAGATGGCTACCCCTGGCTTGCGCTGGAGTATATCGACGGAACGGACCTGGGAACCCTGGTCGAGCGCTGGTCCACCGACCCACCCGCGGATCGGTTCGCACAGGTCGAATCCCTGCTTCGCGGCCTGTGCAAGGCGCTCCAGTATGTCCACGACCTCGGCCTCGTCCACCGGGATCTGAAGCCGCAGAACGTGCTCGTGACCCGCTCCGGAGAGGCGAAGCTGACGGACTTCGGGGTCGTCAAGTATGGCGACGCGGTCACTCAGCTCACCATGGCCGGCCGCCTCGTCGGCACCGTAGCGTTCATGGCACCCGAGCAGATCACCGGCGAGGACATCGACCGGCGCACCGACCTCTATGCGCTGGGCGCAGTGCTTTACGTGATGCTCACGTCGCGCCGGCCGATCGAGGCCGCCAGTGTCGCCGGCTATCTGGCTCGCCACCTGACCGAAGTCCCCCGCCCTCCGAGCGAGATCGATCCGAACATTCCTCGCCACCTCGAGCGCATCTGCCAGCGGCTCCTGGTGAAGGACCGCACCGCGCGATACCCGACCGCCCTCGCCGTCCTTCAGGCGCTCGACCGCAAGGGGGATCAAGACGTTCTGCCGGTTCGAGGGCGCGAGCAGGAGCTCTCCCGGTGGGCATCGCGCCTCCACGACCTCGTCGAGAACACGTCGGGCCTCTTCGAAGTCACCGGCCCCCCAGGGTGCGGGCGAACGCACCTCTTTCGATCAATGGTCGACCAGGTCGCGAACACTGGCGCCGTCGCCCTGTGGACGGCGGCTCCAACCGACCTGATCAACGAGTTCGCCCAGGCGCTGGGCGTGGACGCCGCCGACCTCGAGAGCGGCCTTCGAGCCATCGTGGGCAAGCGCCCGGTGGTCCTGGCGATTGACGACCTGGACCGCTGTACGCCGACTCAGGTCGAGGCCTACTCCCGATTGCTCCGCAACCGGGCGGCCGAAGGGCTAGGTGTGCTGGGCCTCTATACCCTCGGCGACGGCACTGAGGCGGCAGCGATCGCGATCGCACTCGCCCAAACCACAGGCCTCGCCCCCGAAACGCTCACGCTTGGGCCGCTCGACGCCAAGTCGGCGACGTCCTTGATCCGGGACCGCGGTGTCATCGGTGCCCTTGCCCCCCTCCTCGGAAGGCGATTGCACAACGACTATCGCGGCATGCCGGGAGGAATTGCCGCCCAGGTCGAGGCGCTCGTCGGCACGGGCTGGCTCGCTCGGGTCGACCCGAGCGGCGCCGCCGTGGACCTGCGCCCCATGCAGGCGATCGACGCGTTTCGCAAGGAGGAATTCCCCGTCCCGGCTGTGGACGCACGCCGCATCGAGCAATGGGTACGCGACCTCGCACCGGAACCCCGGGAGCTCGTGGAACTCCTCGCCGCGATCGATCGGCCAGTCGCCGCGGCTCAGCTCGAGCGTTGCGCTTCCAAGCCAGAACGGGTGGAGCGCCAAGTCGAAGCCCTGGTCGCCGCGCGGCGCATCCAGCGAGACACCGACGAAGGCCAGGACAGCTTGTTCCTGGCCGATCCATGCGCCGGACGCGTGATCCGCGCAAACCTCGCCGCAGACGTTCGTCGAGCCCGGCACGCGGCGATCGCCCGCGCGCTCTCCGCGAGGCGCTCCAGGTCGGCGGGGCTGGAGGTCGCCCGCCACCTCGAACTCGCCGGGGAACTCGCCCAAGCGTACGCGCTCTACGTGGCCGCAGCCAGAAAGTCAGCTAAGGATGAGGAATATTCAGACGTACTCGACGTGCTCGAGCGGATCGATTCGCTGCGGCCCGCCGTGGAGACCACCCTCGACGCCACTGAGGCGCGCCGACACCGCATCTGGATCGAGCTGGTTCGGGGAGAGGCGCTGCTGGGCCGGGGCGCTTGGGAGGCCGCCGCTCCACCGCTCGAGCGCGCCGCCGCCGGGAGCCGAGTCGAGACGCGAGAGGTGCTCGCTCGAGCCCTGTCCGCCCTGGGCCGCGCCTGGTACCGGGCCGGAAAGCTGCCCGCCGCCCGGACCGTCCTGGAGGAGAGCCTGGTCGTGGCCGAGCCGGCCGCGGCCGAGCGAGCCCCCGCGGCGCGGGCGCTGGCGGATATCTTGTTACAAACAGGGGACCTAGCCGGAAGCGCTGTCGCGTGGGGCGTCGCCCTCGACCGAGCAACCGCAAGCGGTTCCCGCGAGGGAGAGGCCCGGGCGCGCCGAGGATTGGCCCACCTTCGCGCGGTGGAAGGACGGTACAGCGACTCGTTCACCTTGCTCGAGGCCGCCGACGACCTCCTCGATCCGGGCGGGGACGACCGCGTGCGCGCGGGTGTCCTTGCGCGCCTGATCGAGCTCGAGCTCGCTGCGGGTCGGTATGGCCCCGCGCGGGGCCGGGCCGAGGTGCTCGTCGATCTGGCCCGCCGGCGCGACATGCCGGAGCGGTTGGCGGAGGCCTATGGCCTCTATGCAGGGGTCCTCCTTGTCGTCGGCGATCGCGACGAAGCGCGCGATGCAGCAACCCAGGCGGTGGTTTTCGCGACCGCACACGGCACCCGTTCCTGGCTGGGCCGGCTCTTGGCGGCCGAGGTCTTCGCCGAACTCGGCGACAAAGCCGAGGCCCAGACCGCACTTCCCCACCCTGGAGATGTCCCGACGGCCCCCATCGACGATCCCCCTGCATGGGTGGCGGCGCTGCGGGCCCGCGTGAGCGATGACACCGCTACTACCAGCGATCTGGCGACGTGGGCGCTTGGCCGTCCGCCGCCAATGCTCGGGCTGCGCCTGGGCCGAATCGCCATCCAAGCCGGCTGGGCACTGCTCGCCGCCGGCAACGCATCCGGTGCCCGAATCGCCGCAAAGCGAGCTCTCAAGGCTTATCAAGGCCCCTCCCTCGACGGCGCGGCCCTCGAGTCCCTCCGCTTGCTCGATGCCACGGCCCCCGACGAGCGCGTGCGCGCCGCCCTCGAGGCCGTGGCGACCCGGGTCGCCGCACAGCTCTCCCCACGCGAAGCCGAGATGGTGCTCGCGCGAGCCAGATCTGAGCGGGTCTGACCGCCCCCCCCGGAGCGTCGCCTTTCGCGCTAGGGTGGTGGTGGGGGACCGCATGGAGCGGGAGCGAGAGACACAACCCGACGAGCCGCTGGAGATGGGGGGTCTCATCCTGCAGCCGGGCGTGAACATCGGAGGGTACGTCTTCCTGCGGGAGATCGGCAGTGGGGGCATGGCGCGCGTCCTTCTCGCCAAGGCTCCGAACGGAACGTTGGTCGCCCTGAAGGTCCTGCGACGCAGCCGATTCAAGACCGGCCTCGCTCGATTTCGCCGCGAATTTCGAGCGCTCTCGAAGACCAATCACCCGAACGTGATCCACGTCGACGCCTACGGCGACCTGCACGGCCATCCCTACATCGCGATGGAGTTCGTCGACGGGCCCGACCTCCACGCGCTGATCCGTAGCTTCCGGGCCTGGGAGCCCGAGAAGCGTTGGCGCCGATGTGAGGAGATCCTGGTCGACCTGTGCCGCGCGCTGGCCGCGATCCATCGGCGGGGCCTCGTTCACCGCGACCTGAAGCCCAGCAACGTGCTGATCACGAAGGAAGGTCTGTGCAAGCTCACCGACTTCGGGATCGTGAAGGACATCGATCCCTCGCACGAAGCACAACAGTCCACGACACTCGTGGGGACCTGGGCGTACTGCTCCCCGGAGCAGATCACCGGTCAACCGATCGACCACCGTTCGGACGTCTACTCGCTCGGCGTGATCCTTTTCGCCATGTTGACGGGTAAACGCCCGTTTGTGGCCAACGACATGGCCGGATACCTCGCGCTCCATCGAGATCGCCCCGCGCCTGCCCCGCGAGACGTCAACCGAGCGATCCCCGAGCACCTGGACGAGATCTGCCGCCGGCTCCTGCAAAAATCCCCGCGTGACCGGTACCAGTCGGCCCAGGAGATCCTGTATCGACTGGAGGCCGAGGAGCGGGTGCCCGTGCCTTCGTCGGCCGATGGCTGGGAGCCGCCGCTGGTGGGCCGCGACCTGGAGCTCGAGGCGATCTCCAACGCGGTGGCCGGACTCACCGGCAACCGCGGCGGGCTCCTCCTGCTCGAGGGGGAGGACGGATCCGGGAAGAGTCGGCTCCTCGACGTGGTCGTCGACCGGGCGCGGAACCTGGGCGTGCCCTTCCACCGCGACGAGTTCGCCACCGAAGTCCCGGTTTTCCAGGTCCTCCTGCGGATCCTGCGCGACACCGCTCGCGAGCTCGGCGCCCGCGCCCCGTCGGACAGCGAAAGGCACCTGGCCGATTTCGCCGCAGGGGGCGAGCTTCGAGGCGACCAGCGACATGCCCTGGGAGACTCCGCCCTCGAGGTCATGTCCTATGCCCTCGAGGAGGGCCCGCGGATGTGGATCCTCGACGACCTGCACGATGCGGCGCCACGCGAGCTCGAGCTTCTTTCCAACCTGATCCGCAGCCTCGTTCAGAAGTCGGCGATGCCGTTCCTGGTTGTCGGGACGCTCCGCCCCAAGGCGAACGCCGCCGCCGACCGCCTTGCCAGCGGGGAGGACCTTGGCTTCGAACCAACCGAGGTAGCAATCGGCCCCCTGTCCCGGGAGGACATCGCCACGATTCTCTTCCGGCTCGTGGGCGAGACCCCTGCAGCGGCACTGCTCGCCCAACGCCTCCACCGCGAGACGGAGGGCAACGCGTTCTTCATCAGCGAGTTCCTTCGTGGGCTGATGGCCAGCAACGCCATCGCTCGGCAACCCACCGGAAAGCACCTGCTCGCGCTCTCCCTCGAGGAGATCTCCACTGATCACCTGGAGATCCCCCCGGGCGTACGCCAGATGATGAGGGCACGCCTCGAAGCCGTCGTACCCGGTGACCGACAGGTTTTGGAGGTGCTCGCGGTGGGCGGGCGAGACGTGGAGTTGGACGTGTTGCTCGACGTGCTGGACGTCGAGGAGGAGTCCGCGCTGGCGTCGCTCGATCGGCTCCTTGCCACCGGCATCGTGCGCGAGCGCCAGTCGGGGGAGACCATCCTCCACGCGCTGAGCCATCGGAAATTCGCCGATGTCGTGTACCGAGACCTCGTCCCCGAGCGCCGCGCCTGGTTGCACCGCAGGGTCGCTGCCGCGCTCGAGCTTCACTACTCGACCAATCCCGCCGCCCTCGAGGTCGTGGGCGAGCACTATCGACAGGCCGGCGATGCCGGAAAGTCCTATCGGTACCTCGTCGCCGCCGCACGTCGGCTCGCTGAGCGCTCGCTTTCGCAAGAGGCCTGGGACCTCACCGAGAAGGCCGGAACGCTCGAAGATTCGGCCCGAGGCGATCTCTCGGCGGCCGACTTTCGCCAATTCCGACGCGATAACCTCACGGTTCGCGCAGGCGTGCTCGACAACCGCGCCGAGTGGGCGGAGTCGGACCGCACCTGGCGCGCGGTGTTGAGTATGGCCGAAGAAGATGGCGACGCTCCCGGCGCCTGCGAGGCGCGTCTCAGGCTTGCGACGGTGCTTCGCCGACGGGGCCACTGGGAGGAGAGCGCGAGGTACGCCGAACAAGCGCTAGAAGCCAGTCGACGACTGCATTTTCGAGAGGGCGTAGCCGATGCGCTCCACAACATGGCCGCTCTGGCCTGGGCCCAGGGGCGCCTCGACGACTGCGAGCGGATGGCCAACGAAGGACTCCTGGTCGCGCAAGGGCCGACCCTCGCCCACCACCGCGCGGAGCTGCTCCTCGCGCTCACGAGTGCCCAGGCCACACGCGGACAGCTCTCCTCGGCCACGACGGGACTGACCGAAGCAGAGTCGATCTTCCGCGAGCAACGAATGAAGCGGCCTCGTTGCCTCGCTCTCGCGAACATCGCCGAATTGTTTACCTGGCAAGGCGAACCGCTTCAAGCCCGGCAACGGGCCCACGTGGCGGTCCAGCTCGCGCACGAGCTCGACTACAAGCTCGGCCGAGCGGCGGCTCAGCGGGCGATGGGGTTCGCAGCGATCGACCTTGGACTTTACCAAGAGGCACAGAACTGCCTGCTCGATGCGAACGCTATCGCCACCGAGATCGACCTGGCGGAAGAAGTCCTGGCCACCCTCGTGGGCCTGACCCGACTCGCGTTCGAACGGGGCGATGCGCGCGCCGCGCTGCAACATGGCGCCCTCGGCCTCGAGACCGGCCGTCGCAACGATCCCGAGCGTTATCTGCCGCTGATGCAGGTGTGGCTTGCCACCGCGCACGCCCGCCTGGGGCACGCCGACGTCGCGCGCGGTCTCGCGACGGCCGCGGAGGCGATCCTGGGGGATATCCCCATCCCGCGGCGAACGCAGATCCAGCTCGGTCTCGCTTGGGTCCACCTGGAACTGGGCGACGCGGAAGCCACCCGCACCGTGGCCCGAGCCGTGGTGCAGATCGCCGGCAGCCGCGGATTCCGGTTGCTGACTCTCGAAGCCCGCGCGCTTCTCGCCGAAGCCTCGGTCGGCGCGGAGCAACTCACCCACCGGCAGGCCGGCCGTGACATGGCGCGCGACTTCGCCGGCGGACTCGCCCCCGAGACGGCGAAGGCGTTCTGGCGGCGGCCGTTCCTCCGCTTCCTCGATGAACCGCTGCCGACCTAGTTTATCGGCACACGGATTCCGAGGGGTCGGAATCCGCGCGCCTCGCACGGGCCCTGCCCCGGCAACCCCGCTGGGGGGCTGGCTTCGCCGCCCCCCAAAGCCCACGGCGTCTCACACCGGCATCGATCAGAAGCGCGATGTTCAACCACGAGCACCCGTCACCGGTTGTTTGGACGCCAGTCGTAGGCCTGGAACGTCAGGGCGTAGCCGGCCGCGAGGCCGGACTCGAGCTGGGCCTTCTTTCTGGCGTCGGTGACCCACTTCCTGAGATAGTTCTCCACCGAGCCCTCCTGGGCGATGAAGTCGTCCTTGTACCAGTCCATCAGCCGGGTCACAACCAGCTCCCTTCTGGACTCGTCCACCGAGAAGCCGCTCCCATTCAAGAATTTCGTGGTGAGGTCGCTCAGCACGGTGTTTAATGCGACCTCGTCTTCCGGAAACGGCACCGCCCGGAGCGGCGGGCAGGACACGGCACCACAGTTCAAGGCGAAGTGAATGCGCGGATCCCGCCACGTGGTTCGCACCATCGTCTCGAGCTCGTTCAGGGTCAGCGAACGGCCACCGACGCTGTGTTTTTTCCCGTCGAAGAAACCGTCGACGTCGGTGACCTTCGCGGGAAGGGTTGGCTGCGCCAGTAGCGCCTGGATCACCAGGGCGTTGTAGGCATTCAGGTAGAAGCCAAGCTTCTGGGGCCCCGAGGCCGCCGCGACCGAGTCGAGATAGGCCTCGAGTTCGGGTTGCCTCGCCCGGATCGCGGAATAATCCACCTTTCCGGCCTCGGTGTGCGAAAGTACCCCGGCGAGGCGCGCGTGATCGAACGCCGCAGCAGGGCCAGCGAGCGCGACGGCGACACTGGCAGCCAGCGCCAACCGGGCAAAACTGCGCGCCATGACCCGCCCTCCCGCTACACTCTACCCAACCGGCAAGCGCGGCGCCCTGCGTGTCCACGGTGGCACGGCGAGGTCGTCCCGTTAGAAGGGCGCTCGTGGAGGCGACGTGGCCAATCCTTATCTTCCGCGCACCCTGGTGCACCTGTGGTCCGACGCCATCGGTGAAGACCCGCCCGCGCACCAGGCAACGCTGCAGCGGCTGCTTCGCGAGCAGAGGCGCCTGACCCGGTTTGTCGAAGAAAACGCCGAGTCGATGCACCAGACGACGGCCGGGGTGGCCGTGTATTTCGTCGGCGTGGTGGCCCGCATGTTCGACCTGGCCGGCGGGCGCCTGCGCGGCGCCACCTGGGAGCAGGTCCGCGCGGCGGAGGCCCGGATCCAGGCGGCGGTCCCGGATCTGCTCCCGCTCGATCAGGGGTTCGCCGATCGCCTCCGCAAGGTGTCTTGGCGGGCACAACCGCACGTCCTCGACGAGGCCCTGATGGCGTTGCTCGAGCGCAAGCGCGGCGAGAACGAGGCCGACGTCCCGAAGGACGAGTCGCTCAAGATCTTCTTCCTGGTCTGGCTCGGGGTCGAGGTCCTCGATCTGAACTGGCTACCGTCGGCCAGCTTCCAAGGGGAGACCACGTACGAATTTCACCCGATCGACCTACCCGAGTCGGAGGCGGAGGCGGCGACCGACGTGTGACCGGGCTACCAGTGCGCCTGCTCGAGTCCGATCTCGTATCGGTCGCAAGGTTGGTGGAACGGGAGCTTCTGCTTGGTCTTGATTTCCCCGAGCGCGGGAACGAGACCCACGTCGACCCCCCACGTCGACTCCTTGCAGCGAACGGCGACCGTCGCCGACTCCACCGCGCGATTCGCGGCATTTCGGGCGTCGACCCCCACCTCGATCCGACCTCCGGGTAGCTGCCGTGTCCATGCATCGACCTCGAGGAAAGGCTGCATGTCGAGGTGACGATCGAAGGAAACACGTGAACTAAACACCACTTCGCGACGATCAGCGTCGATGCTCATGTTGAACGCGCCGCTCACGTTGAGGCCGAGCAGCCCGGTGGTCTCCCCACTCACACACAGGTCACACACCGCGATCGCGACCCCTTTGAGCTCCAGATCGCCCAGCCACACCCCATCGAGGAGGACGAGCTGAGCCTCCCGCTCGCCGTTCGCGGTGTGGAGTTTCATCACCGGGCTCGAGTCGAGGGGCAAGGCCCCGAGTTTCTCCAACGCCGCCAGCGGAAGCGTGGTGAAGGTCGCGCCGGTGTCGAAGGTCATGTCTGCTTCGAGCGTGCGATCGCCGTGCGAGAAGACCACCGGGATGGAGATCCGCCTGCCCTCCCCCTCGAACGGCAACGCGATCTGATCCTCACCCAGGGGCGCGGAGGGCAGTGGGTCCACGACCGCGATCGCATGAGCCTCGGAAGCCGAAGGATGGGCGTTCATCCCCTCCGATGGGAGCCAGCCCGCCACCGCACGGGCAAGCGGATCCACCGCCAAGCCCAGTCCGAAGAGCGCGAGACCCGTGGCCACCGCTTCCGCCCGCTCGCCCGGAAAATAGACGGGCATCATCACAAGCAAAGCCAGTGCCCAGGACCATAATCCGACCGCCAGCACCCACGGGCGGCGTTCCCGCGCCGCGGCCGCGGCCGCCGCCATCGGCGGGCCGAGGACCAGCCCGGTCGCGCTGGCGGAGATCAGCCACGGAGCCGCCTCGCGGGCAAAGCCCAGGCCGACGAAAGCCGAGGTTACCAGCACCGCGATCGGGAGGGCAGACGCCACGGCGAGCCATCCGAGCGCACGAGGTGTCATGCGCGATGGCCAATGGGGGTCGGGTGAGCTACCTCGAAGTTCCCTCGCTTCGGATGGAGGCGACCTTGCCTCGGGCCACTTGGTTCTGTGTCGACATCGAGTGTTCGGGGCCGATTCCGGCTTGGTACGACATGATCTCGATCGGCGCGGTCGACGTCGCCGAGCGCGACGGAGTGCGCGCGATCGGAGAGACCTTCTACGCCGAGATCAAACCCACCGGCCCTGCGGTGGACCCCGGGGCGATGAAGGTGAACAAGCTCGACATCGATAGCCTTCGCCGGGCCGGTCGCGACCTCTCTGCGGTGCTCGCCGACCTCACCGAATGGGTCGGGTCGCGCACCGTCGCAGGGAGCAAGCCGGTCTTCGTGGGGCACAACGCTCCTTTCGACTGGTCGTTCGTCTCCTATGCGTATCACGTGCATCGGCTACCGAACCCCTTCGGCTACAAGGCGCTCGACACGAAGGCCTTGGCGATGGGCGGGCTGGGCCTCCACTGGTTCGACACCAACAAGGAGGTTCTGGAGGAGCGCTTGTCGCTCCCGCGGCCCGTCGCCGATCAGATCCACCGAGCCGACTACGACGCCTGGTACCAGGCCCACATCCTCAAGGCCCTCCTCGACCGCCTGGGTGCGGCCGACTGATCGGAGTTCTCATGTGCGGTTTCGTTGGCATCATCGGCGTGGAGCACGTGACCCCGGCGCTCGTGATCGCGCTCCAAGCGGTCCAGCATCGCGGACAAGACGCGGCGGGCGTCGCGGTCTGGTCGCGTGGGCACGCGGCGGTCCACAAAGACGTCGGGCTGGTTTCCCAGGCGATTCCAGCGGATGTCATCGCCTCGCTCGGCGGGGGAAGCGGAATCGGCCACGTTCGCTACCCCACGATCGGAGGTGGCGGGCGGCGCGATGCTCAGCCGTTCCTGTCGCAACGCCCGTCGATGCTCCTCGCCCACAACGGCAACCTCACCAACCTCGCCGAGATCGAAGCCCACCTCGAGTCGCGCGGGATCCGCATGGTCTCGCGGTGCGATGCTGAGCCGATCCTGTTGGTGCTCGCCGAAGAACTCACCGCGATCCGGGCTACCCGCCACACCACCGAGGATCTCGTCCAGGCGCTTCGCGCCACCACGCCCCGCCTCAAGGGCGCCTACTCGGTCGTCGCGGTCCTCGAGGTCGACGGCCGGGAGACCCTGATCGCTTTCCGCGACGCCTACGGCATCCGCCCGGCGGTGTACGGCAATCGGCACGACGGGGCCTGGATGACCGCGAGCGAGTCGGTGTCCCTCGACGTCCTCGACTTCACGACGCTCGGGCATGTCCCCCCCGGCCACGTCATGCTCTTCCGAGCGGGCGAGGCGCCGATTAGCCTGCCGATCGCGCCAGAGACCTCGCGTCGCTGCATTTTCGAGGACATCTACTTCGCGCGCCCCGACTCGAGGATGGAAGGGGGCCGGGTCTACACCACCCGCTGGAAGATGGGCCAGAAGCTGGCGGAGGAATTCGCGGCCCGAGACCTGCACGGCGACGTCGTGGTCGCTGTGCCCGATACGAGCCGCCCGGCGGCCATGGGCATGGCGACGCGCCTGGGGTTGCCCTGCCAGGAGGGCTTCATCAAGAACCGCTACTCGGGTCGGACCTTCATCATGCCCGACCAGGCCTCCCGAGAGGCGACGCTGCGGATCAAGCTCAACCCCATCGCAGAGATATTCGAGGATCAGCGGGTCATCTTGGTCGATGACTCGATCGTCCGCGGCACCACCATGCGGCGCATCATCCAGATGGTCCGCAGGCTTCGCCCGAAAGAACTCCACATCGCGATCTTCTCTCCACCGGTTCGCAACCCATGTTTCTACGGGATCGACATGCCCTCCCGCGAGGAGCTCGTCGCAGCCGAGTGGAGCCCGGCCGACGTGCAGTCTCGACTCGCCGAGCGCCTCGGCGCCGACAGCGTCACGTTCCTGAGTCAGGCCAGCCTGCGCGAGGTCAGCGGCACAGCCATTTGCGCCGCGTGCTTCACCGGGGACTACCCGGTGGCGCTCTCCGAGGACGAACGAAGTTTTATCCTACAGGATCGCCGGCCCGCATGAGTCGCACCCGCGCCAACTCCCTCCGCGTGTGGTAAGGAGGGTCCGCGATGAGCAGGGAGATCACCGAAGCTCATTACCTTCACGAGCGAAGCGGTCTGGAACCGGTGCTTCGCCCACCTGTGAAGGCCCCGACCGCCCTGGCCTGGATGCCAGGGCGTGAGGAGTTGCTTGTCACCACGCGGGACGGCATGCTCATCTCGGTCGATCCGGTACTCGGAACGCGGACAATCGCGGAAAATCTCGGCGAGCCGGCCGTGCTTTCCATTCACGACGACCGCTCCAAGATCCTCGTGATGACCCGCGAGGGGCGCTGGAAGGTGTTGACCCCCAGGGGCGAGGTGCTCCAGGAAGGGAAGCACGAATTCCTCGGGGGCCTGGAGGGTTTCTTCGCTGATCCCTATGTGTTGATGTTTGGAGACGAGGAGAAAGGGCGCGCGCTCCACCTCGTCCAGGACGGCGTCGTGAAGCACCGCGTTCCGCTTCCCCCGCGGGTGATCGCGGCGCTCGACGAGAGCCGCAAAGGGCTGCTCTGCCGTTCCACCGAGCAGGGGCTGCAGGTGGTGCAATTCGGAAAGGAGAAACTCCCGAAGGACGAACCAACACTCCACCGGCTCCGCCCCGCCGGCCGGTTCATCCTCGGGTTTACCCAGACCGGGATCGCCGTCTGGACCCAGGAGGGCGGAATGCCGCGGTCGATGCGCCTCCCGGATCTCACCGCCGGGGACATCTCCCGCGACGGGGTGTGGCTGGCGCTCGGGACGCGCAACGGGGCGGTCGCCCTCGCCCGGATCGATCGCCTCGACAAGCGGATCCACCCCGACCTCGTTCGGGCCTTCAACGGTCCGGTGACCTGCGTGGCCTTCTCCTCAAAGGGCCGGTGGCTCGCCACGGGTGCGGAGGGACTCCGGATCTGGTCGTGGGAGGACTGAGCCACCGCAGCGCGCAGACCGTTGCGGTTCCGCCAGTACGCGGGTAGAATTCCGATGGGTCGCGGAGCTCCCATGCCTCTTTTTTGGATCGCCCTGGTAGCCGGATGCACGGCAACGGACGGATCTGGACGCCACCGGCCAGACCCGACTGTTTCGAGTAACCCCACCGAAACCCCGGATCCGACCGATGACGGCCCGCCGGCCGAAGGCGTCCTCCTGATCAACGAGGTGATGTCCGACAACGAGTCCACGCTCCAGAACGACGACAACACCCTGCCGGACTGGATCGAGCTGTTCAATCCGGGCAACCGGGCCGTCGACCTCGCCGACGTGCGCATCGCCGACGCCGACGGTCTGGTTTGGGAGGGAGGGCCCGGACGCGTCGAACCGGGGGCAGTGGTGCTCTTGTTGGCCGACGAAGGCGCCGATCCCGACCACCTCCCGTTCACGATCGACGGGGACGGGGAGACCCTGAAGGTCTCGGTCGGATTCGAGGTCACCGACGAGGTCGACGTTCCGGCGCTCCCGAGCGACGTGTCCTGGCAGCGCTTTCCCGATGGCGACGCCTACTGGGTGGGAACGGCGATCCCGACCCCCGGAGCTGCCAATTCCGAGCCGAGCGCGACCCTCGATCCAGTCGACGTCGCCCTGTCGAACAGGATGATCCACCAGATCGAGTGGACCATGAACGAACAGCAGATGGCGATCATCAACACCAGCGCCGAGGCGTGGGGTTGGGTGGAGATGTCGATCGACGGCATCCGCTACGACGAGATCGCGATCCGCCTCAAAGGAAGCGCCAGCTTCGACCTGCTCGACGGCAAGCCCCAGTTCAAGGTGGACATCAACGAGTACACGCCGGAGTTCCGCTGGCAGAACCTGAAGGGCTTCAAGCTTCACAATGGCAACATCCTCGACCCGACCCGCACCCGCGACTACCTGAGCTACCAGCTTGCGCGCGAGTCGGGGCTCCTGGCGCCGCGCGTCGGTTGGGCTGAGCTGTACATCAACGCCAGCTACTACGGCATCTACATGCTGATCGAGGACTACGACAACAAGTTCATCGAACACACCTTCCCGGGCCAGGGCGACCTCGGCGCGCTCTTCGAGCCCAACGAGACGGCGGACGGCGGATGGGGCGGAGGCGACTTCTGCGTAGGCGACGTCGCGTTCAACTACGAGGAGGGTCCGTTCCCGATCGACCCGCTGGTCCTCGAAGCCCTGAACAACGCCTCGACGATCTGCGGCCGAACGCCATCCGATGAAAACGTCCTGCAAATCTGGGACTATGTCGACAAGGATCAACTCCTCAAGTACATGGCCTGGGAGTCGCTGATCCAGCACGGAGACGGCTACAAGTCCCCGAACAACTGGCGTGTTTATGTAGACACGGACTACAAAGTCCACTTGGTGCCCGCCGGCGCGGAGTGGACCTGGGATTATACGCCGCAACCCTGGGCGTTCGGCGGAAACCTGGCCGACTGGTGCATCGATAATGCCAGCTGCAAGCGCGACTATGCCATCGAGCTGCTCGGGATGGCCGACCGGGTCGAAGAACTGGACCTGATCACCCAATTCCAAGACCTGACCGCCTGGCTCGATCCGATCATCGACGCCGATCCGCGCAGCCCCCATAGCGACGCGACCGTCGCCGGGGCGCGGGACAGCACCTCCACCCGCTTGCAGCAGAACCCGGGTGACGTGCGGCAAGATGTCAACGCGACCTTTCCGGGTCTCAGCGCCTCGTCCAACTGACCGATGCTCCCGATGGAGATCTCATGAAACTCCTCTCCTTACTCATGCTCACCGCATGCGGCTCTTCCAACCCGGGCGGCCATCCGAATGGCAAGGACGGAACCAGCGACGGAACCAGCGACACCACCGACGGGAGCGACACGGACGTACCGCTCGTCATCGTCGAAGGCATCCTGGTGGTCAACGAGGTGATGTCGGACAACGAGTCGACCCTGCAGATCGACGCCGACGCGCTTCCGGACTGGGTCGAGCTGTACAACCCAGGAACCGACCCGATTCCCCTTTCCGAGATCCGGATCGCCGATGAAAGCGGAGTGGTCTGGGAGGGTCAAGCGCAGGGCACCATCCCGCCGGGCGGTACCTGGGTCCTCTATGCCGACGAGGGAACGGGCGAAAACCACCTTCCTTTCCTGATTTCGTCCGAAGGGGAAACGCTGAAAGTGTCCGTCGGCCTCGACGTCACCGATCAGGTCGACATTCCAGCCCTTCCATCGGACGTTTCCTGGCAGCGGTATCCCGACGGCGACGCCTACTGGGTCGGTACAGCCACACCCACACCCGGAGCGAACAACACCGCAGCGAGCGATTCGCTCGACCCCACGGATCTGGCGTTGTCCAACACCATGATCCACCAGATCGAGTGGACGTTCAACGCTGCCCAGTTCGACATCATCAACAGCTACGACGAGAATTGGGGGTGGGCCGAAGTGACGATCGACGGCATTCACTATGCCCAATGGGATGTGCGCCTCAAAGGCAGCGCTTCGTTCGACCTCATGGACGGCAAGCCACAGTTCAAGGTCGACGTGAACCAGTACCTCCCGGAAGCACGCTTTCGCGGGCTCAAGGGCTTTAAGCTCCACAACGGCAACGTGATGGATCCGACGCGAACGCGGGACTACCTGAGCTACCAACTCGCCCGCGAGTCCGGGCTGATGGCCCCCCGGGTGGGTTGGGCCGAGCTGCATGTGAACGGAAATTACTACGGCATCTACATGATGATCGAGGATTACGACAACAAGATGATCGAGCACGCGTTCCCCGGCGACGGCGACGTGGGGGCGATCTTCGAGCCCAACGAGGGCCAGGGCGGGAACCCCGGCTGGGGCGACTTCTGCAACGGAAATCCTGCCTTCAACTATGAAGAAGGCCCGCTGCCGCCCGATCCGCTCGTACTCGGAGCGCTCAACAGTGCCTCGGCCGCCTGTGGGGGCGCCGCGAACGACAACGCGGTCGCCCAACTCTGGAACTTCGTTGAAAAAGACGCGTTCCTAACCTACATGGCCTGGGAGAACCTCGTCAACCACACCGACGGCTACAAGGCGCCGAACAACTGGCGCGTGTACGTGGGCCCCGACTACAAGGTGTGGCTCGTGCCCGCAGGAGCCGAGTGGACGTGGGATTTTCCGCCAAGCACCTGGAGCTTTGGCGGACAGCTCGGGAGCTGGTGCCTGCAGAACACCGGCTGCAAGCGCGACTACGCCATCAAGGTGCTCGAGATGGCCGATCGGGTCGAAGACCTCGACCTCGAGACGCAATTCCAGGACCTGACCACCTGGCTCGATCCAGTGATCGACGCCGACCCGCGCAGCCCGCACTCCGACACCACGGTGGCGAACGCCCGATCGAGCACGAACACGCGCCTCCACGACAACCCGGACACCGTTCGCGTTGACGTGGACAACACCTTCCCGGGCCTCGGCGCCAGCTACAACTAGGCGCCGTCTGCCGTTACTCCGGCCTGTAGGTGCGCCCGGCGGTTTCCCACACCTCGACGGTGACGCTGCCGGAGGCGGTGCCCTTCGACCCGACGACACCCAGCACCACCTCCAGGTCGCCGTTGCCGGAACCCAGCTTGAAGCTCTCGGGTTGACCCGCGGCCGCCAGCCACGAGGTGGAGCAACGCCACGCTGAGGTGATCGTGGGGGGCCGCTGGCCACGAGAGAGCGCCCCATGCTGCAAGCCGTACAGGGCGACGTCAACGCCCGAAGCCGGTTTGGCCCGCACGATCAAGTCGGTGCCCGCCTTCTGTGGGAGCACGAGGAACTGCTGCGGGCCATTGAACGACGGGGCCGTCGCAGCCGCGAAACAGGCGACCGTACTCTGCCAAGCCCAGGCGTTGTCCCAAACCGCACCGGCAGCAAGTTCGACCGTGAACGTCTGGTCTGGC
Organism: Pseudomonadota bacterium; assembly: GCA_947490265.1. GTDB lineage: Bacteria > Myxococcota_A > UBA796 > UBA796 > CANLGQ01. Next base: position 568 of record CANLGQ010000030.1, on the reverse strand, counting down.
GCGCGGTCGGGGATCTCCGGCGGGCCGGCGATCGCTGCGGTTGCGACAAGGGAGAGCCACATCAGCGCACCTCGAACGGGAAGACGACGCGAAGCTCTTCGGGGATCTGGTTGAAGCGCTCCGGATCTCGGGTGTCCAGAAGACCCTGCGTCTGGAAAGCGTAGTAGCCCGGCTGAAGCTCCTCGCTCGAGACGAGCAGGTAGTCGGTGCGACTCCGAAGCGGCTTGACCTCCACCGGAACATCGCGATCCGAGCTCCACAGGTTCACGTCGACCTGCTGGTTGGCGATGGGACCGGTGAATTCGGCCTTGTCCACATACTTCAGCATGTGGAGTTCGAGCCCGAGGCGCATGATCTCGTCGAGCTTGAGCTCGGTGTGAAACAGCACCCGCATGCGCGAGCCCTCTTGGTAGGCTTCGCCAACCTCTTTCAAGCCGCGATGGCTCCGGATCACGTTGCCTCGGGTGACAACCTCCACCGCGCCGAGTTTGCTGTAGGCCCCGGGTCCGACCACATAGAAGCCATACTCAGAGGGCTTCGGATAGAGCTGAAATAGCGGCCCAGGCGG
>CANLGQ010000029.1 GCA_947490265.1 Pseudomonadota bacterium | reverse complement strand
GAACCGAGCGGGGTGATCTCCCATTCGCCCGCGGTGGGGACCGTGACCACCAGCGCAACGGAGGCACCCGCCCAGAGCTGTCGGGCTCCCTCGGGAACCGCGACGGTGAGGGTGCTGACCGCGGCCTCGCGCTCCATCGAGATCTCGGTCAGGAGGAGATCGGCAGCCCGCTCGACCATCTCGAGCAACAGCGGCGACAGCGAGAGCACGGATGCCTGGTTCGAGAAGCCGTTGCCGAAATCATCGGCCGGGAAAGAGTCGGCGGCGGGGGTGGACGTCGTGCCGAGGAGGTCGCGCACGGTGTGGTCGTACTCTGCACGGTTCAGGCGGCGCACCGCCACGCGGCCCGGATCGGGGAGAGCCGTGGGGTCAGGCCGGGAATCGCACGACCCGAGCAGCAGGGCGACTGACGCGAACCGGAGCATGATGAGTTATACCCCCAATCTCGTCGATTACCACCCGAAGGTCACCAGGTAGCCGATGCCGGTCCCGGGGCCGTAGCTGTCGTGGTGCGGGGCGCCGACGAACACGTCCTCCTGGCCGTCGAGATCCATGTCCGCTGCGCTGGAAACCGAGGTTCCGGCTCCGTCGGAGGGGGCCTCTCCGAGGAGGCCGACGTCGGCGTCGCCGGTGGACAGGGCGCCGGCGAGGGGTCCGAAGTACAGCCAGGCGGCGCCGGCGTCGGTGCCGTTGGCGTCGTGCCCGGGCGATCCGATCAGCACGTCGGGAAACAGGTCGCCGTCGATGTCGCGAAGGCCAGCGATCGAGATGCCGAAACCATCGCCGTCCGCGGATCCCGTCAGGGTCGCTGCGGCTGCGCCGCTCGCGGGGTCGTCGACGAGGTACACCGTCCCGGCGCCGGCGCCCGGCGCGGCGATGGCGACGTCGGCGGTGCCGTCCCCCGAGAGGTCGCCGACTTTGCCGAGCACCTGGCCGAACCCGTCGCCCGCCGCGCCGAGAGCGAGCTGCCAGGTGGCGTCGTCGATCGAGGACGTCCCGGGAGAGACGTCGGTGAACCCTGCTACCCGGCCCGATCCCGGTGCGCCGACCAGCAGGTCCGCCGCGCCGTCGCCGTCCAGATCGCCGGGGAGGACCACCGAGGAGCCGGCGAGATCTTCAGGTACTGCGCCGGTAATTTCCGCCCACGCCCCGGGCGTGCTGGCCGCGACCGAGACCGGGCCGGCAAACACGAGCACTGCGCCTCGGCCGCCGCGAAGTGGCGTACCGGCCACCAGATCGTCGTAGCCCTCGCCGGTGAGGTCGGCCGCGCCGGTGAACACCGTTCCCAGACCGTCTTCCGGCTCCCCGGTCACGATCACCGCCTGGTTGCCGATCGGGCCGGTCTCGCAGGGCTCGACCAACAGGTAGATCCGCCCGGAGTCCACGCCGGGGAGGTCTTGGCCCGGCGCACCGACCGCCGCGTCGGGATGCAGGTCGCCGTTGAGGTCGCCCACCGGGCCCACCCAGGCGCCGGCCCGATCGCCGCCTGCCGTGCCGTTGACCTCGCACGCGGTCGGGCGCAGGTCGATCGCGCGACCGGGGAGCGGGCCGTGGACGAGATAGGCGGCTCCCGCGGTGCCGTCTTGGCCGGTGGCGCCGATCAACAGGTCGTTCGCGCCGTCGCCCTCCGTGTCTCCCACACCGGCCACGGCCGCCCCCACGCCCCCCTCCGGGACGACCCCAAACAGGCGGTAGTCTGCGGTCCCGAGGCTTCGCACGCCGTAGCAGGCCCGGGGGTCGAGCGGGATCGGGGTCAGGCAGTCGTTCACCTCCCCATCGCCGCAGACCTCGACCGCGCCCGGCCAGGTGTTCGGGTTGGTGTCGTTGCAGTCGTCGGGCGGCGCGAACCCGTCGCCGTCCTCGTCGTCATCGACGGTCAGCGGGTCGCAGTCGTTGTCGAGGCCGTCGTGGTAGATCTCGGTGGCGCCGGGATAAATCGCCTCGTTGGTGTCATCGCAGTCGAGATCGTCGGGGGTGCCGTCGCCGTCGCCGTCGCAGGTGCCGGCGCACTCGGGGTCGGTGCAATCGATCGCCTGATCGCCGTCGTCGTCGCGGCCGTTTCCGCAGTCCTCGGGACACAGCCAGCTGCACGCGGGGTCTGCGCAGTCGACGGCCCCGTTGCCGTCGTCGTCGAGCCCGTTGTCGCAGCGCTCGATCACCACCTCGGTGGGCGGTGGGCCCGACCCCGAGTCCTCAGGTTCGCCGGTACAGGCCGCGAGGACGAGCAGCGGGATGCGCACGCTCACCACCCGAACGTCAGCGCGTAGGCGATGCCCGATGCCGCGCCGTGGCTGTCGTGGAAGGGCGCGCCGACCAGGACATCCTCGTGTCCATCGAGGTCGAGGGCGCCGGCGCTGGCGACCGACGCTCCGGCATAGTCGAACGAGGCCTCCCCGAGCAGGGTGATGTCGGCCGCGGCGGCTTCGATCGAACCGCTGAGCGGTCCGAAGAAGACGTAGACCGCTCCGGAGTCGATGCCGACCGCGTCGGCGCTCGGCGCGCCGACCACCACGTCGGCTACCGCGTCGCCGTCGAGATCGCGCAACCCGGCGAGCGCCCCCCCGAAGGCGTCGCCGCTCTGTGCCCCGGTCAGCGTGGCGACGACCGACTCGGTGGCGGGGTCGTCGATCAGGTAGACGCTTCCCGCCCCGGCATCGGGTGCGGCGATGGCGAGATCGCTCGTGCCGTCGGCCGAAACGTCCCCGACCTTCGCCATGGCCTTGCCGAAGTGGCCGCCGGCCTCGCCCTGAGAGAGTTGCCAACGGGCGTCGTCGACGTAGGCGAGTCCGGGGGTCAGATCGGTGAAGAGGTAGGCTTCGCCGGAGAACTCCTGGCCGGCGACGGTGACGAGCGGCGCGCCGAGCACCAGGTCGGCCCGACCGTCGCCGTCGATGTCCCCGGGGAGGGCGACCGACGTTCCGGCGTTTCCGTCTCTCGAGACGCCGTAGATGGCGGCCCACGCTTCGGGGGTGCTGGTCGCCACGTCGATCGGACCGGCAAAAAGGAGCACCGTGCCTTGATCGGCGATGCCCGTGAAGTTTCGGAACGGCGCCCCGGCCACCAAGTCATCGACCCCGTCGCCGGTGAGATCCGCTCCGCCGGTGAACACGGTGCCGAGCTCGTCGTGCGGCTCGCCGGTGATCACGATCGCCTGGTTCGCGACCGGACCGGACGTGCAGGGCTCCACGAGCAGGTAGATCCGACCGGCGTTATCCTCCGGGATGTCCTGGTAGCGGGCCCCGACGCCGGCGTCGGGCCGTCCATCGGCGTCGAGGTCACCCACCGCGGCGACCCACGAGCCCGCCCAGTCTCCATCACCCCAGCCGGTGAGCGCGCAATTGCCCGGCGCGAGGTCGCGTTCTCGGTCGACCCACGGCCCGTGCAGCACGTACGCTCCGCCCTGTTCGAGATCGCCGAGCTGGTAGGCTCCGATCACGACATCGTCGGTGCCGTCGCCCTCGAGATCGCCGACTCCCGCGACGCTGGCGCCGGCGGTGCCACCGAGTTCCACGCCGGACAGCTTGAAATCGGCCGTGCCCAGGCTCCGTTCGCCGTAGCAGGCCTCGCGTCGCGGCGTTTCGCTCGCGAGGCAGTCGTTCACCTCGCCGTCGCCGCAGACCTCTGGGGCGCCCGGACCGGTGTTCGCGTTCTGGTCGTTGCAGTCCGCGGGCGGGGTCGCGCCGTCGCCGTCCTCGTCGTCATCGACGGTCGAGGGGTCGCAGTCATTGTCCGCTCCGTCGTGATAGATCTCGGACGCACCCGGGTAGATCGTGGGGTCTCGGTCGTCGCAGTCCGGGCCGCCCACCTGGGGACCGGGGTGGCCGTCGCCGTCGCCGTCGCAGGTGGCGGCGCAATCGAGGTCGGCGCAGTCGACGATCCAATCGCCATCGTCGTCGAGGCCGTTCGCGCAGATCTCGGGACACCGGGGACCGGCGCAGGGGGCCGGCGGCTCTGAGGGGCCCGGGCAACCGGCGAGCAGCACGAGCAGCGCGAGGCGCATGCCCTGGTCTATCCGATCCAGACTACTCTGCGCCGAAGCAGTAGCTGGGGAGGTCGCTGACGTCGCCGTCGGCATGCGGAGAGGGTACGCCAAAAACTTCCTTCAATAGGAACTTTTTTAGGATGTCGTCGTATTCGTACGGCACCGTGTGCCCGAGGCCGTGATCGCATCGCACCACGGTGTGGCCGTCGGCTTCCAGGTGATCGGTGAAGTCGGCGGTCGTCTCCGAAAAGTCGGCCTGAACGAGCCCATTGTATTGGTCGGCCGCGCCGCCCCAGGCCGCGAGCACCGGGATTTGGCGAACCGGGGTGAAGTACTGGAGCTGGATGGAGTCACCGGTTCCGCCCGAGAACACGACGCTGCCCGCCAGGATGTCGGAGCTCTGCATGGTGAGGAACGTCGTCCAGATGGCGCCGAAGCTGAAGCCCATCGACCAGACCCGCGACGTGTCGAGCTCGAAGTGCTGCGCCGCGCAGTTGCGGACGTCTTCGAACAGCGCCAGGTCGTCGCCGCCCCCGCTGAGGAAGTTCCAGGTCACCAGATCCGGGGCCTGCGACCAAGGAACGACGACCAGGATGTCGTTTTCGTTCGCAAAGTCGTCGAGGTCGAGCACCTGACCGAAGCTGTTGGCCCGATCTCCGAGGCCGTGCCAGGCATAGAGGAGGCCGATCGGGCCCTCGTGATTCTGTGGCCAGTACGCCTCGATCTGTCGATCGGCTCCGTTCGACACGAGGTCCTGGGTGCCGCTCGCCGCCCAGGTGGGGCAGGCGCCGGAGGGCTCCTCCACCGGGCGAGGGGGCACCACCGGGGTCGGGGTCTCCTCGACGGGGCTCGGATCGGTGCCGCTTTCGGGATCGGTCTCTGAGCAGGCGAGCACGGTGAAGAGGAAGGTCATGGGCACCTCGGGTCGACGCTTCGGATATCGCCATCGCGCGTCCGCCGGCGCAAGCCTGACAGCGGATTGACTAGAGCGAGACGGCCCGGCGGCGCTCGAACGCCGCCTCCGCGTGGGCGAGCTCGCCGAGCGCCTCCCAGATCGTCCCCGCGAGTTCCCAGGCCCGCGCGGCGCGCTCTCGCTCCCCGGCGTGCTCGGCGAGGCTCGCCGCCGTTTCGGCGCTGCTCGCGATGTCGATGTCGATCATCCCCGTTTGGGAGGAGAGCTCGGCGTACTCGTCCAGGTGCCGATCGAAGGCTGGCCAGTCTCCGCATCCGGCCGTCGCGGCAGCGAGTGCGGCGTGCGCGACAGCCTGGTAACCAGGCTTCCTCTGGACTTCGAGCTCGCCGAGGAGTTCCAGCAGGCCCGACCGAGCCGCCGGGAAGTCGCGTCGCGCAGTGAGGCACAAACCGAGGTTGAGTCTCGGGATCTGTGAGTCCTTCCCGATCGCGTCCTGGGTGCGCATGACCTCGCGGTAGCCGGCCTCCGCGCGATCGAGCCGGCCCATCAGCCGGTCCATCTCGGCCATGCCGTGGAGGTTGGTGGCGGCGCGGGCCCGATCGCCGTGCTGTTCGGTGAGGGCATGCGCCTCGCGGAACAGGTCCCAGGCCTCGTCGTACCGCAGGCCGATCCGCGCTGCGTCTCCTTCGAAGCGAAGGACTTGGGCAAGCCCGGCCGGGTTGCCGACCGCGGTGAACGCCTCCTTGGCCTGAGCGAGCAGGCCCTCCGCCGCCGGACCGTCTCCCCCCAGGATCCGGGCGTGGGCCAGTCCAACCCGGGCGTCGGCGGCGGATGCGGCGTCGCCTTCGGCCTCAAAGCCGGCGATCGCGCGTTCGAGGACCGGGTAGGCCTGCTGGAGGCTCCCGCGACTCTTGAACACGTCGCCGATCGCGACGTTGGCGCGGGGCTCCAGCGAGTGCCAGCGATGGCGCTTTGCCCAGGTGGCCACGCGCTGCGCGTCGCGCAGGGCGTCGTCGAGCCGGTTCACCTCCTGTGCCGCTCGCGCCCGGGTCAGCCACAATTCGCCCCACCGGGGATCGCGGTCGGGCACGCCGGAGCGCTGGAGCGCGTCGTCGGCGAGTCGCACCGCGTCGAGGGCGCGGCGTCCGCCGTCTCCGATCGCGCCCTCGGCGCCCCGTCTGAGCAGCTCCGACGCGCGCGCCCAGTGGCCAGCGGCATACCAATGGCGACCGAGGCGGATCTCCGACGTGCCGTCGATTTGGGCGAGGGTGACGGCGCAGGCCTCGTTGTGGGCTCGCCACCGGTCGGCGTCCTGCGCGAGGCGCTGGAGGCTCTCGCGCAGCATCCCGTGCGCGAAGGCCCAGCCCTCCTCGCTGGGGACCGCGAGGCGAGCCGCGTGGAGCGCCTCGACGAGGCCAGCCGGGATCCCGGCCCCGGCCCCTGCGGTCGCGGCCTGCCATTCGCCAGCATGGACCTCTTGCCCGAGCGCGGCGGCGACCTCCAGGGCCACGCGCCCTTCGGCGAGCCGGTCGGTGAGGAGGCGATTGACCCGAGCTGCCCAGACGTCGTGCAGATTGTCGGGGAGGATCGCTCGCTCTCCGGCACGGAGTTCGAACCCTCCCTTTCCAGGAACCAGCACGCCCCGCGCGACCCAATCTCCCACGAGCTGGACCGTGAAAAGGGGGTTGCCCCCGGTTCGTTCGGCCAGTCTCCGTTCGAGTTCGCCCTGAAGCCCGATGAGTCCGCGCACGAGTTGGAGGCGATCGGTCGCATCGAGGGGTCCGACCGCGATCCGTTCGTGGTCGAGCGCGTCGACCCGCGCCGCCACCGCGGGTTGCTCTGCCAACGCCTCGGCCTGCACGGTGGCGACCACGAGCACGGGTCCGATCGGGGGGCGACTTCGAAACCAAGCCAGGAAACCGAGCGCGTCGGGGCCCCATTGGAGGTCGTCGAGCCAGAGGTATACCGGCCGGCGAGCCGCCATCGCGGCGAGGGTGCGCTCGAGGACCCGCCAACGCTCCTCGGGGGCAAGCTTGCGGGTGCCTTGAAGCGCCGCGGCGAGCCTCTCCGGCTCGGGCGCATACGGGTTGGCGCCGAGGTGCTCCGCCAGCGCCGTCTCGCTGAGGCCCATGACCCGAAAATATCGGCTAAAAGCTGGCAGAAGGCCGTCCATCGGTCCGTTCGTGGGGCCGTGGATTGCGCGGACCACCGTGGCCGCCCCGAGTTCGTGCGCCCGTTGTCCTACCCATTGCGCGAGGCGGGACTTTCCGTTTCCGGCCGCCCCATGCAGGAGCACGACGCGGGTGGAACGCGTGGCCAGCGCCGAAGAGAGGGCGCCCCACAGTCGGTCCCGCTCCCGCTCGCGCCCGACCAGTCGGATCTCCCGCAGGCCGTACAGGGCGAGCCCGACCCCGACGAGCTGGGGGGGAAGGGGGGCTTCTTCCGCGTGCCGCCACGACTGCGGGAAGGCGGGCAAGTGGGGCCCTGCCACGCCGCTCGGTCGGTCGGTCGGCTTCGCCAGGACCAGGCTGTCGTCCAAGGTGATGGTGGGGTTGCTGCTGATCAGCGACCGGGCGCTGTGGTGGTAGAACGCGTCGTCCTCGCCGTCCTCGTCGATCTCCGGGAGACTGGCGAGCGCCCAGGCGGCGTCGGCGGCGCGGCGAAAGCGAGACGCGGGCGACGGGGCCAGCATGCTGCGGAGCCAGTCTACGAATCCGTCAGGTACCCGGAAGCGATTCGCAAACTGGGGCAACACCCCGAGGGTATGCGCACGAGCCAGATCGGGCACGGGGCCCACGTAGGGCGGGTCTCCGGTAGCGAGCTCCCACGCCACGATCCCGAGCCCGTAGAGGTCGGTCCACGGTCCAAAGTCACGCCAAGCGCCTTGCCACTGCTCGGGCGCCATGTAGGCCGGCGTCCCGGTCACCGCGTCGTCGGCGATGCCCCCGTCCGCGACGTGCGCGAGCCCGAAGTCGGCCAGCCTCGCCCCGGGTCGCGGGTCGTCCGTTCCCCCGAGGAGGATGTTTCCCGGCTTGATATCGCGGTGGATGACGCCCCGGGCGTGGGCGTGGGCCAGGGCGTCGAGCAGGCCGAGCAGCAGGGTGCGCAGACCGGACCAACCGATCGGGCCACGGTGCTCTTTCAGGGATCCCTGGCTGGCGAACTCCATGGCAAGCCAGGGTGCGCCCTCGGGCAGGCGCGCGCCGGTTCCTGCGGCCACCTCAGGCGGGATCACCCCTTGGTCGAACACGAGGACGATTCCGGGGTGATCGAGGGCGGCGACGGCTTGCACCTCGGTTCGCAGCAGCTCGGGGTCGGAAACCCGGTCGAGCACTTTGATGGCGACGGTGACGCCTTGTTGGACGTGGCGAGCACGCCAGATGACGCCGGTTCCTCCGCGGGCGATCGGTACGTCGAGCTCGAACGACCCAACCCGCAACGGCGCGACCTCCAGCCCCACAGTATGATACCGGCATGGCCTTGTCGTGCGACGAAGTTGAGCCGGATCGCCACACTTCCGCGCGCCCGCCCTTGCCCGTTTCCCGCTCTCCCCTGGTGGGCCGGGCCCAGGAGGTGTCGGGCATCGCGGCGTTGCTGAGTGAGCCGGCGACGCGGCTGATCACCCTGGTGGGGGTCGGGGGCGCCGGCAAGTCGCGCCTCGCCCTGGGGGTGGCGCACCAGGTTGCGAGGTCCTTCGCCGATGGCGCCGCCTTCGCGGCCCTCGAGGGGGTGTCCGACGCGGCGTTGGTCCCCGCCGCTGCGGCGGAAGCGCTGGGGATCCATGACCCCACGCGCCGGACGGACCTCGAGCGGGTGGTGACCTGGATGCGCGGGCGGAGGGTGTTGCTCGTCCTCGACACGCTCGAGCACCTCCCCGACGCCGCGCCGGTGATTGACGAGCTGCTGGCTCGGTGCCCCGGGCTCCGCGCCCTCTGCACGAGCCGGGTCCCCTTGCACCTCGCGGTCGAGCGCCGGGTTCCGGTCGCTCCCCTCGCCGTGCCCGCCGCCGATGCGTCGCTCTCGGAAGCCCTCTCGTCGCCGGCGCTTCGGCTGCTCCTCGATCGTATTGGCCACAATGTAGCTGAGTTTTCTTTTGACGACGACTCGGCGCCCGTGCTGATCGACCTGGTGCGCCGCCTCGACGGGCTCCCGCTCGCCCTGGAGCTCGCAGCCGGCAGGATTCGGCAGGGGACGAAGGCGATCGAGCGGCTCGCCGACCTGTTCGCGGTCGACCGGTCCGCGCCGCGGCGCCAACGGACCGTGCGCGCGGTGATCGACTGGAGCTATGGCGCGCTCTCCCCTGCCGCGCAGGCTGGGCTGCGGGCGGTGAGCCTGCATGTGGGTTCGTTCGACGTCGAGGGTGCGCGATGCCTCGCCGGCGCCGACTTCGACATCGGAACGCTCGTCGATCTCAGCTTGGTTCAGCAGATCGGCGACCGGTTCTCGCTGCTGGCGCTGGTGAGGGATTACGCGGCTTCGAAGCGCTCGGGGTCTCCGGAGGAGGCCGGCATCCGGGGGCGGTGGATCGCACGGGCGCTCGAGCTGGCGGAGTCCCACGCGGCCGGCGCGGTGGGCCCCGACCAGGTGGAGCTGGAACACGACAACCTGAGAGCCGTGCTCGATGACTTGCTCTCCTCGGGCGATCCGCGGGCGGTCTGCCTCGCGGGGTCCTTGACCCCGTTCTGGGCCCTGCGGGGGCACTATCACGAGGGGCGTCGGTGGCTTCGGCGGGCGTTGGTGGCTGCGCCGACCGGGACCGAGCGGACCCACGCGCTTTATGCCGCTGGTCGACTCGCCTTCTTGCAGTGCGACTACGTCGAGGCCGGTCGCCTGCTCGGGGAAGCCGTCGCAGCGGTGGACAGCGACTCGGGCACCCGGTTGGAGGCCACTCAGGCTCTCGGTTGTGTCGCTCGGGAGCGCGGCGACTACGCCGCCTCCACGGCCCACCACCGAGCCTGCCTGGCGTTGTCGCAGGATCCGAGGAACACAGCGCGCTCGCGAGCCTATCTTGGCTTTGTCGGATGGCTTTCTGGCGACTTCGCGCTCGCGCGGTCGGAGCTCGCGTGCGCCGCGACCGCGTTCACGGCGCTCGGCGACGCCGAGGGGATGGCGACGACCCAGATCTACCTGGGTGGGCTCGCCCTCTCCGAGGGGGACGCGGAGGCTGCCCGGTCCGCGTGCTCTCACGGACTGTCGTTGTCCGAGGCCGCGGGCTTTCAGGAGGGGGTGGCCTGGGCTCGGAACCTGCTGGGGCTATGCGACCTCGAAACGGGCGATCACGCGGCGGCGAACGACGCGCTTCGGGCGGCCCTGCGGACCCACCTGGATCTCGGAGACGTGTGGCGTGCCTCCTCGGTGATCGAGGCGATAGCTAGGGTAAACGCCGCGTTGGGGCGGTATGGTCGTGCCGCGCGACTGCTCGGCGCCGCGACTCAGCTCCGCGAGAGCATCGGAACGCCCGTACCCCCGGTCGAACAGCCTGCGCTCGGGGCGCTTCAGGAGACGCTCGCCCTGGTGCTGGCCTCCGCGTTGGACGCGGAGATCGCCTCCGGCCGGCACCTCGAGCTCGAGGATGCCGCGGCCCTGGCGCGAGCCGAAGGCGACGATACCGCGTGGGCTGTCTGGTGGTGACGAGCTCGACGGTGCGCCGCATGGGGGAGCGTTCGGCTTCGAGGCGCCGGATCCGGGGTGGCTTGCCCCCCGGTCCGAGGAACCCCTGCGACTGGCGCTGGACCTGCCCCTCGAGGTCGCGGCGGTTCACTGGCAGCTCTCCGGCCAAAGCCTGGGCGTCATCCGTGCGCTGACCGGCCTGCCGTTGCGGACGCTTCCCGCCTGAGCTAGCATGAGGTATGAACATCTTCTCCAGCACCGCCGCATCGGGACTGCGCCACTTTTCCGACCGCCTGCAGGGTTCGGCGAACAACGTGGCCAACGTGGCCACGGACGGGTTCAAGTCGGTGAAGGTGAACGGCCAGACCGTCCAAGGCGGCGGCGTGGCGTCTGTGGTGAGCCGCGATCAATCGCCCGGCATGTTCGCGTTCGACTCGGCCGGCGAGATGCGCGAGCTGTCCAACACGGACCTCGAGCGGGAGGTCGTTACCCAGGTCGCGGCCGGCGCCGCCTATGCGGCCAATCTGGCCACCCTCCGGGCCGAGGAAGCCACGGTGGGTTCGCTGTTCGACAGGAAGGCCTGACCTCAGCCTGCGGCGGCTGGTTTCCGGGTCACCAGGGCAGCGCGATCGGCTCGAGTGCGATCGGTTCGACCGCCGGACCTTCGTGCAGGACGGAGCGTTCGAACAGCGCTCGGAAGTCGGTGTACGCCTGGTCGACGGTCGCTACGTCGGCCGCGTTGCGGGCCTGCGCCAGCTCCACCACCAGCCCCTCGAGCGCGACCCGCACCAGCACCGCCATCCGCGCCGGCGGGATAGCGAGCTGGCCGAGGTTCGAGGCGAACACAGAGCGGATCGCGTCTTCGAGCAACCGCGTGCTCTCGAGGTAGAACCGCGCCCGGCGCTCCACCACGGCCTCATTCGACAGGGTCTGGAGCACCGCGGGGGCGCCGGCGCGGAGCTGGCGGATCATCTGCCACATCGCGTCGAGCGCATCGAGCGCGCTCTGCAGTCCCCCATCACCGGCTTGCGCCCGCTCGGTGAATCGGCGGTGGAGCTCGACATACGCGGCATGTTGCGATTCGAGCAGCGCCAGATCCGCCACCGCGGCCGGCCCGGCGCGGAGCCGGGCGCGGTTCACGAGGCCCGCCGCCGTCTCGAGTACCCGCTCCGCGGCCCGGCGCCGGAGGGAGAGCTCCTTTGGCTGGGTCATCGGTTCCCCCTCACCATCGTACCCCGAGCATCGTGCAATTGAGTCCGCTTCCGATCCCGAGCAGCATCGCGAGGTCGCCGGAGCCGATCCGCCCTCGGGCGACCGCGGTGGCCAGCGTGAACGGCACCCCGGCCGCTCCCACGTTCCCGTACTCCGGATACAGCCGCAGGGTCTGATCGGGCGGGAGGCCGAGCCGCTGAACCAGGGCGTCGTGGTTGGCTTTCCCCACCTGATGGAGCACGAACTCCTTCACGTCGGGGACCGCGACTCGGAGCTCCTTCTGGGCGTCGGCGAAGGTGCGCTCAGCGAGGTCGACCCCTTCCCGGAGGAGGGTGGGGGCGTCGGTCTTCATCTCGGTCTGGGTGCCGAGACAGAGCCGGCTGTGCTGGGTCGCCGCCCGGGATGCGCCGCCGAGCAGACGGTGGCCGTGCCGGCTTCGCCGCTCGTGGACGAGCAGCGCGGCGACCCCCATCGAACCGAGGGTGAGCGTCGCGAGGTTTTCCCCGAAGGTCCGGAAGTCGACGCCGGGTTGGAGCAACTTCCGGATCGTCCCCTGCGTCACCGTCCGACTGCTCTCCCCGGCGACCACCAGCGCAGACTCGATCTGGCCGAGCTCGATCATGTTCGCGGCGTTCAACATGCCGGTCATGAAGCCGAGGCAGGCGTGGCTGACGTCGAAGTTCAGGCAGTGGGGACCGAGGCCCAGGTCTCCCGCGACGAGGCTCGCCATCGGGGGCTCGAGGTAGTCCTTTCCGACCGACGTGTTGATCAGGGCCTGCACGGTGTCGGGCGGGATCGCGTGGGTCTCGAGGAGCTTCCGCGCGGCCTGAACCGCCCCGTCCGAGGTCAAGGCGCCATCGGGCCAGAAGCGGCGAGCGGCCACCCCGGTGAGCGCGGCCAGCACGCCGTCCTGCACCCCGATCCGGCGGAACAGCGGGCCGAGCATTCGCTCGAGCGAGGCTGTCGTCACCTCGATCGGCGGGATCACGATTTCGATCGCCTGGATGTGTACCCGCTCGTAGCGCATCAGCGGGGAACCTCGGCCGACACGACGTAGGTCCAGCCCCAGTGCTGCAGCGGGGCCCACACGAGGAGTTCGTTCTCGGTAAACAAATGGCCTGGGCGGTTGTTTTTCGCTCCGGCGACGACCTCCGGCTGTCCGAACGTCCCGAAGTCGATGCCCGGGTCGATCGCCTCGGTCGGCGGGATGACGATCGGGTCGTTCTCGGCGGTGGTCTTCAGCATCACGCGACCGGTATCGGTCAGCAGGTAGGCGGCGCGGTAGCCCTTGAGATCCGGCATCGCGAGAAGCAGATCGAGGAGCTTGTTGAATTGGAGATCGATGCCCGCGACGCCGAGGAAGTCGCCCCCGGAGCCATACAGCGGAAGAATGCACGAAATGAGGCGCCCCTGGCCCATCAGGTCCACGTAGGGCGTGCTCCACACGCGACCGTGTTGGCCCACGCCGTCTCGATACCACGGGCGGGTACGGGGGTCGTACTTGTCGTCCCAGCCCTGCGCGCCAGGAAACATGTACATCAACCCGGATTTCTCCAAGGCGACGTACGCCCAGCGCAGCGGCCCGGCTCCGGTGGCGATCCGCTGGCGCTGCGCCTCGCGGTCGGGTTCGGGGGTCGAGCGGCTCGGGTCGACCAGGAACACGTTGCGGATGGGATCGCGGAGCCCGTCGAGCAGCGACAGGTCGCGCTGGTGGATCTCGCTCGGGATCCCGGGCGCGACCGTGTAAACCGGGAATTCGGTATGGATCGGCTTGCCGTATGCGCCGCTCTTGGACAACCCGGGCGGGGCGCGGGTCGGGTCGCGGAAGGCGCTGGTGTGGTACCACGGCCCGTCGGTCGGCGTTCCCCGTGACAGCGCGTACAACGCCGTGTCTCCAATGGCCTGGAGCATTCCCTCGTACCACAGCAGGTCGTTGTCGATCCGCTGGGCCCGCCCGGACACCACGCCGAGCAGGTGCGCGATCTGGGTCTCTCTCCGCTGGCTTTCGGCGGTCTGCTCGGCGAGATCTGCCTGCCGCCGATAAGCACTCCACGCGGCTCCGAGTCCGCTCGCCAGCAGCAGCAGCGCGATCAACAACCCGGCAGTGCCCTGGTTGCGCACCGTCCAGCGGCGGATCCGCCCGGTGAAGGTGTCGGGCAGCGCGACCGTCTGCTCGCCGCGGAGCACGCGACGAACGTCGGCTTCCAACGCCTGGACCGACGCATATCGGTCGGCCGGCCGGAGCGAGGTGGCCCGCGCGACGATGGCGGCGAGTTCGGAGGGGCCGGGGGCGGGATCGACCGTCCCCTGGGTGGCCTTCAGCAACATCCCGACCACATCGTCGGCTTGCCGGGCGTGGCGGAGGGTGGTGATCTCGTGCAGCAGGAGACCGAGCGAGAACTGATCGCTGAGCGGGCTCAGGTGCTCGCTCTCGCCGTTGGCCTGCTCGGGCGACATGTAGGCCGGGGTGCCCACGAGCGCGCCTGCCCGCGTGCGGTCGGCCGGCTCGTTGGGCTGGTCCGCGAGCGCGGCCCGCTCGGCCTGTCCGACGAGCTTGGCGATTCCCCAGTCCATCAGGTAGACCTCGCCGAATCGCCCCACCATGACGTTTTCCGGCTTCAGGTCGCGATGGACGATGCCCTTGCTGTGGGCGTAGGACACCGCGTCGCACACCTTGAGGAACCAGTCCAGCCGCGCCGGCAGGGCGAGCTCCTCGGACAGGGTCGTGGACGCGCGCGCCTGGCCGAGGAGGTGCTCGAGCGTCTGCCCGCGCACGAGCTTCATCGTGTAGGCGGGTCGGTCATCGGCGTCACGCGACAGGCTGTAGACCGGGACGATGTTGGGGTGATCGAGCTGCGCCGTGATCCGCACCTCGTCGAGGAACCGGCGATGCTGCAGCGGGTCATGCCGAAGCATGGTCTTGAGCGCGACCTTCCGCCGCAGCGCGAGGTCGCGCGCCACGTGCACGGCGCCCATCGCCCCGCGGCCCACCATCCCGAGCACGTCGTAGCGGCTGCCCTCCTGTCCGCCCTCCGGGTCGTCGAGGGCGATCTCGTCCTGCCCGTGAAGCTCGACGAATTCTGCGGGTGCGATGAGCTCTTTATTGAGTAGCCACGACAGGAACGCGTCCGGGTCGCTGTCCCGGCAATGCGCGGTGTACTCAGCCCACGTCGCGGCGGCGTCGAGGTGGGCGGTGTCCCGCACGAGGCGTTGCAGGCGGTCGGGTTGCACTACTGGACGTTCACGGGAGTGAACACCATCTCGCCGGCGCGAACCTTGGAGAGCAGGGTGTTCAGCTCGGTCAGGCCGTCGGCTTCGCTGTGCGCCATGCCCGCGACCCCGACCGCATACAGCCCGGTCGTCTCGAAGGCGTCACTCGGGATCTCGACCGTTCCCACGTCTTCGGACTTCGTCGCGTCATAGAGCTCGGCGATCGTCTGCGGCGTGTTGTTGAACGACAGCGTGCCGCTGGGGGTGATCACCACGACGATCGACGACGCGAAGCCGAGGCCGGTCAGCGCCACCGCGAGCGGCGAACCGAAGGCGTGGTCGATCACCGGGTCGGTCCCGAGCACGTCGGCGGCCGGAGCCGGCAGCACCAGGCTCGCGGCGTGCGCCACACCGTCGTCCACTGAGATCGTCCAGCTCGCCCCGACCTCGTAGGCAGGGCCCTGATCCGGCGCGACCGTGTACAAGCCGGGCTCGCCCTCCGACAAGACGGCGCTTTCCACCTGCACGGAGGCGCCCGTGAGGGGCGAGTCCTCCAGCTCGTCGGGGCTGCTCGCATCGGCGAGGAAGACGGTCGCGCTCGTGCCAGGTTCGAAGCCGGTTCCAGCGAGGAGCGGGGCGAGGTTCGGATCGGTCGGGGGTTGGACGCCGAGCACGCTCCCCTGCATCACCGTGGTGTCGGTCGCCCCGGCGATTGCGTCCTTCGCGTCCTCGATCGCCGCGCATCCGGACAAAGCCAGCCAACCGACCATGTTCGCCTCCGCCGTGCTCTTACCCGCTTTCCCGACGTCCGGCTCACCGGATCGCCGAAGAGTGGCCGGGTACTCAACCTACATCCCTTCGAGCGGGAACTCCGCGCGGCGCGCGCGGCGTGGGAGGATCCCGAGTTCCGGGCAATCTACCGCGACAGAACGCAGTGTGAGCGCCTGATATCCCAGATCACACGGCACGGTGGTCGTCGAGCCCGAGCATGGGGACTGGCGGCCGCGGAGCTCCAGGCCCACGCCATCGCAATGCGCTGCAACCTCGAGCTCCTTGCCAAGCGCCTTGCAGAGCACCTCGGGGTGAGCCGGCTCGCAGCGTAGAAAATAGACTATCGCCAGTCGCGAGGGACCGGGCATTGAACCCGATGGGGAGGCCTGCCTTCAGGCGCCGGCAATCACAGCCGGTTGGGGGGGCGGCGCTGAGCCGGGACGCCAACCACCCCGTCAGGCGAGGCTTCTCCATGCCGGACCCCCTGCCCATCGGGCTCGGGGCCGGACGAGATGGCGAACTTCCCCGACCGTTGCTAGACGACGGCCGGCGTGTCGGCGGGTTCCGGGGGTGGGATCCTCTTCCGTACCTTGCGATACGGCGAGGGGTCGCGGGACCCCGCCGGGTTTCGCAAACTCCAGATTGCGAAAGGACATGGAAGAAAGAGCGTGTCGACCCAGGCGGCGGCGCGCTCGGCCATCCGGCGGCCGCCACAGGCGGGGCAGAAACCGCGGGTCCTGCAGGAGAAGGGGACGAGTTCGTGGTGGTCGCGGTCCTTGCACATCAGCCATGCGAAGCCGTCCTCGGGATCTCCGCAGGCGAGGAAGGCCTCCACCTCGCGCGTCGCCGACGCCGCCCCCGGCGACGCCGCGCTCCGCTTCGCCGTCACGAGCGATCGCCACAACCGTGAGGCGCGTTTCGCCTGGGCGGTGGAGCATGGCCACCGCCTGGTGGAGCTCAGCCCCGAGCGCCAGGATCTCGCCGACGTGTTCCGCCGGCTGACCGTCGCCTGACGAGCGCGAGTGCGCCGAGCAGCGCGAGCCCCGACCGACCGGCGAGGTCGTATCGCCTGCGCCGCTCGGTGAGCCGCCCGATGCGAGGGGTTGGCCACGCTGCGCGGCGCCCGCTCATCGGTTCACCTCCGATCAACCCCGAAGGGCTATGGGCAGGACCAGAGGTCGTTCGCAAAGATGAGACTTCCGTTCGTGCCCCAGTCGGCGAAAACGAGCAGGACGCCGCTCGTGCCGTCCTCGTAGAAGGCCATGTGGGGCCGCCCGATGTCGAGGTTCACGCCGTTGTCGGGCGTCCACACCTCGCTCGGCGACGTGTCCCAGCTTCCGCTGGGACACTTCTTGGCATACCGGAAGCGGTCGTTGACTGTCCCAGAATCGTTGTCGACCCAGAACAGGTGCAGGCTCCCGTCCTGGGCGAGGGCGTAATCGATCGCCCGCACGTGATCGATGCCGGTGCGCGTGTAGAGTGTCTGGAGCGTCCCCCAGTTGTTGATGTCGAAGCAGTCGTCGGTGACGTTGCACTTCCGCGCGCGAATGAGAGAATTCGAACCCGAGTCTTCGGCCCAAACGACCCGCCAGGAGGCCGGGGAGTTGACGGAGTCCATGACCAGCACCGGCCAGTCCCCGTCGCCGATGTCGAGCTCGCTGCTGCTGCTCGCGAAGATGATGTCATCGCCGGTCTTGTCGTGATAGGCGTAGCGGTTGTTGCCGTTGGACACCCGATAGGCCGGCGAGATGTGATCGGATTCGCTCGCGCCCACGGTGTTCGGCGGCGTGGTCCAGGTGCCGGTGCCGATGTCGCGCTTCCCGAACACGGCGACTTCGTCGCCGTCCTTCCAGGTCACGCCCACCACCATCTCGGTGCTGGTCGCGTTGTAGGTGATGAGGCCGTGGCCCCAGTCCTCGTCGCAACCCCCGCCGTCGATCAGCGCGTAGGTCGGGTACAAGAGCGCGTAGCTCGTCTCCCACTCGCCGTAGAGGGCGTTCTGGGTACCGGTCGAGCAGAGCGGGTCGTCGGCCACCGCTGCGAAGTGGAGCAGCTCCTCGTCGGGGTCGATCGCGAGACTCGGGGCCGTGTTCGCCTGCTGGCCCGCTCGCTCGGCGATCTCGATCCAGTTGAAGTATCCGCTCCCGTGCGTGCCGCAGCCCGCCGAGTTGCAGCTCACCTTCGCCGCCAATAGCTGGTTCTCGAAGGTGTCTGCCGAATCCTCGACCACCCGGTTGAAGAAGATCCACACGCCGGTCTCGCTGACGCTGGCGACGATCCCGCCCCCAACCGCGATGTCTATGGCATCGGTAACAATACTGCCCGCCCAGACTGTCTCGCAGGACCAACCCGAAGCGCAGGTGCCCGCGTAGCTTGCGGTGCCGAGGAGCATCCACATCACACTTCCCCCTTTGCCGCTCCCGCGGCGCTCGAGTCTCCGATTCCTGTGCCCCCCGCGGGGGGGGGGGTGCGCCTACGGCACCCAGCGCGCCGACAGGTCGGCGCCCGAGTACACGCGCACCACGGCGGTGTCCCATGCGACACCGTCGGGGATCCCGTCGCCGGTGACATCTGCGACCAGCTGGAAGCCCCTCAACAAGGGATCGATGGGCTGGCCGAGATCTCCGGTCAGCTCCCCGAGCGAGGTGGCGCCATCGGTGGCACGGGACTCGAGTCCGTTGTGGAACGGGATCTCCGTGCGCCCGTCGCCGGAGAGATCGAGGAAGACCCCCGGGCGAAAGGTCTCGAAGGTCACGCCCGCGCCAAGCCACACGAGGGCCTCGGCGGCGCCCCCCGCCTCATACAGCGCCGCGGCCGTGAAGATCCCCTTCTCGTTCTTGAGCTCGGGTCGGCCATCGCCGTCGAGATCGCCGAACGGCACCAGGTCGTAGGCCAGGCCCGCCTGGTCGGCGTCGGCCAGCACGAGCGACTGGCCCCGGTAATTTCCCCCTGCCAGGATGATGTTCGGCACATCGGGGTCGCTGCAATCGGCGTTCCCGCCCCAGTGAAGCAAGCCATCGAGCACAGCGATGTCGGGGCGCGCGTCGCCGGTCACGTCGCCGAGATCCAGCACACTGCCGGCGAAGTTGCACTTGGACTGTTCCCCGCGGAGCACGGCGCTGCCGGCGTCGGCGGCCTCGCTGTACACGCTGTACTCGGGTTGGAGCGGACCGTAGAAGATCCACAGCAACTCGGAGGAGTCCGGCACCACGAGGTCGCGGAACCCGTCGCCGTCAACGTCGAGGATGCGACCGGTTCCGGGTCCGGCGCCTTGAACGTACAACACCGACAGCGCCGCCACGTCGGTGACCACGCCGCTGGCGGGGAGCGCGAGCAGGCGCTCGTCCACGCCCAGCTCGTCGCGGCCGTCCCCTTCGATGTCGGCAACTCCCGTTGGTTCAGAAGCCGGAATCCGTACTTGACCCGCGGCGGCGTCGAGGTCGCCGGCCGGCAGCGGACCGAACCACACCACCGTGTCCCCATCGGTTCTTAACGCGAGGTCGGCCACGCCGTTTCCGTCGAAGTCGCCCGCAAACGGCGGTTGCAGCGTCGTCTCGGCCGGCGCGATCAGCCTGGTGACGGGTGCCACGTGGGCCAACGTCCCGTCGTCGGCGTCGGGAGCCAGGTAGGGTACGTCGGCGCCGGAGGTCGGAGCGGTGGTTGCCGTGCCGGTCGGGCTCGTGCCCCCTAGTGTCGTGCGCGATCCACTGGGGCCGCCGCCGGTGCCTCCGGGGGCGAGACAGGCGGTCACGGCCAGGAGGGGTAGGAGCCGCGTCATGGGACCTCGCTCGAGATGCGTCGTGCACCTCGGATGCCCTGACGGTAGCAGGTCCGGGAAAGCCTCGCAGCGCGAGAGGGCCAGAAAACTTCCCGATCCCGATTGTACCACAGTAATTTCTGGATCGGCGACTACCGGATTATTTTCGTTGCCGGAATGCGCGCATTGCAGCGCACGGTGGGTGGGTGCGCGCGCCTCGCCGCCCCGGGCCCGTGCGACGCCGCGCCGCGCTATGCTTCGCGGTCACGAGCGATCGCGACAACCGCGAGGCGTTGTTCGCGTGGGCGGTGGAGCACGGCCACCGCCTAGGCCTTCAAGCGCCGCCAATCACCTGCGGTTGGGGGGGCGGCGCTGAGCCGGCACGCCAACCACCCCGTCAGGCGAGGCTTCTCCATGCCGGACCCCCTGCCCATCCACGGACGCGGGCGGAGGCACTCCGCCCACCGACCCCACTCCCTGGGAGCCCGATCATACCTACGAAGCGTGGGTCGATGGAGATCCCGAACCGCGCACGTCGCCACTCTCACGGGATTTCGAATTCAACTTGGTCGAGCAACAGGGTGCCGACCCGTGCGTTCGGACTATCTACCTGGGCAACGAAGGGCACATGGGCCTGTTTACCACCAGTCCGGTAGCTGTCGGGAGCGTTGGGGTACTTCCGTCGAGTGAGTCCTCGGCTCCTCTGCGCTGGAACCCCACAACGCTTCCGCAGGTCGGCACGTCCAGGGTGGCGCTATTCAATGGCTCCTGGACCCTGACCGTGCTCAAGCCTCGCGAGGTCGTAGTGGAGGTCGTAGACACCGAATTGTGCGAGCTCGACCCCGAGATCAACGGTCCGCAGTTGAGCGACTCCTGGTTCTTCTTCCTGGACACATGCACGGTCGGCGACGTGACCTTGCGCTGGTTCGCCGCGGACGACGATCCAGACCTTCCCCTGGAGGTCAGCGGGCCGGACACCGCGGGGCCAGGTGTATGGACCGACGTGTCGGGATCTCCGCTGTGCACCGACGGTTTTTCCTCGGACGGCTCGATCACTGTCGCTACGGCTCCTGCGCTCGCGTCCGCGGGGAGCCTCGTGGCCGACGGGTCGTGTCGTGCTTGGGGACAGTTCAAGCACCGCTTTCCCGACGTCGGGCTCACCGGATCGCGCAGTAGGCGGGAAACGAGGGGGGCAGACCGGCGGCGTAGGGCTCGGCGGAGAGGTCGCGGGGGTGGTCGAGCAGGAACGGCAGCACCCACTGCCAGAAGCTCGGGTCGAGGGTGTGTCCGAGTCCGTGATCGCAGGCGACGACGAATTGCCCGTCGTCGAGAAACAGGTCGATCATCTGGTTGGCGAGGACGTCGAAGTCTTGCTGGAACGCGACGTCGGTCGCGCCGCCCCAGACCACCAGGGCGGGCATCGCGTAGCCGGAGTCGATCACCGGGGTTCCGATCCCGCCCGACATCGGCGCGGCCGAGGCGATCACGTTCGACCGGGTGGCGGCGAGGTACCCGGTCATCAGGCCGCCGTTGCTCATTCCCGTCACGTGGATGCGGTCCGGGTCGATGGAAAACGACGCCGAGGCGCAGGTCAGCAGGTCGTCGAACAGCACGAGGTCGAGGTTCGACTCCGGAGGGCCGAACGCGTCGAACAGCGGCGATCCGGCGTCGTCTTCGCCTTGGGGAACCACCAGAATTGCGCCGAGGGAGTCGGCGTAGGGGCGCAGGCCCGTACCGTCGAGCATGCCGCCCGACGTCCCGCCAAAGCCGTGAAAAACTGCGATGAGCGGCCATTCGAGGAGCGGGTCGTAGTCGGCGGGGACGACGACCTCGAACGACCGGAGCTGGCCGCCCGAGGGGAAATCGGTGTTCACGCCGGCGGTGACGGCGGGGCAGGTCGCGATGCGCGGGATCTCCTGGATCGGACCGGCGTCGCAGCTCCCCGGGGCCCCGGCCGCCCGCTCGTCCCACGGGATCGCGCCGAACGTGCTCCCGGCGAGATCGAGGTCGAAGGTGACGAGCGAGCCGGTGACCTCGCCACAGAAGCCGGCCGGGGAGGCGGTCTCCGCCACCAGGGTCGGCTGGACCACCACATCGCTGGCGGTGATCGAGTACGCCGCGGGAAGGGTGAACTCGGGGATCTCCGCGGTGAACCCGTCGGCGGAGACCGGCACGTCGGCGACGCTCGTCAAGATCTCGGACAGCGCGTCGGCGGTACCGACCGCCCGCACGTCGAAGCGGGTGAAGATCGGGCCGGCGTCGGTCTCCCGGGTTTCGAGGTCGAACTGGAACGGGACGACGAGCCCGGCCACCGGGGCGACGGCGAGGCCGACGAGGAAGGTTCCCTGCGGTAGATCCAGGGCGAGGGGATCGGGTCCGGGGTCCTCGGTCCCGGTGGGCACGGTCGGGCTGCCGCCGGCGGGTTCGGGTTCGGGGGAGCAGGCCACGAGGAGCGGAAGGAGAAGGCGCATCTCCTCGGCTATCGCGCTCGGCGCCGCCTCGCGACGAGGAGCGCCGGGGCGGCGAGCCAGAGCGCGCCCGGCCGGACCGGAGCACACACCTGAGGAACGGGGGGTTCTGCTCGGATGTTGCCCATCGTGACCCCGCGGCCGCCCTCGGGGGGTGGCGGGCCGATCGACATCGTGAAGGTGTACGGAAATGCCTCCTCCTGCCAGTGCGCCGTGTCGGGCGTAAAGGCGCCGACCACGAGCAGAAGGTCGTCCGCACCCGCCACCGGAAGGGTGAGTTGGCCGGTCGCGCCGTCGAAGGGAACGGGGGTGACGGTCGGCAGGCCGCCGTTCACCTGGATGATCGCGGCGACGAAGCGCGCCGGGCTCCCTGCATCCCCCTGGGCGTCGCCGGCGATCCAGACCTCCAGGTCGCCGGGGATCGGGGCTTCGAGCTCGATGAGGTTGTATCCGTAGCGGCCCGGCGCCCGGCCCGGTCCTTCCACCCGAATGGGCTCGTGGTACCCGTCGCCCACCGTGGTCGCGGTGGTCGGGCGACCTCCGCCGAACCACTGGGCCGCCGCCTCGACGCCGGCCTGCCACTGCTCGCCCTGGGGGTAGTCGTAGGTCGCGTTGGCGGCGAGGTGATCGAGCCACACCGCGTCGAAGTCGATTCCGTCGCGCGCGAGCCCCTCGCGCAAAACCTCCAGTGGATCCTCGTTTGGGCCGGGCACCACCCAGGCGTCGCGGACCAGCTCGAAGCCGACCACGCGGGTGGTGAGGTAGTGCGGCAGCAGGAAGGCGCCGTATTGGTGGTACTCCTCGAGGGCGCCGCTGTCCGGATAATCGAAGTCGTTCACTGCGAGGTCGGGGAGGAGCAGGTACCCGAACAGCAACGACCCGGTGTCGGGGTTGGTGGGGTGGGTCTCGATCGCCGCCCACTCGGCGGTGGCCTCCCAGAACCAGGCCCCGAGCCCGTCGTACGGGAAGCGGTCGAGCGAGCCCTGGATGGCGTGGTAGAATTCGTGGATCGCGGTGGCGTCGGCCGAATCGGCGAACGCGAGCGTGGCGTTGGACACCACGATCATCGGCGCACCGTCGACGTCGACCCAGTAGTAGCCGCCGGTCCCGTAGCCTGGGGGGGCGCCGTCGCCCGTGTCGCCCACGTAGACGTTGAACAGGTAGGCGTCGGTGCCAACCGGCGGCGGATGGGCCATCTCGACGACCTGGACGGTCCAGGCGTCCTCGAGCGAGGCGAGGAGCGCGTCCACAACCGCGCTCGCCACCGCTCCGCCGTTCCCCCAGCGCACGGCGAAGTGGGCGCTGGTCTGGACGTTCGGTACCCCGTACGCGTCGCGCTGCGCCAGCTCGCCGGGAGGGAGGGCAGGGGACCGGGGGATCCGTTGCAATTCACGTGCGGACGGAAGCAGGGCCAGGGTCCCGCAGGGGGCGGGCCCTGCGCTGGCGAGCGCGGCCAACAAGGACCACACGGGACCTCCTAGGTTCTGCACCGAGGATAACGGGAGCGCGGCCTGCGGTCGCGGTCGCCAGGGCGTTGCCGCCCAGACGTGGATCGCGAAGGCGGCATGAAGATGCCTGAGACGATCGCTTGTTACAATTCCACTGGTTCTAGCTGAACCATGGCCAACGAACCCAGACTTTGGCAGTCTCCCGTGGTATGCATGTCGATCGACAGACCGGGTGCGGCCGTCTCGCCGTCGAGCGATGCAAAAACGTCGTAGGAGCCGGTTAGGCCAGCGTCGGTGCACTCGTCTTGCAGCCTCGCGTCGGCCGCGACCGTTGCCCAAGCTGGCAACGTGCCGGTGAGGCCGGGGTTCCCATCCAGTAGGAGAAAGGTGGTCGGTTCCTGGCCATAAACGGAGATCGTCCCTGCAACGTCTACCGAGGCATCGTGCGACACCACGCGGACGTTGAAGGGCACCACGACCGCCGAGGAGTTAGCGGCGTTCCCACAACTGTCGTCGTCGTAATGCCGCATGATCACGTCCTCCCCGCTCTCCGTGATGAAGACGGTGAAGGGACCGAGCGCAGCTAGGCCTTAAACAAGCGCGCCGCCGCGCGGCTGTGATCGGCAGGCGGGATGCCGAGACTTCGATCGATCCCCGGCGGCCCGGCGGTGCCGGTGGTGGGGTTCAGTGGTCGGTGCTTCATGCGTGCTCGCTCGGGTGAGGGGGTTTGG
>CANLGQ010000028.1 GCA_947490265.1 Pseudomonadota bacterium | reverse complement strand
TGATCGGCAGCCGCTGACGTGACCGGCGACAGCGGAGACTTTCTCCGGGAAGCGCGAAAGCACCTGAAGGAGGGCGCGCCGGACCTCGCCCGTGCCGCGCTCCGCACCGGGCTGCGCAGCGGGTGCGCCGATCCGCTCGCGCTCGCAGCCGCCGGGCGCCTTGTCCGCAAGCTCGACGACGGCGTCGCGCCAGCGGTTCGGGCCCTCCTGGTCGGCGAGGCCACGCTCGGGAGCGTCGCGGACTGCGTCGTCGGGTGTGCCCACGGCGACGACGTGCGGGTGGCCGCGAGCGAGGGATCCTTCGACAACGTGATGCAGGACCTCGTGTCGGAGGCCACCGCGGCGCTGCGCCCGACGGCGGTGGTGTTCGTGCCGTGGAACGAGCGGTTGCTCCAGGGGAGTCGGCCGGCTGCGGAGCGGATCGACGACGCGGTCGGGTTCTGGCAGCAGGCCTGGGGTCTCGCGCGGGCGACCTGGGGCGCGCGAATCGTGCAGGTGGGCTTCGACTGGATGCATCCCGGCGCGGGAGGGTACTTCCTGGCCGGGCAGGCCGACGGCGACCTCGCAGTCGTGCGCGCGGCGAACGAGCGCCTGCGGGCGGCGCTCCCCGAGGGGGCCTACTTCGTCGACCTCCCGGCGGTGTCCGGGGAGCTGGGCCGGCGAACGTTCTACGAACCTCGCCGGTGGTTCTGGTCGCGGCAGCCGTGGAGCGAGGCGGGGGCGGCGAGGCTCGCGGCCCATGTGTGGGCCGGCCTCCGGGCGACCCATCTCGGGGGGCGGAAGGGGCTGATCCTCGATCTCGACAACACGCTGTGGGGCGGCGTGGTCGGAGAGACCGGGCCGCACGGGGTGGAGCTCGGAGAGAGCCCCGAGGGGCACGCGTTCGTGGCCGTCCAACAGTACGCCAAGGATCTCCGCGGCCGGGGGGTCGTGCTCGGCGTGGCGTCCAAGAACAACCCGGCCGACGCCCGGGAGCCCTTCGTCGAGAATCGGGAGATGGTGCTTCGGCTCGAGGACATCGCCGTATTCGAAGCGAGCTGGGAGCCGAAGGCCGAGGCGCTGACCCGGATCGGGATGCGGCTCAACCTCGGGGTCGACAGCTTCGTCTTCCTCGACGACAGCCGGTTCGAGCGGGAGCACGTCCGCGCTGCCCTCCCGCGGGTCACCGTGCCCGAGGTCCCCGACGACCCGTCGGAGGTCGTTCGGCACCTCGTCAACGGGCTGTGGTTCGAGACGACCTCGCTCACTGCGGAGGATGCGGCGCGTGCCACCCAGTACGCCGCCGAAGGGCAGCGAACCGCCCACCAGGCGGCGTTCACCACGATGGGCGACTACCTCACCTCGCTCCGGATGCGGGGCCAGGTCGCCCCGATCGACGCCGCGGATCTCCTCCGGGTGGCCCAGCTCGTCGCGAAGACCAACCAGTTCAACCTCACCACCCGCCGGCACTCCGAGGCCGAGCTCACCCGCCTGCTCGAGCTCCCTCGAAGCATCGGGTTGACCCTCCGATTGACCGACCGGTTCGGGGACTACGGGCTGATCGCGGTGGCGGTCGCCGTGCCCGACCCCACCGACCCCGCGCAACTGGTGGTCGACACCCTGTTGATGAGCTGCCGGGCGATCGGGCGGACGGTCGAGGAGCACTTCTGGGCCCGGCTCGTCGATCGCGCGATAGCGCTCGATTATCGCACGATCAGCGCGGAGTACGTGCCCACCGCCAAGAACGCGCTGGTCCGCGGGCTGTACGACCGGCTCGGGCTCGACACCGCGGGCGAAGACGGAAACGGGGCGGTTCGCTATCAGAAGGACCTCGCGGCGATCGCGCTGCCGTGGACCGCGGTGGAACCCTAGCAACGGCCCCCCTGCCGGGACGCACCGGCGCGCGCGCCGCCGAGCCTCGGAGGTGGGTTATCGAGGCCACAACCCTGGCCCGGAGGACGCCCGATGCGCCGTGTTCGGTCGGTCTACAAAGTCATTCGCTCGATCTTCGACGCCTTCTCCTCGCGGATGACGGCGTTCACCGGCACGAGCACCGCGTTCGTCGTGGCCGTGTCGATCCTCGTCGTGTGGGGGATCACCGGTCCGATCTTCGACTACTCCGACACCTGGCAGCTCGTCATCAACACGGGAACCACCGTGGTCACGTTCCTGATGGTCTTTCTCATTCAGCACACCCAGAACAAGGACAGCCTGGCGGTGCACCTCAAGCTCAACGAGCTGATCGCCGCCACCCGCGGCGCGAGCAACCGCCTCGTGAACGTCGAAGCGCTCGACGAAGACGAGCTCGCGACCCTCCGCGCGTTCTACGTCCGCCTGGCGATCATGTCGAAGGCCCACCGGGACCTGCTCGCCTCCCACTCGATCGACGAGGCGCAGGCCCGCCACCACCACAAGCACCACGGTGGGGGTCAGTGACTGAGCACGACCAGCACGGTCTCGCCGGCCTTCACCGCGGATAGCCGGAGCGACGCCCCCGCCTTCTCGAAGGCGACCGCGCCCGCCTCCTCCCCGGTGCGCTTCCAGCCGGCCGCCGCGAGGGCCTTCTCGAACGCGCCCACCTGAGCCGCCGGCTCGGTCTGGGCGTAGCTGATCTCGAGCATCTGGTCCGTGGACAACACCACCGTCCCGCCGTCGAGCGGGAGGTTGAGCGCCTTCCACGCCTCTCCTGGCTCGGTGGCAGGCAGGATTCCCGACAGCCCGGAGAGCATCGCGCCCAGGTCGGGCTGGCCTTCGCCCCCCTCCCCGGCGAGGCCGCTGAGCGCGCCGAGCAGGCCCTTCATGCCCTCCATGGCGCTGTCGCCGGTGCTGGCCACCTCGCTTCCGTCCCACGTCTTGAACTCGGGCAGCAAGCTCTGCCCGTCGTTGCCCGGGGTGCCCGTCTGCACGGTGATCTCGAAGACCTTCGTCTTTCGGTCGAACACCACGCACTTCGGGTACGGCGCCACGATCTCGCCGGTGGTGCGGATGACCGTCTCGGTGTCGGCCGCGCACCACAGGAACGGCGACTTCTTGTCGTACTGGTACAAGCCCACATCGGACGGCCGACCGAACCGGAACTTCACCTCTCCGGCCAGGGTGCCCGCGTCCTCGTACAGGCGTCGATCTCCGACGTTCCAGGAGGGATGGTCCTCGCTGACCTTGTTCCCGAGCACGTAACTGTTGACCAGCTCGCCGAAGTCCTTGGCGGCGTCGGTGGGGGTGTCGGTGCGGATGTCGCCGAGGACGAGGGTGCCTTCCCCCGTGGCGAGGTCGAAACGGTAGGTCGTCTTGCCGATCTCGAGGCAGCCGGCAAGGAAGGGGAGGGCGAGCAGGCAGGACGAACGCATCGAGACTCCGCGGTGGAGAAACCTCGCTATCCGCCTGCGACCTCGGGCGCCCGACTACTCGGCGATCAGGTCTGCCGATCCGCACACCGGAACGTCCTGCTCTTCCTGCAGGTTCTTCGACGTCCACTTGTCGCGGCGAATGTGCTCGGACTCGAACTCGCCCGACACGATGACCCGCGAGGTCGAGGTCACCCCGTCGAGGGTGAGCTGGAACGCGCCGGAGACATGGCCGCCGACCGTGGGATCGGAGTCGGCCGACAGGACGATCCAGTTGTAGTGGAGCTCAGCCCAGCCATCGAGCCCGGGAGAGTGCCCGTCGGGCCGACGCCACGCGTTGTCCTCGAGGAGGAGCGCCATGGGAATGGAGGGACCGCCAGCCGCTTCGATCGAGGCGTACTCCGCGAGGGCCTCGTCGCGCACGACCCCGGCGCGGTCGAGGAGCTGGGGCATGGTGTGCCAGTCGTAGCCGGTGCCGAGCGGCGTGCAGCCCGGCACCGCCGTGGTGGCGGTGACGTCGGCGAGGTTGGTGATGGGATCGCCGTTCTGGAGGCTGCCGAGCGGGTTCGCGCCCTCCGGGAGGTCGCAGTACCAGACGTTGGTGTCGTCGACCACCGGATCGGCGCCCTGGTCGTCGGTCGCCTCGAAGGAGCCGTACATCAGCGGCTCGCCGAACCGAACGGTGCGGTGAGACACGTACTCCTCGGCGAACTTGCCGAAGCTCATGCCGGTCAGCCACTCGTTGGGCAGATACCAGAGCCCGTTGTCGTAGCTCTGGGGGTCTTCCGGGTTGAACTGGTAGCCGAACGAGTTCACGTAGAACAGGCGGCCACCCTCGTATTTCCGCAAGACGTCGTAGCGGGGGTCGCCCTCGGCGGCGGCGAGCGCTTCGGTCAGGTTCAGCGACCACTGATCGAGCCAGTTGCCGTCGACCGCGACCGGCTCGGTTTCCCCGTCGGGTACCCCTTCGGGCCCGGTGACGTCGAGGCAGGTGATCGGCTGGAATTCTGGGTTCACCGTGAAGTCGAACCGGAAGTCGGCCCCGCCGGGCAGCCGGTGGTGGAAGCCGATCTGCAGGTCGCCTTCCGAGGTGACGATCGCCTCGCCGCGCCAGGGATCGAGCTCCTCCTGGACCACGTTGTAGCCGTCGTCGAACAGCCAATTCTCGATCGCGTAGGGATCACCCGGGTAGATGCTCGGGTACGACGCCTCGGGATCGCGCGCCACGGGAAGCGGCTCGGTGGGGCTGTTGATGTTCATCAGCGAGACGCAGGCG
This sequence comes from Pseudomonadota bacterium, assembly GCA_947490265.1. GTDB lineage: Bacteria > Myxococcota_A > UBA796 > UBA796 > CANLGQ01. The sequence continues at coordinate 19,842 of CANLGQ010000028.1, read as the reverse complement.
GCCTCGTCGACGATCGACTCGGGCAGGTGGAGCAGCGTCTCCTCATCCTTCGACGCGAACTTGCACAGCGCGTCGGGCGTGTCGTCGGCCCCGGCGCAGAAGGCGCGGCAGTCGTATTGCCAGCGATTGTCGAAGTCCTCGGGGTCAACCTCGTCTTTCAAGAGCGAGCTCGACGTGGACACCGCGAGGAAGGCCGTGTACGACCCCGAGACGAGATCTGCGCTCTGGGGTGCGCAGGCCGCGCACATCACGGCGATCAAGCTGACAGACGGCATGTTCAGGCGGATCATTCGTGCTCCGGAGCGCGGTTGAACGGCCCCCCTATATAGGCAGGTCGCCCCTGGTTGGTCAACCACTCGCGTAGTGGATGGAAGGAGGCCCGCTGTTAACCGCTTCAGTTCGTCGAACCGGTGGGCGGGGTGCCGGTGTCGGTCGAGGTCGGGCTGGACGTCGGGGTCGTCCCGGTGACCTCGGGGGCCGAGCGGCTGTATTTCAGGTCGCCCTCCGGATCGGCGTACCAGAGGTCGGGGATCCCGTCGAAGTCGGCGTCGAGGAAAAGCGGGGCGCCCTGGAGCACGTCGTACACGAGGAAGGTCCGCGGACCGACCAGCGACGCCCCGGTGCCCCGATACACCCCGAGCGTGCCGTCCGCGGTGGCGGCCAGGAGCTCCGGGGTGTCGTTCCCATCGACGTCCTGCACCGAGGTCCACGAGAACGCGCCGGCGAGCGGGTGGGCCCCGGTCGCGTCGGTCCACTGGCTGCCCGCGGCCGACGTCTCGAAGAACCCGATCGGTCCCCCTGCACCGGCTTGGAACGCGGTGATCGAGCAGCGGGGTTGCACGCAGGCCTGGGCGACCACCCCCGCGCCGAGATCGGCGAAGGCGACATCCGCAGCGCCCTTGGTGGGGGTCGCGGTGAGCTGGGTGAGCGCCGCGTTCAAGGTGATCACCGTATCGGCTCCGGCGACCGCGGCGATCGCCGCCCCGGGGCCGTCACCGCAGGTGATGCCGGTGCTTTCCGTAATGCGCGTGGCCCCCAGAGTGAGGGTGCCGAGCGCCGAATTGTAGGCGAGCCGGACCATCACGCCCTCGAGGAGCACGAACACGTCGTTGCCGCACTGGATGGCTTCCAGCACGTTGACGCGCGTGTCGGACAGGCGCTCGGTGTCGAGCTCGACCACGTCGTCGTACGCGAACTCGCCGTACCACTCGAGCACCCGGGCGATGGTCGTGCCCGCGCTCGGGTGCTCGAAGGTGAGGATCCGGGCGGTTCCGGGCGCTGCGGGCAGCGAAAGGGTGGGTCCTCCCCCATAGTTCGTCACGACATCGAAGCTCGGGAGCGCGATGCCCCACGGCAGGCCCTCGACCCCGGTGGTGCGGTCCGTGCCCTCGTAGAAGCGCCAACCGCCGTTCCCGGCGAGGAACAGATCGGCGAGCTCGTCGCCGTTCCAGTCGCGCACCGCGATCGGCCCGGGCTCGGGCAGGTCGCCGGCCGACCGCATCGTGTAGCTGGTGTCGGAGCTGTACGTCACCACGTTGATTCGAGGCGTGTCGTCCGACTGAAAAAGGTCGGTATAGCCATCGCCGTCGGCGTCCGCGGCGTCCCAGAACGCCCCGGTGGGGCTGTTCCAGGTGAACCGCGTCGGATCGAAGTTCGGGGCCGTGCCGAGCAGGTTGAAGAGGGTCATGTCGACCACTTGGCCCAGGTCGTCGCGAACCTGGAAGGAGAGCTCGTCGCCGGCGTCGCCGTTGGTGTCGCCATACGGCACGACGGTCGCGGAGAGGTCGAGCGTGCCGAAGGGCACGAGCGGTCCGACCGGGACCATCTGGTGCTCGATCATCACGAAGCGCGACCAGGCGCCGAGCGAGGACCCCACCGTGACTTGGTTCGAGCCGTCGTTGGTCGCGTCGTTGATCGCGACGCCGGTGGGCTCGCCTTCGAGGTTGCGCGCATAGGCGGCGAAGAAGGACCACTGCCCGTCGCCTTCCCACACGTCGAGCACGCCGCCCGTGTCGCCGCCGCGCCAGGCGATCGCCACGTCGGCGAGGTTGTCACCGGAGACGTCGCCCACATCGACCCCTCCGACGAGCATGCCAATCGCCCGAAAGCCGCCCCCCCAGGCCATTCCGCCCCCGGGCCGCCCGCGCAGCAGGAAGACCTCGGTGTCGGTCCACAGCACCGCGTCGGTGGTGCCGTCGACGTCGATGTCGTGGGTTCGCATCTCCAGGATCGGGTCTTCCGACGTGAACACCCGCATCGGCGCGCCGCCGCGCGCCACCCACCACACCTCGGTCGCCGTGCGGACGATCGCTCCCTGGCCCACGTCGCCGGCCTCGACGGGGTCGCGGACGCCGGCCGGGGAGGCCACGCTCAGGTCGGGCGCAGTGAACGACTCGGGATAGACGTGGACCTCGACCGAGGTTCCCTCGCGCTCCGCGGTGTGCACGCCGGGGATGTCGAAGCGGACGGAGCCGAACCCGGTGGCGTCGAAGCCAACCGTTGTGGCCACGCCATCGGCCCGAACCTGCACCTCGTCGGCGGGCACCGCAGCGGCGTGGCTGTTCACCGCCCGCACGGTCGCCCGGCCCGTCAGGTCGCCCTCGCCGCCGTCGAGCAGCCAGTCGACCACCGTGGCGTCGTCGAAGCGTTCGGCGGGAGATGGAAGGAGCGTCGGCTCGGGAGGCGGGCAACCAACGAGCAGGGCGAGACCGATCAAGCGCAGGGGGTGGTGCATCCGGAGCACTCCTGCCCAGAGTCTACCGCCTGCGCCCCGCCCACCACCACACCGGAAGCAGGAAGAGCGGCATCACCATCCTTCGGCGGCCACACGGTTGCGGGTCGTCGGGCGAGCCGACCGGCAGCCTCGCCTTCCCGGCCCCGAGCGCGTTATCTTGGGAGAACCCAGCTTCTCCGAACGCCCACCCCTGCAGCGTCTCCGAGGCCTCGCGCGGAGTCAGGCTGGGATCCTCGGACAACACGAGCGCCAGGAGACCCGCCACCGCCGGCGTGCTCGCGCTGGTGCCGAAGAACCCGGCCGGGCCGTAGATCGAGCTGGACAGCCCGTCGGGCCCGGCGATGTCCGGCTTGTTCACCCCGCCGTGGGTGGGGCCGCGCGAGCTGAAGCCCTCCGGGCCGTTCTGCAGGTAGCCGTCGGCCTTGACCGCGCCGACCGCGAACGTGAGCGGATTCGAGCCGGGATCCGCCACTGAGCCCGCCGAGTTGCCCTGGAACATCGCCATGTCCCGCGGGAGCAGGTCGACGACGAGACCGGAGGCCGAGCCGCGGGCGAGCACCACCTCGATCCGATACCACCCGTCGGCCGCGGGGGCGCTGGTCACCTTCTCGACGGGTTCGCACCGATCCTGGCCGGCGGCCTGCACCGACTCGCCGGCGCCGAGGAGGTTGTCGTCGAGGTCGTAGACGTAGAGGTCGAGATCCGTCTCAGGGCAATTCGGGTAGCGGTTCCACGACAGGTAGAACGTCGGTGCGGCGCCGGTGTCGTAGGCGTAGAACGCGTTGTCCCCGAGCCCGTCGAGGCGGCCGTCGAGGTCGCCGTCCCTCCAGGCCCCCGACCAGTGGGTTCCGGCGTTGTTTCCGGCTGAGCTGGCCAGCAGGGCGCCCGCCGCCTCGAGGCGCTCGAGCTGGGCGTCGAAGGGCCCCGTGCCGTCGTAAAACGACGCGTGGTAGAAGGACATCGACATCGAGACGAAGTCGATCCCCTCGCGCGCGGCCCACGCGACGCCGTTCTCGAAGGTGGTGAAGCCGTTGACGCGCACGAGGTGAAGCTCGGCGTCGGGGGCGACATCGTGGATGGTCTCGGCGCACGCGATGCCGTGCCTGCCCTCCTCGGCCGAGAAGGTGGGCGCGTTCATGTCCAGGGGCGCTTCGCACGAGCTCGAGAACAGGCAATCGTGCGTCGTGAACGTGCCGAGCTCGGCCAGCGGGGCCTCGCCTCCGTAGAAGGAGCTGTCGAACAGGGCGATCTTGACGCCTTTGCCGGTGACCCCGCGGGCGTGCCAGTCGAGCGCGTTGGTGACCTCGAGCGTGTCGGTCGCGGGCCACGCGCTCCGCGCGGTCGCGCCGTCGCGCTCCCCCTCGACGGGATCGGGGACCGCCGCCGTCTCATAACGCCAGGGAACGCCGGGCGGCGGTGGCTCGGTGAGGAGGCTGCCGGTCTCGGAGTGGGCGATCGCGCCAGGCCAGTTCGGGTCGTCGACCCGCACCAGATCGGCGACCTCCAGGGCCAGGAGGGGGGTCAGGGGCACCATCGTTCACCCCGGCAGGACGCGGAAACGGCGTTCACTTTGCGGTGATCCGGGCGCCGGCGGAGCTCCCGTGGACCGACCGGTCGTAGATCATCTCGGCGGTCGCCGCCGGCTGGACGAACGTCCCCGACTGGGTCGCCTTCACCCGGAAGTACACGTCGTAGGTTCCCTTGGGGAGCACCTCGAAGGTGTATTTCGCCCGATCGTCCAGCAGCGCGGTCCAGCTCGGGTGGGCGGTCGTCGCATTCGCCGGCGTCGCCTCCGGGCCCGAGGTAAGAAGCGCCGGATTCAATGGTTCGACGCCGGCGGCGAGGGGAACGGTGAGCACGACGTGGTAGCGCTCGGCGGGGTTCACCAACCGAACGTGTTCCTCGAGGACGTCGCCCACCGCCAGGGTGAGCGCCGCGCCAGCGGTCACCGGGAGACGATCCGCCGGACCGGTGGGATGAACGCGCAGCCACTCGCGCTCCACCACGAACCCCTCGGCCACCGGCGCCACCTCCGAGCCCGGCTGAGCCGGGATCCACCGGGTCATCACAAGCGCCGTGAGCGGGGTGGTGCCGGTGTTGCGAAGGACCGACGTACCGGCGTGCGCCGAGGTGCGGTGGCCGATCCCGTCGATCCGTACGGTAGCGGTTCCCTCGGTCACCGTGGCGGACGGGGAGGGACCGGGGTTCTTGGCGACCCACTCGGCCAGGGCCAGCAGCGCCGCCGCGTCGGCGTTGGGCTGGCCCCACCCGTCTTCGGCACCGAGTCGCACCAGCGCGTCTCGAACGAGCGGCAGCTTGGGATCGTTCGGGCGAACCGCCAGGAGCCCCTGGGTGAGCGTCGCGAGCTCGCGGGTCTCCGACGGCACGATGAACGCCGAGCGGATCGCGCCCCGCGACGTCAGGCCCGCATAGCGGTCGATGCCTTGATACCGCTCGATGGTGATCTCGTTGAGCAGCGCCTCGGCCAGCGTCGCGGCCACTGGCGAGTCGCCCTGCCCCCCGCGCGCGGCGGCCAGCAGGACCTTGGCCTTGGACTCCGCGGCCAGGTAGCGGCTGTTCCGGGAGAGCTCGGAGAAAAATGCAGGTTCGAGCTGCCCAGCCACCGAAAGGCCCCACAGGGCCGACGTGCGCTCCATCCACGACTCGCCGTCGACGAAGCGGGGGTAGTCCGAGCGCAGCGACGCCTGGAGGGTGCGCTGTAGCTTCTCCTGGGTGGTCGTCGGTACGGGATTTCCCTGGGCTTTCGCCTCGGCGAGGAAGGCGACCGCCTCGGCGGTCAGCCACACCTGGCCCCGGCCTCCCGGCCAGGGCGACACCAGCCCGTTGCCGTCGATGGCCCCGGCGATCCAGGTTGCGGTCTCGGTGACGATGCGCTCGACCTCGCCGGCGTCCTCCAGGCCGAGCGGGCCCCGCAGCGCGCCGAGCCCGAGCGCGACGCGTCCGCGGGCCAGCATCGCATCCGAGCCCTCGGGTTCCGCACGGCGGAGGACGTCGAGGGCCGCGGCCATGCGCACCACCGCGTCGTCGGCGGCGATGGCGATCGTGCGCTGCACGCTTCCCGGGCGGGCCGGCTCCGAGAGGGCCGCGATCTCCGCAGTCTCCCCCGGCGCGATCGTCCGGAGCTGTCGATCGGTTCGCGGGGTTCGGTCGTCGCGCAGCGGGAGCGTCACCTCGAAGGCGTCAGACGCGCCATCCGCGGACCGCCACCCGCCGATCTTGATCGAGACGTCCTGTACGACCAACCGTCCCTTCTCGTCCACCTGAGGCGTGGGAACCGCCAGCGGCCAGCGCACGCGGGTTGCCAGCGCGGGGTCGAGCACCATCGGCAGCGACGCCGGTCCGACGAGGTCGAGCCCCCGCGCGGAGATCTCCGCCTTCCCGGGGCCTCCGGGGCCTTCCACCACCCGGGCGATGGCCAGAGCGTCGAAGGTGTCTCCCGGGCGCACGAAGCGGGGAAGCGCCGGCTGCAGGACCACCGGCAGGCGGACGGGGAGCTCCGCCGTGCCCGCGCCGAACCGCTCGGCCCCGGAGACCGCTTTCGCGCGGACCGCCCAGATCGTGACGTTGTCGGGCAGCTTGACCTGGACGGTCAGCGAGCCGCTGGCGGGGACCTTCAACGACGGCTCGTAATAGGCGAGCGGGCGGAAATCCTTGCGAACCGCCATGTTCGAGAGACCGCCCGCCTCCTCCTCGCCGCCGTCGCCCCCGGGATCCGGCTCGTAGGGCACCTGGCCGAGCACTTCGTTGCGCGTGTCGCGGATCGACAGGATCGAGGGGCGCTCGTCGATGAAATCGGGGACCGGGTCGAGCCGGGCCTCCCGCGCCAGCGACAGGACGGCCTTGTCGAGGAGCCACAGCGTGACCTCGCCGGCCAGGGGCTTTCCTTTGGGATCGGCGAGCTGAATGGTCACCGGGACGGTGGCGCCGGGGAGCGCGCGCTCGGGGGCGGTGAGCGCCACCCGGATCGCGTTCTCGATGGGTTCCACCTCGATCCAGGTGGTCGTAGCGACCGTCTGTGGCCGCTCCAGATCGAGTCGGCCGGTGGTCGGCACCGCCCCCCGCCCGCGGCGCAGGACCAAGTGCACCGGCACCCGCGGCACCCAGCCGGTGGTCACCGGGATGGTCACCGTGGCCTGGCCCCCGTGCACCGCGACGTGCTGATACTGGTTCCCGCCCGGCGCCTCGACGACCACCAGGGCGACCGCCTCCTGAAACGGGCTCCGCACCACGATTCGGGCCGTCTCTCCCGGTTTGTAGCGAGGCGCGTCGAGCGAGACGTCGAACGTCCCGGCCTTTGGCTTCTCCCACCCGACCGCGCCCTCGCCGCGGGCGAACAGATCCACCCGGACCACCTGGCTTCGTCCCAGTTTGTCGCGGGCTTCGAGCTCGACCAGGTACACGCCCGGCTCCTCGATCGGCAGGGCCAGCGCCAGCGGTCCGGTCCCGCTCTTCACCGCCTGCTCCGCCTTCGGCACGTCGACCACATCGGTGAGATAGCGGGCTTCTCCGGTGGTGAAGTCGCTCTGTTGCAACACGGAGTGCCACTGGCGGTGGATCGTGCGGACGGTCAGATCGAGGCCCGGGACCGGCTTTCCGTTCGGTCCGACCGCCACGATCTGAATCGGGATCGCGGTGGGGCGCTCCAGGAAACGCGGTGCCTGGAGCCCGAGGACGAAGGCCGGGACCGCGTTGATGGAGAGGTTGCTGGTGACGGTCTGGTCGTCGGCGCCGGTGACGGTAGCCTCGGCGACATAGGTCCGCGGCCGCGCGTCGGCTTCGATGCTGGGATCGAGCGAGAGGGTCGCCGAGCCGTCCAGCGAGGTGGTGGTGTCGATCGCGAGGGCCGGGGTCGCGCGGAAGGCGCCCCCGCGGCTGTACCGGTCGTCGCTCGACCAGGCGAAACCGGGGAAGGCTCCGGTCGGAGGAGTCCACGCGTAGGGGTACTGGGTGACGCGCCACCGGATCGGCCGATCCGCCACCCGCCCTCCGGCATAGTACGAGGCGACCAGCGACAGGTCGAACGGCAGGTCGTTCGGCACGGTGGTCCGGTTCTCCGGCCCATGGAGGGCGACTTCGAACGTCGGAAGCCGGTAGGCCTCCACCCGGAAGGTGGCGCGGCCGACCTCGCTCCCCGTCGCGTCAACGGTCGCGGTGTACACGCCGGTGGCCGGCTCGTCCTGCTGCCAGGTGGTGTCGAAGGTTCCGTTCGGCGACAGGGTCACCGGGAGCGTCCAGCGCGCATCGGGCCCATCAATCGTCACAGCCGCCGAGCCAGTGTACGGCGTGAGGTGGCCCTGGAATCGGCGCCGAACGTAGCCCTTGATGCGAACCGGCTCTCCCGGCCGGTAGATCGGCCGCTCCGGGAAGAGGTGGGCCAACGTGCGGGGCGCCTCTTTCCGATCGGCGAGGTCCTGAAACACCCAGTCGAGCCAACCGCCCTCGCCGTCGAGCCACGTGCCCTCCGCGAACCGGTCGGGCGGTCGCTCGGTATCGAGCACCAGGGTGTCGTCGTCCTTGCGCACGGAGATCCGCTGGATCCGCCCTTCCCCCTCGCCGGGAGCGGCCCATCGCGCCGTTCCGTCGAGCCCGGTCCGCACCGCGGCGAACGTGGTCCAGGCCCCGTCGAGGACCCCGTCCACCTTCACCTCGGCGCCGCCGACCGGTGCCCCCGAGTCGAGCGAGGTGACCTGGAACACCACCTCGGCCGCGCCTTCGATCGTCGTCAGGGCGAGGTCGGTGACCTGGAGCCGCACCCACTGGCGCTCGGCCGAACCATCGAGGCGCCGCATCCCGACCAGCCAGTGCCCCGGACGGCGCCGTCCACTGACCCGGTCGAGCGTCGGGCCGAGGTCGAGCCCGACCTGGCCGCCGGCCTCACTCGCGAGCTCCACGGGCACGATCTCCGAGCGGGCCGGCGACCCGAGGGCGGCGATCCGGGCCGCGATCTCGTGCGGAGGAATGGTCTCCTCGGCGGTCCAGGCCTCGGGCTGCTCGCCGGGGCCCGGCGGGCGCTCGTCCTCGTCGACCCCGATGGGCTCGTCGGGAAAGGGCCAGAACGAGCGGTTCTGGGGATCCACGCGGTAGATCCGAACATCGGCGGCCCCTACCCCGCGCCCCCTCACCGGGATGCGCCGCGGTCCGTCGCGCTCGGCGATCCCCTGGCCCACGCCCCAGCGCAGCGAGGCCTCGCGCTGCGGGAAGTACAGCCAGACCACGCTTTCCCCGCTGATCTCGAGCCCACGACCGGTCGCGTCGACGAACGGAGCGGGCACCACTGACACCCGATAGGGCACCTCGGCCTCGAAGTCTCCGCGGATCCGGAGCTCGTGGCCGCTGCTCTCGAACGTGAGCTCTTTGACTGCCGGCTCGAAGCGAACCAGGTTCCGCCCCGCGATCGGCCCCACCGCCGGCAGCGCGGCGGAGAAGCCGATCGACACGACGCGGCTGTTCGGGCACCGGACCGGGCGCTCGGCCGGATGCTTCGTGCCACTCGGGGAAACCGGCAAGATGGCGCCGGAACAGCCGATGGTCAGGGGTCGGAAGGGTTCGGCGGTCTGAAAAACGGTCTGGGAGACCGCTTCCGGCGCGGCCTCGTCATGCGACAGCGCCAGCCGCAAGACCGCGCGCTGTCCCAGGGGGATCGGGCGATGGAGCACGAGCGCATAGCTGGCCGGCGCGTCGGATGAGGGACGTTCGAGCACCTTGATCTCGAAATCCGCGGCCCGCAGCCAGGTCGCGGGCCCGTCGCCGAGGCCGGGAAGTGGTCGGAGCTCGATCGACGCCATTCGGGCGAGGGTCGAGGGATCGACGGGCTGGGGAAACGTGACCGTGACGATGGACACTTCTCCCAGGTTTGTCGCCCGATTCGGTGGGTCGGTGGACAGCGGCGGGGCCAGCAACGTGGAGAGGAGCGTTCGGTGGCCGTCGGCGGCGACCGAGATCGTCTCGAGGGGTGGCCAGGGTTCGGAAGGGCGAAATTGCAGGGTCCCGGCGTCGAGCCACGTCCAGGCGCCCGGCCAGTCCGGCTCCAACTTTGCGAAGCGGCCCGGTGCGTCCTCAGGGCCGGAGCGCGGGCCCCGCGCACCGGGGTAGAAGACGGTGATGGGATCCCAGCTTCGAAGGAAGCGATCCGGTACGACCACCGTAGTGGGCGAAGCGGGGCGCTGGAGCAGCGCGTCGAGAACCACATCGGAGCCGGCCGCGGCCAGCGCGCCGAGACCGATCCCGAGCACCAATCCCACCGTCGCGACCGCTCTGCGCCAGTTCATGGGTCACTCGCTCCCACCAAATACGTGCGGATCACCTCGTCGGGCGGGCCCTCCGGGGGGGCCACGAGCCCCACCACCACCGGCCGAGCCCGAACGGGCGGCGCGCCGGGTGGCTGCGCCAAGGCCAACAGGTAGTCGCCGGGCTCGAGATCCCGGGAGAACACGAGCCCGCGGGCCAGCTCCCGGCCGGTCGCGTCCATCAGCACCGCGTCGACGCGCTCGGCGGTGGCGCGCACCCCGAGCCCGAGCGGGCCCGGTCGGGTCACCGGCAGGGAGAACCACGCCGTGCCCCCGCCCGAAAGCAGGGTGTCCGGGCCGAGCCCCTCGCCGAGGCGCACGGGGACGGAGCGGGAAACGCGCAGCTCTCCATACAAAGCGGCTCCGGCGAGGCCGCGAATCGCGACGCTGGCTTCCCCGTCCACCCACACGTCGACGCGCTCTCCGGCGTCCCGGACCTCGGTGCGGAAGACGCCCGCTGGCGCCTCGATCCGGGCCACGAGGGGGCAGGGTGCGAGCAGGGAGAACGCCGACGGTCCGGTCGGACGGAGGGTCAGCCGGATCCCGTCCGCCGAGAGCGGGAACGCGGCGTCGGAGGCTACGGTCTGGGCTGGGGGAGGCAGGCCGGGCCGCGTCGGGCCGTCGCCTCCGGGGCCTTCCACCCAGGCCAGCACCGGCCCCGGGGTGACGGCGAGGGTGAGCATCCCCCCCGGGCCGACCTCGAACGGCCCCCCGGAGCCCACCTGACCATCCGCCCGAACCCAGGTTGCCATGGCGTTTCCGGTCACATGGAGGGTTCCCGGACCAGGCGCCACCGGGAGCACCCAGGTCTCGGTGGCCGACGCGATCGACTCATAGGGTGTGCCCTCGGCCAGGACGAGCGTCTCTCGGACGGGGAGCCCCTCGATCCGGGCCAGGCGCTCGCTCGCCGTCGGGTTGACGACGACCACCGGGCCCCGCGCGGCGGGGAGCCGCACCGCCAGGGTCGCCGGTTCGGCCCAGGCACCCCGGCCATCGCCGGTGATCACCGCGAGGCCGGCCTCGAGATCGACCCGGAGGTCGCGCGGCTCGGGCACGGCGAGGGAGACCGCTCCGCCCGCCGGGATCGTCCAGGTGTGAACGCCGTCCCCGGCGGGCATGACCTGCAGCGGCCCGAGCCGATGGGCGGTGACCGCCGCGTCGCCGTCGCCCCACGCGTCCACCGCCCGACCGCCTGCAAAACCCACCGCCAGGGCCGCGGAGCCGGCGATCAGGATCGGGGCCTCGGTGTCGGCGACCCGCGCGGCCACCACGCCGGTCGCGGCGCGAAGCGCGACGGCGACGGGGCCCTTCTCGTCGAGGTCGAGCCGCTGGGGGGTGGCGCCGAGTCGGAGCGTCGCGGCCTGCTCGGCCGCGAGCGAGACCCGACGCGCGCCGGCCCCGGTGCCGTAGTTCACGAGGATCAAACCTTGTTCGGTAGCCGCGAACAAGCGGCCTGTCGCTTTCGCGCAGCCGGCTCCCCGGGTCTCGCAGACAAACGGCGCTCCGGCCACGGCGAACTGCCCCGCGCCCCCCGCGGTGCGGAGCGCTCCCCAGCCGCCTCCAAGCGACTTTCTGGCCTCGAGGGCCTCGGCCGTGACCCGCACCTCGCCCCCCCGGGCGTCCTCGCTCCACACCCGGACCCGAACCGGCGCGCCGTCGGTCCAGGCCACGGCGACGGCCTCCCGGCCGGTTCCGACCGCGAGCCCTCGCCAGCCGTCGGGGGTCGACACCTCGAGCGCGATCCCGGCGTTCTCGCTGCTCGTCGCCGTGGCCACGACGACCTCGGGGCGCGCGCCTCGAAGGGCGAAGACGTGAGCCGCTTGCCCCGGTCGGATCGCCACTGGCTTTCCGCTCTCCAGGTTCCCGGCGTCGATTTCCTTCGGAGCCCGCATCCCCACCGTTCGCGGCCCGCTGCCGGGCGCCACCGTGTCGAGCGTGAGGGTGTAGCGACCCGGCTCGAGGCGCGTCGACATCCGAAAATTCCAGTCATCCGGCCGATCGTCGCTCGTAGCGAGCACGCGTCCCGCCGCGTCCTGCAGGCGCGCGCGCAGATCGGCGTCCCCCTCGCTCTCGAGCGTGTAGACGCCGGCTTCCCCCACCGCCACCACCCGGCTGCCGTCCCCGTCCACCGGCTGGCTCGTCCCCGTCACGAGCTCGGTCGCATCGACGCGAAGGGTGTACGGGACCCCGGTGCCCCGGCGAGCCCCCCGCACCACGAGCACGGCGGTGCCCCGGGCCAGCGGGCCCGTCCAGCGCTCGCCCGGAACCAGTCGGGCCACCGAGGCGTCGCCCACGCGGAGTTCGCCAGCCATCTCGGGCGAAAGGGTCACCGTCGCGCGCAGGTCGGCGGGGATCGCGAGCTCCCAGAGGTCGGACGGGCGCTCCCCGTCGCCCTTCGGCTCGGTCCAGGTGGCTTCGACCGGGGTGTTCAGGGCGAGGGGAAACGGGCCGTGCCCGGTCCGGGCGGCCACGAGATCGTCCAGACGGCGAACCGTCGTCGTTCGCTTGCTCTCCACCCGATCGGGCAGTCCGAGCAGGACATAGTTCCCGGCCTCCAACCAGAGCTCGAGCTCGCAGAGCTGCTCCGGGACTCCGGTGACGGTCCACCCGGCAAGATCCTCGAGGCGGCAGGCGAACGGACCGGCGCGGCCGGCGTGTCGGATCGCGTACCGCCCGGCGGTGGAGACCGCGATCTCGTGGCGCACGGTCTCCATCGACCCGAGGGTCACCCGGGCCGGGGTCTCGTGGCGGATCTCGCCGCCCTCTCGCACCACCCCGCTCCGGATCCGGAGCCCCGCATGCCCGGCCGACGGGGCGAGCGCCTCGGCGGTGAGCTGGTAATCCCCGGCGCCCAGGAAGCTGCCGATCTGGAAGTTCCGACCGACGCCGTTGGACGAGGCCTCGAGCAACGACGGGGCTACCCGCGTGCTCACAGTGCCCCGGGTCGCGAGCAGTCCGGTGGATTCCACAAGGTAAATCCCCGCCTTCTCGACCTGCAGCCGCACGGTGCGCGGGATCTCGTCCACCAGGTCTACGCCGACGGGTTGCCCGGCTCGCAAGCGGGGGAAGGTGTCGAGGGTGGCGGCTCGGCTCGGCTCCAGCGGCCGAAGCGGTGCGGGCTCTCGGCGCAACGCGAGGGAGGCAGACTGGACCGCGCCGGTCGGATTCACCATCGAGACGACGGCGTCCCCGGCGGGGAGTTCCAGCGCGAGAGTAGGCTCCTCGCCCGCGATTCCTAGCAGGAGGCCGGTTCCCGAGGATGTGGTGAGGGACAGGCTGCCACCGACCGGGAGGCGCACGGGAACGTCGATCTGTTCCCCCGGCAGGAGGGTGACCGGGAGGGCGTCGAGGAGATCGAGCGGGAGCTCTCGGAGGAAGACCCCGGTGAGCGTACCGGGCGGGGCCGCGAGCTTCACGGCGGACTTCGGGGTCAGCGCGGCGGACGGGAACTGAACCACCGGACGGAGGACCGCGCTCTGCGGTCCGGCCCCGAGCACGCGCTTGGCCCGGGCCGCCAGGCTGTCGTAGCCGATCTGCAGGGTGGCCACCCCGGGCTGACTGGGGATCAGCCGCAGGCTGTACAGGCCCACCGCGAGATCGGCGTGTAGCTCTCCGGTCACCGGGCGCGTCGGCGGGGGGCGGGTCTTCCCCAGCATCACCGGGTCGAGGGCGAGGTCGGCCTTCAACCCGTCGACCCAGAAGGCGTAGGGCCCTTCCTCGGTGACCTCGACGAGGGTCGCGGTCTCCTTGGAGAGGTTGAACGTGCGGGACACCGCGGTGGTGCTGCTCGCCGGCAAGGCCTGGGTCGCCGACCGGACCAGGGTGTCTGGATCCGGCCCCGGATCGACGAGAAAGCCGGTGAGATCCGGCACGTCGGCGGGATCCGCCGTGGAGAGGGATCCGACCCAGAAGCGCGCCGACTTCGCCGGGGGGGCGCCACCCCCGGCGCGCAGCCACGTCATCCGGTAGGCTTGGCCCGGACTGCCGGTCAGGGTGAGCGTGCGAACCCCGGAACCGGTGAGGCGCGCGGTCGCCACCGGCCGGCGGGACTCGCTCGTGATCTCGGCGGCGCCCGCCAGCGGGCCGGTCACCCGAAACGGCGCGACCTCGGGGAGCGCGACGTGCGCGGTGTCGACCCCGTCGGGCACCTGCCAACGCACAAACCCCGAGGTCGGGAGCACCGAATGGATCTGGCCCGCCGAGCCCAGCTTCGGAACCTCCCACTGCACGTGGAGGGGCGCCTGATCGTCGTCGGTGCTCCACGGCGTTCCCGGCCCCCCATACGCCGAAGCGAGGTAGACGCCGGGTTCGACCGCAGTGCTCAGGGCGCACCGCGTCCAGGGCGCTCCCTCGCGGGGCTCGATCCGCTCACAATCTAGGTTTGCATCGACGAGCCACACCCCGTCGCGCCACAGCTGGAGGTCGGCCAGGTACCGACCCGCGGCCTCGAGCGCCACCGGCCCCCCCGCCGGGACGTCCACCCACCAGCTCCGGACCTCTAGATCGCGAATCGCGCTCTCGATTCGCCGCTCGGGCTCGAGGCGGAGTGGAGCAGCCTGCTCAGTAAACCGGGCGAGTTGGAGGGAGGCGCTCCCGGTGCCCTTCGGATCGGAGGCGGCCACCACCTTGATCTCCCCGCGATCCAGGAAGAGATCCACGCGTCCGTCCTCCAATCCCGGGACGCCGGCCTGGTCGAGGAGCCCGGCCATCCGGTCCTGCACCTCCACCGCCGTTCCCTGCGGGGAGTGGGCAAGGACGGCGTAGCGACCGAACTCCGGGACGACAAAGACGTGCGCGGCGCGCCCGGTCGCCGGTACGGTCGCCGCCATGGGAGAGACCGGCGCTCCGAGCGCCACCTGCAGCCACCACATCTCGCCCCCACCAGGAGGGTAGTGCAGAACCCGTCCCAAGGGAAGGCCGCCCGGCCAGCCGCACCGACTGGTTACGCGCCCGGGTGGCGGGTGTTACGCGGGGGTGATGCAACGGCTCCTCCTCACGAGCGCGAGAGCAGCGATCGAACCGATCGGCCGGTCGGTCGCGGAAGGGCTCCGCCCGGTGCAGCGGTGAGTGAGGCGCGTCGCGGGTGGCTGCACTGGCTGATCGGCTTCGCGCTGCCGGCGGTGGTCCTGCTGGACCACGCGTGGGGCCTGCGGGCGTTCACCATCGACGACGCCTACATCTCCTACCGCTACGCCAGGAACCTCGTGAACGGCGCGGGCCTCGTCTACAACCTCGGCGAGCCGATCGAAGGCTATACGAATTTCCTGTTCACCCTGCTGCTCGCGCTCGGCACCCAGCTCGGGATCGATCCGAACCTCGCCGCGAAGGGAATGGGCACGATCGCGGCGGTTGGCTCGTTGTATGCCGTGTACCGACTCGCCGACCGACTGTCGCCCTACCAAGCCATGCCCTGTGTGGCCACCTGGCTCCTCGCGACGTCCATGTTGTTCAGTGGCTACGCGGTGTTCGGACTCGAAACAACGCTTTTTTCCTTCCTTGTCCTCGCGGGGACCTGGGCACTCTTCGACGAGGAGGAGTTGGAGCGTCGAATCCCCTGGTCGGGTGCGGTGTTTGCGCTGGCCGGCCTGACCCGCCCGGAGGCGCCCGCGTTCCTCGGGATCCTGATGATCTTCCTCGGTCGCCGGTTCGCATCTCGAAGAAACCTGCTGCGCGCCGCCCTCTTCGCCGTGCCGGTCGGAATCCACCTGATCTGGCGCCACGCCTACTACGGTTCCTGGCTCCCCAACACCTTCAGCGCAAAGACCGGCGATCTGGGGGTTCAGCTCGCGATGGGTTGGACGTATGTGCGGGGCTATGTGGAAGCTACCGGGGTGATCACCTGGTTTGCCGCATTCGGTCTGGCGATCGGCGTGGTGGCCCGCCGCTGGGAGGTGATGGCCGTCGGAGCGCTCGCTGGCTTCGTGGCGGTGTACACGATCGCCGTCGGTGGCGATTGGATGCCGTTTTACAGGTTCCTGGCCCCGTTCGAGCCGTTCGCCTTCCTCCTCGCCGATCTGGGCGTGCGCGCGGTCGCCGACCGGCGCGACAACGCGGCGACCCTGGTGATCGCGCCCTTTCTGGTAGCGGTGTTCTGGGGTCGCGTCGAACGATTCCGGATCGAGGCTGACTATGTTCACAGTCAGGTTCGCTTCTGGGACGAGGCGGCGGGGGGCACCGCGCGATGGTTCGAGAAGCACAACGCCCCGAGGGGGGTCATCGCCCTCACCGACATTGGAGAAATCGGCTATCGGACCGACTTTCCGATCCTCGATCTGCTCGGCCTGGTCGACCCGGTGATCAGCCGACTGCCCGGGGGCTACACGCACAAGGTCGGCTCGGGTTTCACCGACCGCTTCTTCGCGGTGATGCCCGAGTATACCGTGATCATCTCGTCGACCCCCGACTGCCTTCAGCCGAGCATTCCGAGCTCGCAGACGGTCCTCGGCGATCCGCGCTTCCTCGAAGCGTACGCCGTCCAGGGCCGGATCCCGGTCGATGGCGGCTACACTTGGTGCATCTATGAGCGGCGCTGACCGGCGGGCCCGCGGGTGACCTCGCTCGCCCTGGCTTGGTTGCTCCTCCACCACCCCGCCAGTGCCCAGACCTGCGCACCGGCCACCCCCGGCGAGCCGATGCGCGTGTATCTGCTCACCATGAGCCCCGGACAAGCGCTCTTTGCGCGCTTCGGCCACAGCGTGCTGTGGGTGAGCGGCGGCCCGCTCCGGCGCGGGCTCGCCTACAGTTGGGGCGCCTACGACAGCTCCAAAGAGGAACCTGTAGCCGCATTTCTCGCTGGAACGATGCACTACCGGCTCGATGTCTCGACCGTCGAGCCGGTGCTCGAGCGGGCGCAGCGGGCGCAGCGAATCGCGGTTGCCCAGCGGATCGACCTCCCGCCCCAGGCGATCGCGCGTCTCGCGCCGCTGCTGAGTGAGGCGGGTCAACCCGAGAACCGCGCCTATCCGTACCACTGGCGCGATCAGAACTGCGCGACGAAGGTCCGAGATTTGCTCGACCTCTCCCTGGATGGCCAGCTGCGCGCGTCCCTGACCGGGCCCACCGGCCGGACCTGGCGCGGGGAGGTGCTCCGCCACCTCGCGGTCCACCCGCTCGCGTGGTTCGGCTGGAATTTCATGGCCGCGGGAGAGGCCGATCGCCCGGTGGACCGTTGGGGAGGTCTGTTCCTGCCGGACCGGCTTCGCGAAGGGCTCGACGCAGCGCGGATCGACGGCCGGCCGCTCGTCGCCGAGACGTGCGTCCTCCGCAGCGGGGCGAGCGGGTGGGCGCCCGAAGCGCAGTCCCGCGGTTGGTTCTGGACGTCGCCGGTCGGGGCGGCCTGGGCTGCCGGCATCGGCGGGCTTCGCGCAAGACTCGGCGGAGCGCTGGTAGCCTTGCTGGGAATCGTGGCGGGCGGGCTCGGACTGGCTACCGCCTTCCTCGCGGGGACGACCGCAATCGACGGGATCGGCTGGAACCTGAATTGGTTCGCCGCCAGCCCCCTGACCCTGGCCCTGGGGCCCGCGGGCGTCGCCTATGCGTTCGGACGGGGTCGGAGGGCGATCGCGTCCTTGTCCGCGCTGCTCGCCGCCCTCGGGGTGGTCGGCGTCGGGGTCGCGGTGGTCGGGGTTCAGGACACGGCCGCTATCTCGGCGTTGTTCCTACCGCCGCTCCTCGCCACCGCCTGGGCGACCCGGCGGCGACCCGCGGGGCCGGCCTAGCTCCTTTTGCATCCGCTTTGCGCGCCGCGGCGCAGCAGCGGCTACACAGAGAACGCCAGATCGGGACACCGCATGCACAAGGTCTTGCTGCTCACCACTGCGGTCGCTTGCTCGGCGGGCAGCGGACAAGTCGCCGGCTCGGATCAGGCCGGGGACGCGGCGACCGGCTCGCAGCGGGTGGCTGCCGGCGACATCGCGATCACCAAGGTCTCGCTGTTTCAGGGCGTCGAGTCGGTGGTGATGGAAAACGGCGGGGAGCCCGAAAAGGCCCAGGCTCCGTTGCTTGCGGATCGACTCGGCATGCTCCGCGTGCACTGGGATCGGCTGGAGGGGTTCGCGGATCGCACGGTCGTGGCCCAGTTGACCTACGACGATCCCGAAGGCAACCCGGTGGTCCAGGAGCTGAGCACGTTCGTGGACCGCGACTCGTCCGAGCCCGTCCTGTCCGACACGTTCAATTTCGACGTCGAGGCTGCCACGATCGGCCAGGGTTTTTCCCCGACCGTGACGCTCCTCGAGGAGTCGGCCGACGTGGCGCCGACCGGGAACGCCGACGCCGGAACGTGGGCGTCCGGCGCGCTGGAGATCGAGCAAAGCGACAGCATCGACCTGGTGATTTTCCCCATTCGGTACGACGCCGACGGATCCGGTCGCCTCCCCGACACCAGCCCCGAGCAGATGCTTGCCCTCGCGGACAAATTCGCGGCGACCTACCCGGTCACCACGATCAATGTCATCGTGGAGGACCCGTATCCCGTGGACTACGCCCTCACGTCGTCGGGACTCGGGTGGACCGAGCTCCTCGACGAGCTGTCCAGCCTGCGCGTGCGCGCCGACGTGCGTGAAAATACCTATTTCTATGGGCTGTTCGAGCCGGAGCCGACCCTCGCGGAGTTCTGCGGCTACGGGTGCGTGCTCGGGCTCGCCTATTTGGCCCCCTCGACGAGCGACGATTGGGCCCGGGTGGCGCTCGGAACCGGATATTCCGGCGACGTCACGATCGACACCGCGCTGCAGGAGGTCGGGCACTCGCACGGGCGTGAGCACGCGCCGTGTGGGGTGAGCCCGGCAGACCCGCAATATCCCTATCCCGACGCGAAGATTGGCGTGATGGGCTACGACAACATCCACGGCGAGATGGTGCCTCCGTCCGCCAAGGACTTCATGTCGTACTGTGGTCCGGTGTGGATCTCGGACTACACCTACAACGCCATCCTTCAGCGGGTGCAGGCCTTGCGCGCCCCGAATCGGGTGGCCGGCCAGGGGGGATCTTGGCGCCGGGTTCGCACCGACCGAGAGGGCGGGTTGCACCTGGGCGATGCCGTTTCGTTGAAGCGACCGCCGGGGGGAGCCCCCGAGGCGCTGCGGGTGTTCGACGCCGAGGGGGGGCTTCTCGCCGGCGTGACCGGGTACGCCTACGCCTACGCGGGCCTGCCGGGGGGGGGCTTCTGGATCCCCGACGTCCCCGGGGCCGTTTCGGTCGCCCGCTGAGCCCATGCTGGAGCTCCTGGTGCCGCGGGTGCGGGCGACGGAAGTTGACGGGGACGTAGTCCTTTCGGCGCAAACACCCCTACCGCCCGTCGTTCCGCGCGTCGGCGACTGGCTCGATCGGTGGTCCCGGGACCGCCCCGACGCGCCGTTTTTGGCCGAGCGGGGCGCCGACGGTGGCTGGGAGACCCTGTCCTACGCGGAGGCCCACCGGGCCGTCGCCGGCGTTGCGGCGGCGCTGCTCGCGCGCGGCGCCCGACCGGATCGGCCGGTCGTCACCCTCTCCGACAACAGCGTCGCGGTGGCGGTGCTCAGCCTGGCGGCGATGGCCATCGGGGTGCCGGTCGCGCCGATCTCGCCCGCTTATTCGCTGCTCTCCACGACCCACGAGCGCTTGCGGGAAGTGGTCGACCTCGTCGGCCCGGGCTTCGTGTTCGCCGAGGACCCGAGCCGAGTGGATGCCGCGCTGGGCGCGATCGCCCACCATGGGGCGGCCGGCCTCTCCGCAGCCGAGGTTCGAGCCCTTGCTCGGACCGAGCCCTGCGCCAGTCCGGAGGTGGGCCCCGAAACCGTGGCGAAGATCCTCTTCACCTCC
>CANLGQ010000027.1 GCA_947490265.1 Pseudomonadota bacterium | reverse complement strand
TGGCGGCAGATCGGCACGGGCGAGTCCGATGATCGCCCCCATCCGCGCTGCGGCCTCCTCCCGCGTGCGCAGCCCCTGGAGCGCACCAATCTCTCGCCCCCCGGCGCCGGCACGCACCCGCAGCTTCGCCGGCGACCTCGCGCCGTCCGGGGCGATGAGCACCACGTCGCACCACCGCCGGAGCAGCGTGCTCGCGCGGTTGTGCAAGTGCACGCGCACTTCGCCGCTGGTTCCGTAGACCCCCACCACCCGCGCGACCTCGATCTCGTCGGGGCCCACCTGCGCGAGCGGCGAAGGGCTACTCTTCGTCGCCCGCACCACCTTCGGGCCCAAGGAGGTCCAAGGTGGCCTTTCGCTTGCCGGCGGCAGCCGACAGAACCGCGCGGATCGAACGCAGGGTGCGCCCTTTCTCGCCCTCCACCGCGGCCCGATCGTCGTCGTGGACGCGAAGCTCGAGGGCGACCACCGCTTCTCCCTCGATGAGGTTCAACGACACCGCATCGGCGTGCGACACGATCGGCTCCACGAGGTGCCGGACCAGCGCCTCCATCACGCGACCTCGACAGCGGTCTTGCGATGGCGGTCGATCAGCTTTCGCGCGGTGTCGGTCGGCTGCGCACCTTTGCCGAGCCAGTGATCGATGCGATCGAGATCGAACTTGATCAAACCCGGGTTCTTCAGGGGGTCGTACCAACCGAGCTGCTCGATGAACCGGCCGTCGCGCGGCGAGCGTTGGTCGGTGGCGATCAGGCGGTAGAAAGGCCTCTTCTTGGCGCCGAGGCGGGTAAGGCGAATCCGGACCATGTTTGCGTCGTCCTTCGAGGGCGTTGAAGCCCCCACCGACTAGCGGGCTGGGGGGCTCGAGTCAAGGTCGACGCGGAGCCCGGCCTACAGGGGGATGTTGCCGTGCTTCTTGGGCGGGTTCTTTTCGCGCTTGGTCTCCAAGGAGGCGAACACCTGTGCGAGGCGGGCCCGGGTTTCCTCGGGACGAATCACCGCGTCGATAAAGCCCAGTGCCGCCGCGCGGTATGGGTTCGCGAACTTCTCCCGATACTCCTCGACGAGCTCAGCGCGGCGCGCCGTCGGATCGGCAGCGCTCTCGATCTCTCGGCGGAAGATCACGTTCACCGCCCCGGCCGGACCCATCACCGCGATCTCGGCGGTCGGCCATGCGAAATTGTAATCGGATCGCAAGTGCTTGCTGTTCATGACGTCGTATGCGCCCCCGTAGGCCTTCCGCGTGATGACCGTCACCTTGGGCACCGTGGCCTCCGCAAAGGCATACAAGAGCTTCGCCCCATGCTTGATGATCCCGCCGTGCTCCTGCTCGGTTCCAGGCAGGAAGCCCGGCACATCGACGAGCGTGAGGAGCGGGATGTTGAAGGCATCGCAGAAGCGTACGAACCGAGCTGCCTTCGAGGAACTGCCAACGTCGAGGCAGCCCGCAAGCACCGCCGGTTGGTTCGCGACCACGCCGATCGAACGCCCGTCAATTCGGGCGAAGCCGATGACGATGTTGGCCGCGAACTCGGGTTGAACCTCGAGAAACCGTCCCTCGTCGGCGAGACAGCGGATGACGTCGAGGATGTCGTAGGGCTTGTTGGGATTGGTCGGCACCAACTCGGTCAGCTCGGGGCACAAACGGTCGGGGGGATCCTCGGTGCCCCGACGGGGGGCCTCCTCGAGGTTGTTCTGAGGAAGATAGCCGATCAGCTCGCGAATCAGGCTCATCACCGCCGGTTCGTCCGCGACTTTGAAGTGAGCCACCCCGCTGACACCGGTGTGGGTCTCCGCACCCCCGAGGTGCTCCTGGGTCACGACCTCGTGGGTGACGGTCCGGATCACGTCGGGCCCCGTGACGAACATGAACGACTTCCGGTCCACCATTGCGATGAAGTCGGTGATGGCTGGGGAATAGACCGCACCCCCTGCGCACGGTCCGAGGATCGCGCTGATCTGCGGAATCACGCCACTCGCGAGCGTATTGCGCAGGAAAATATCGGCGTATCCCCCGAGCGCCGCAACCCCTTCCTGGATCCGGGCACCGCCGGAATCGTTCAGCCCGATCACCGGTGCACCGGCGCGGAGCGCGTGGTCCATCACCTTGCAGATCTTCCCGGCGTGAGTGGCCGATAGCGAGCCACCGAGTACGGTGAAGTCCTGGGCAAAGACGAAGACCAACCGACCGTCGATCCGTCCCTGCCCGACCACGACGCCGTCGCCCAAAAAACGTTGATTGTCCAGCCCGAAATCGGAACACTGGTGCGTCACGAAGGCGTCGATTTCGAGGAAGGTGCCCGGATCGAGCAGGGCATCGAGTCGCTCGCGGGCGGTGAGGCGGCCCCGCTCGTGCTGCTTCGCAACCTTCTCCGCTCCGCCACCCGCGAGGCTGCCCGCTTCCGCCTCGGCAAGGCGCCGCAACAGCCGCTCGCGCTCCATGCTTCCTCCGCACCGGGCCGCCAGCCTAGCCGAGGCGCGCCCCGGCGTCACTCCACCTGACCAGCGAACACCTCCTGCCCGAGGCGAACCACCCGAACCGCCGCGGGCCCACTCGACCACCCCGTCGCTTGCCAACCCACGTCCCCGTTTTCTCGATGTTCCAGCCGCATCGTCGGCGCCCCGGCTGGCGGAGTCAGTGTGACGCGATCGCCGGCGGCCGCCTTGACCCACAGCAGCCCGTCGGCGCGGACTGCGGACGGGGTCGGCCAGGCGGCGGCCAACGCATCCGGGTCCCAGAGTTCGACGCTGGCCGGACTGCCGGCGGCCCTCCCTTCGGGCGCCTCGCAGCGCAGGCGGACCGCCTCGACGCTGGACGTCACCGAACCCGAGCGAATGGTCAGCGGTCCGAGTTCGGCCTCACCGGCCCCGAGCACGCGAATCGCCCACGTGATGTCGCGGACCGGACCGTCGGTGCTCTGCGCGACTTCGGTCACCGCCGCCACCACTTCCACGGGGCCCCGCACCGAACCCTTCACCTCAACCGGACCGCTCGCCCCCAGGATCCGGACCCGGAAGGGGAACTCGCTCCCCCAGAAGACCGGGCTTGTGACGGCGTCGACCGCCACCGTGAGTTGCTGCGACGGCAGGAACGCGAACGCGGGATGCGCCAGCCAGGGAGTGAAGTCCGGGTCGAGCAACGCCTCGCGCGGCGCGATCCCGCGGGCCTCGAGGGCCCGTTTCAACTCCGGCCCGGCATCGTCGGGGCGACCCGTGCGCGCCAACCAAGCGGCGCGATTGTATCGGGCCTCGGGGAACTGGGGAGCCAGGGCCAGGGCCTGATCGATTCGCTCCAACGCACCGGGAAGATCCCCGGCATCGGCAAATGCTTTCGCCGTCCACGCCAAGAGCACGGGATCCCCGGGTCGCGCCGCGCTCGCCGCCTCGAGCTCAAGCCGAGCGAGGGCTAGATCCCCGGCGTCGAGGGCTGTTTTCCCCGCCGTCCACCGATCGAGCACCTCTCGGGTTGCGCTGAGCTCCGGGTCGGCGCGGTTGCAAGCGAGCAGCAGGGCGAGGATCAACGCGGGCACCAGGCGATCACACCGGCCTGGCGCCCCGTGCGGTCGCCGTCCCGGCGATGAGAATAGAATCGCGGATCGCTGGTGGTACACGCCTGGATCCCGTCCACCGAGCCCACCCGCTCCCGTCGGAGGTGCGCGCGCACAACGGCGTGCAGGTCGACGAGCGGCCGGCCACGCGGCCCGGACACCGCGAACTCCTCAGGATCCACTCCCGTATCGGCGAGCGCGGTCACGACCTCGGGCCCGACCTCGAAGCAGGACTGAGAGATCGCCGGCCCGATCGCCGCCGCCAATTGGCCTGGTTCGCAGCCTGTCCCGGCGCACAGCCGCTCCACGGCGACGCCGATGATGCCGGCGGCGGCACCCCGCCAACCGGCGTGGACCACCGCGACTCCGCCGGGTGCGGCCATCAGGATCGGAACGCAGTCCGCCACCCGCACGGCCAGAATCACACCTGGAACCCGGGTCCAAGCACCGTCGGCCTCGGCCACTGGAGCCAGCGGTCCACCCGGACGCACCACCTCGACCACCGCGCTTCCGTGCACCTGCTGCAGCACGGCGACCCTCGAAGCATCCCACGATCGGTCGAGCGCCCCAGCGACGCGACGCCAATTCTCCACCAACGCAGCGGGCGTCTCGTCTCCGCGCAAAGCCAGGTTTAAGCTGGTTAGCGCGCCCTGACTGATTCCTCCGTCGCGCGTCGTGAAACCATGCACCGCAACGGGGACCCGGGCGAGAACCGGTGTTTGGAGGAGCACAGGACCAGCGTACCTGATGCCTCGGACCCCGTCCAGGACGGTTGACATCGGGGCGCCGGACGCCGTACCCTCCCCTGGTCAGGAGGCTGTCTGGTGGCGGGATTTGGTGCGCGCGAAGCGTTCTCGGTCGGCATGATGGCAGGTTTGGCGGCTTGCACGGGTGGATCCTCGGAGACGGGGGCCTGGGCCTTGCGCCTCACCCCGAACACGCATCCGAACCAGATCCCGTTTCAGGGAAGCCCCGAGGCCAAGCTCTTGCTCCGCCGTTCGATCGGCGATGAGGTGATCGACCTCGGCACCGTCGTGGACGGCGGCGAGCTTCAGGCGCCCGGGCTTCCCGCCGCCGACGAGATGGCGGACGTGCTTTCGCTCGGCTTGGCCATCCAACAACCGGGAGGCATGAACGGCGCGATCGACGCCAATAAGCTCACGTCCTACGGAGAGGCGACGTTCGACCTCGCGGCGGTCGAGGTGCCGGTGCTCGTCTCCGAGCTCGACCGCATCGGAGACCTCGGCAGCCTTCCGGAGCTCAAGCAGCGCTTTCTTCGGGTAGTGGGCTTGGTCCCCCCCGGAAAGGTCTACATGCTGACGGGCAGCGAGGGGCTCGGCAACCCGACCACCGGCTCCACCCCCACCGCTGACGTCTTCGAGCTCACGAGCCTCGACGGCGGGGAGCCCTGGACCTTCGAGAAGCTCGATCCACTCAAGGGAACCCTCAACCCCCCAGAGCGAGTCTCCGCCGCGGCCAGCTCGGTGCAAGTGGGCGACAAGCCCATGATCCTGGTTACCGGTGGACGTACCGATTTCTGGCTGACGACGCCGGGTTACAATGACTGGTTCCTGTGGGATCCCGAGACCCACGAAGTCGCCGACAAGGGCGAACTGTCGGTGGATCGCTCCGAACACTGGCAGATCAACCTAGCGAACGGAAAAGTGCTCGTTGGCGGTGGATGGACGCCCTTTGACGACGCGACGGCGGACCTCATCGACCCGAGCAACGGCCAGGTGACCGAAATCGAACTCGGCATCGACGGCGGCAGCGGCAACAACGGGGCGGCGATCGGCGCGGACGGCGCCCTGATCTGCGGGGGCTTCACGCTCAACGGAAACAACGCCACCGCGGCGAGCGGCTGCGCGATCGTGAATTTCCAGGGAGTAGCGCGACCCGTGGCCCCGCTTCCCGTCCCGCTCGCCAAGTTCGCGATGGCGCCGGCCGGCGAGGGATTCGTGCTCGCGACCGGCGGCATCAGTTGGTCGGGCTCCGCTGGCTCCCAGACCTCGTTTCCCGCCCTCAGCGGCGCGTACCTCTACGATGTCGACAAGGACGAGTGGACTGAGTTGAACCCGCTCAACGAGGCGCGCTCCGCGGCGGTCGGACTCCCGCTGGCCAATGGTCGGGTGCTGGTGGTGGGCGGAACGGCGTCGGACGGGGTGCTGCTCCTTCCCGACCTCGAGGTGGAGTGCCCGGAGGTCTACAACCCGCAGTCGGGGTCGTTCACCCTCCTCGACGACCAGTGCGGGTCGTGGGGGGCTGGCGCGGCCCCGCCGGTCGCGCGGTGGCCCGGCCTCGGTACGGTTCTCCTCAAGGGCTACACCCAGAACGCGGAACCTCAGGACGCGGTGGGCTTCCTCGGCGACGAGCCGAACGAGGAGTAGATCTCGGCGATCCGAGCTGCGGACTTCGCGATCACGAGGCCTTCGATCGATCCTGCGGCGGCTACCCTCCGACGGACCTCAGTGGAGGATACGTCGGCGAAGGCGATCGCCCCATCGGGGACCGGCCAGCCGGCTCGACCAACGAGGATCGGCCCATAGGTCGCGGCGATCTGGTCCCAGGCTCGCCACTTCGGGGCCTCCGCGAGGACATCGGCGCCGACCACCAAGCGGAACGAGGCCCCGGGATGTCGGGTCGCGAGGTGGTCAAGCGTCCGGATCGTGTAGCTCGGCCGCGGCAGATCTCGCTCGATCGGGCATGCCCGGACCCACGGCCCGACCGCCTCGGCCAGCTCCACGCACAGGGCGAGCCGATCCTCGAACGGCGCGTTGGGCTTGTCGAACGGGTGCTCGTACGCCGGGACGAGCCACACCTCGTCGGCCCGATCCGCCCACCGTAGCCATCCCGCCACCATCGCGTGCCCGACGTGCGGCGGATTGAAGCTGCCGCCGTACACCGCAATGCGCATCGTCCCCCCGCGGCCCAGAGGGTACACTGAGGGCATGCATCGGCCGTCCTCCACCCGCGCTGCGGTCTTCGTATCGGCCTTGTTCCTCGCCGGGCTCGGCACCGGGGTTGCGACTGGGGTCGCCGCGATCGCCAGGGCGCAAGACCCCTACAGCGGGCTCGACCGGTTCGCCCGAGTACTCGCGGTCATCGAGCGCGAGTATGTCGAAGCGCTCGACACCCCCACCCTGGTCGACGCGGCCATCGGCGGGATGGTCGCCGCTCTCGACAACCAATCCCGTTGGTTGTCCGCGGACCAGGTGGAAGCGCTCCGTGACGACACGGCGGGGGCGACAACCGGGATCGGGGTGGAGCTCGGTTCCGGGAAAGGGGGGGTGGCCATCGACCGCGTCCTTCCCGGCAGTCCCGCGGAGCGCGACGGGCTGCGGGTGGGCGATCGGATCGTCGCCATCGACGGCGAACCGGTCGCCGGACTGGCCCTCGATGACCTCGCGAGCCGCATCCACCGGGACCGGGGCGTCCCCGCCCGGATCGCGATCGAGCGCCCCGGTTGGGACGGGGCCCGCGAGGTCGCCACGACGCACGACCGGATCGAGATCGTGGCCGTAGAAGGCGCACTGCTCGCCGGCGACATCGGATACGTTCGCCTCGTCCAGTTTCAGGAGGGCGCAGCCCGCGACCTGAAGGCCGAGATCAAGCGGCTGGAAGCGGTTGCGCAGGGATCGCTCGTCGGGCTCGTGCTCGATCTGCGGGACAACCCGGGGGGCCTGCTCAGCGAGGCGGTCGCCGTGACCGATCTCTTCCTCGACGAGGGCCCCATCGTCTCCACCCGAGGCCGCGAGGAGCTCCACGCCTCCGGATCTCCCCCGAGGGAGGCTTGGGAAGCCACGCCTGGCGGCTGGCCAGATCTGCCGCTCGCGGTCGTCGTCAACGGCAACTCGGCCTCCGCCTCCGAGATCGTGGCCGCCGCCCTCCAGGACGCACGACGCGCCCACCTGGTCGGCACCCGAACCTACGGGAAAGGTACGATTCAACAGCTCTACCGTCACAACGACGGCTCCGCGCTCAAGCTGACCATCGGCCGCTACTTCACCGCCTCGGGCGCCCCGGTCGCCGATCACCAGGGACGCCTTCCCGATATCGAGGTGCCTTGGAACGAGGTGAAGGACGCGCGCTCAGCACTCATGGCAGGTCTGCAGTCCGCCTCGCTTCCGGAGGAGGAACGCACCGAACTGCTCGCCCTGGCGGCCGAATTGCCCATACAGCCGCACGTGCCGGTTGGGATCGCCTGGAACCGCTCCCCCGCCGAGCGGCTGGCGCTCGACCCCCAGATCGCCGCAGCGCTGGGCGCTCTCAGGGAATGAACACGCTGTCCTGACGGATGACCCCGTCCACCGTCCCGTCATTCGGGGTCACCGTGCAGGTCCAGATCTCGCCCGCCGCGGTCAGTAGCCCCGAAACAGTATCGCCCGGCAGGTTCGTCGTCCCGGTCACGCCATCCGGCACGGCGACGCCGTTTGCATCCCAGTCGAAGTCGTAGGTCAGGAGGTCACCATCTGGATCGGTAGCGGGGATTGCGATCTCGCACACCAAGTCGTCGGCGTCCGCGGGGCCGGAGGGAGTGATCGCGACAAGTCCGGCGATCGGAGCCGAGTTCAGCACGGTCGTCGACCACACCGCCTCCGCCTCGGTGATCCCGTCGTCCGCGGTCACGGTCAGCTCGATCACGTCGTCCTTCTCGAACCAGATCTCGCCGTCGAGATCGGGACCGTTCTCCGCGAGCTGGATCCCGTTCACCAGCCAGCGATAACCGAGCGTGAAGGCATCGCCGTCGCCATCGACTGCGATCGCTTCGGCGTGAACCACGGTGCCCGTGACAACGTCAGCAGGCGTTACGGTCAGGGAGATGGCGGGTGCGCTGTTCGCGATGAGGACTTCCGCCATGGCGAACGGCCCGTTGGTGACCCCGTCGGTCGGCGTGACGTGAACGGTCCACGTCTCGCCTCGGTTCGTCGCGCTCGCGGGAAGGACCCCCGACGTGCTCGCTGCGTCCACAACGCCATCCCGCAGCCACTCGTACCCATAGGTGACCGGGCTCCCATCGGGATCGACGCTCGGCACGTCGAGGGACACCACCAGATCGGCGTTGGTGTCGGGTTCGACGGGAAGCAAGGACACCACCGGTTGCGAGGGGACCCCGTTCACGGTGAACGTCACCGAGGCCGTACCGGAGAGCCCCGACGCGTCGGTCGCCGAGAGGGTGATCGTGTGCAGGCCCAGTGCGAGGGTTTCGGTCGAGAAGGCGACAGCACCCAGCGCATCTGCAGGCGTGCTGTCGAGGATGCCGACCACGTCATCCGTCCAGGCCAGCGCCAGGAGGTTCGGCGCCTGTTCCGCATCCGAAACCGCACCGACCAACGAGACCAGCCCTTGATCCAGGACCGCACCTTGGGCGGGCGCCGAGATCGCCACCACCGGGGCGCTCTGCGCATCGACCGTGACCTGGTCCACGCAGGGCTCCCCCGCCGGATCGGTCACCGTGAGGGTGATCAGGTGGAGGCCGGGGCCGAGGAGATCGGTGGTCAGCGCGGCATCGCCGGTGGGCTCCGGTGTGGAGATCCCCAGGTCGCCCGCCTGGTTCGATTCCCAGCTGACCTCGAGCGCCTCCGGCGGGCTCTCGGCGTCGGCGACGCTGGCCAGGAGCGTCACGAACTGGTTGGCAGCGATGACCTGCCCGTCGGCCGGCGAGAGGATCTGGCAGGTTGGATTGGTGTTCTGTTGGTCCAACCCGGTGTCGCCGGAGTCCTTGTCGTTGTGGACTTCGATGTAGCAAGCACAGAGCAGCAGCAACGGGACGAGTGGTCGCAACGACATGGGGTCTCCTGCCAGGGCGGTTTCCTCGACGGACGACCGGTCGCCCGGCCTCATTCGATCGCGTCGCGCTCAGCCGACGATCTCCCCCACGAGGTCATAGTCACCGACCTGGGTGACTCTCAGGGGACGGATCTGGCCGACACGCACGTCTTCGGGGGCCCGTTGGACGTAGACCTGACCGTCGACCTCGGGCGCTTGGGTCGCGGTGCGACCGCGCAGCAGCAGGGCGGACTCGGGGGCGGTGCCCTCGACGAGCACGTCGACCTGCTGACCGACCAGGGCCTTGAGACGACGCTTGACGATCCCCTTCTGAAGCTTCATCAGCTGCTTCTGGCGCTGCTTTTTCACCTTTTCGTCGACCTGACCCGGTAGGCTTGCCGCAGGGGTCCCGTCTTCCTGGAAGTAGGTGAAGACCCCGACATGGTCGAACCGCTGCGAGGAGACGAAGTCGGAGAGCACCGCGAAGTCCTCGTCCGTCTCGCCCGGAAAGCCGACAATAAAGGTGGTGCGGAGCGAGATGCCCGGCACCGCCTTGCGCACCCGATCCAGGATGCGCTCCTGCCCTTCGCGCGTCACGCCGCGACGCATCGCGCGGAGCACCGGGCCCGCGGCGTGCTGGAGGGGAATGTCGAGGTACGGAACGACCTTCGGATTGTTGGCCAGCTGGTCCAGGAGGCCGGCAGGCAGGCCGTGGGGGTAGGCATAGTGAAGCCGGATCCACCGGATCCCGTCGATGTCCGACAGCCGCTGCATCAGGTCGCCGAGTCCCGTGCCGTCCTTGAGATCGCGACCGTAGGCCGTGCTGTCCTGCGAGACGAGGTTCAGCTCGACCACCCCTTGCTCAGCCAGCGCCCGGGCCTCCTCGACAAGCGACGGGATCCGGCGCGACCGCAGGTCTCCCCGAAGGGTCGGGATGATGCAGAAGGCGCAACGATGATCGCAGCCCTCGGAGATCTTCAGGTACGCGCTGGCTTTGCTCCACGAGTTGACTCGCGGCGACAGCTCATCGGCCAGGTACAGGGGCACGTCGACGTGGGTTTTCGGCGCCTGGGAATCTCGACTCTCGAGCACTTCCCGCAGGCGATGGTACTCGCCGGTGCCGAGAAAGGCGTCGACCTCGGGCATCTCCGACTCGAGGGACCGCCCGTACCGCTGGACCATGCATCCGGTGACGACCAACTTCTGCGCCGAGCCTGCCGCCTTGAAACGAGCCATCTCCAGCACCGTGTCGATCGACTCCTCGGTCGCCGGCTGGATGAAAGAGCACGTGTTGACGACGATCACCTCGGCGTCGCCCGGCTCATCGACAAGCGTGTACGGGCCGGTCTGAAGCTGACCGACCATCACCTCACTGTCGACCCGGTTCTTCGGGCAGCCGAGGCTGATGAGATGAACCCGGGTACGACCCGCGGCCGATGCAGCGACGTCCGCCCCCATGTCCTCCCTCCAGCGCGCCCGGGCAAGTATCCCGCTAGGGCATCCCGTCGATGATCCGGGCGTCGGGCGGCACGGCGAGCGTCCAGGTCGAGGGTTCGATCGGAGCGCCGGCGACGACGTGGGAAAATACAATTTCGGTCTTCGTACCCATCGAATCGGAGAGCGAGATCCGCGTCAGGCCGAGGTCGGGGCCGAGCGTGAGCCGCACCGACGGGCCGCCCCCCCCCGCCTTCGCCGTCAGGTCGAGAACGACGCCGCCATCGGTCGGCTGGGCGGGCGCCGAGACGGCGAACAGCTCGTCGACATGATCCAAGCTCTGCAGGAGGGAGTCCGCGCCGGATGGCGTGTACGGGTATCGGAGGAGCTGGCCCTCGGCAGGGGTCCAGATCGAAACCCGGTCCTCGGTGATCAGGTACACGCGCCCGTCGCCCGTGAAGTCCCATCGCATCCGACCAGGTCGCGCGATCGCCAACCGACCTGCTTGCGTATCGTCGCCATAGAGGTCGGAATGCACCGTTTGGACGAAGTCGGCGCGCAGCGTCTTCACCGCGGAATAGTGCGCCTCGACCCGGGCGATAATCGGGAGGGGATCGGCGGCCACCGCGTCGAGAACCGACCCCCAAACGAGCACCTGGCCTCCGCACTCGCCCCGATAACCCACAGGGTCCCGTGGGGCTTCCACCCCCAGGGCGCGAACCGAGCAAGATCCCGTGGTGAACGGAAAACAGGTGTGCTAGACTCGCCACGTTGGGAGGTCACGGATGCGCGCGAACTCGCTGGTCCCCGTTCTCACGGGTTTGGTCGGTTGCAACGAATACGACCCTCAGGGCGAGGAACCGATCCCGCCGGTGATCTTCAACGTCTACGTGCCGCCGACGCCGACCAACACCGACTCGTACGAACAGATCCAGAAGCCGCAGGTCGACATCCTCTGGGTCGTGGACAACTCTTGCTCCATGGCAGAAGAGCAGACGGGGGTGGCCAACAACTTCCCGGTCTTCATGGAGTTCTTCCTCGGATCCGGCCTCGACTACCACATCGGTGTCGTCTCGACCGACATGGACAATCCCGACCACAGCGGCCGGCTGATCCTGGCCGGCGGCGTGCGCTGGATTACGCCTGAAACGCCAGATCCCGAGGCAGTCTTCGCGGCGATGTCCCAGCTCGGGATCGGCGGCTCGGGGAACGAGCAGGGCGTCCTCGCCACCTACGCCGCATTCGAGCTCCAAACGGAGTGGAACAAGGGGTTCTTCCGCGATGATTCCGCGGTGCACGTCATCACGGTTTCCGACGAGCCCGACAACTCGCCGAGCGTGCCGGTCAGCCTGAACGAGTTCGGCTCGTACCTGAATGGCCTGCGCGCGGATCCCGACATGGTGGAGTACCACAGCATCGTCGGGCCCCCGGAGCCGGAATTCCCCTGCGACGGGGTCCAATACCCGGGCCTCGCCTACATTCAGCTCACCAACCAGGTGGGCGGGATCTTCTGGTCGCTCTGCGCCAACGACTGGATCGGTGCCCTGGAGATGATCGGACTCGACACCGCCGGCCTCAAGCGCGAGTACTTTCTGTCGGAACGCCCAGTCGAAGGCACGATCCAGGTGACAGTCGAGGAGGGTGGCTACACCATCGGCTTCGACCTGTTCGACGAGGTCACCCTGCTCGGCGACTACACCTACAATGAGCCGCGCAACTCGGTGACCTTCCTGACCTACGTTCCGAACCCGGGCGCCGTCGTCCACATCGACTATGACGTGTTGGCCGAAGTAGAGCGGCAATAGGCGCAGCATTTCCGCGCGGCCCCCGCTGCAGGGTCGCCCGAGGGAGGGCAGGCGGCTAGCCTGCTCCGGCAGGAGGCTCCGGTGAGCTCAGACCCCTTCACCCCGCTGAACCTCTTTGCCTTTCCCCTGTTTTCGAGCCTGATCGGCGAGGCCGACAAGCACAAAGACGCGCTGGTCACCGAGATCCTCGACCTCCAGGGCCGGTATCCAGGTGCCAAGCGAAGCAATCGAAACGCTTGGCACTCCGCCGACGAGTTCCTGGCGAGCAAGAACCCTCACATTGGGTGGGTGCTCAACAATGCAACCACCTTCGCGAAGCGATCGCTGGCCCGCTACTACCAGGACTGGGCGACCCAGGAGATCCGGCTCGGACACTACTGGGCGAACGTGCTCGGTCGCGACGGCTGGAACACCCCGCATCACCACTTCCCCACCCACTGGTCAGGTTGCTACTATGTATCCGTGGGCCAAGTGGGGACTTCGGCCGAGGACATGAGCGGCATGATCGAGTTCCTGAACCCGACGCCCTGGCAGGCGGCGTGGAACCGAAGCGGGAACTTCGCCATCGCCCCTAAGGACGGTTTGATGCTCCTCTTTCCTGCTAGCCTGTTGCACTTCGTCTACCCGCACAACAGCGACGATCTCCGCATCTCGATGGCGTACAACTTCACGGTGTACCCGAAAGGCGGCTAGAGCACTTCGCGCGGACGGGCACCGTCGGCCGGACCTACGATCCCCGCCGACTCCATGAGCTCGATGATGCGTGCGGCGCGGTTGTACCCGATCTTCAGGTGCCGTTGGATGAGGCTTGTCGAGGCCTTGCCAGCCGCCGTAACCACGTCCACCGCCTGCCGGTACAGTTCGTCTCGCTCGGCGTCATCCGCCTCGGGATCCCCTCCGACAGCCGGCTCGGCGGTGACCGCCGCGACATAGTCGGGCTCGCCCTGCGCGCGCAGGAACTCGACGACCCGGCCGACCTCATCGTCCCCCACGAAGGCCCCGTGGCACCGCGCCAGGTCACCGGAGTTCGGAAGGTAGAGCATGTCGCCGCGGCCGAGCAACGTCTCAGCCCCGCCGGCGTCGAGAATGGTTCGACTGTCGATAGCGGTGCGCAGCTTGAAGGAGACCCGTGTTGGAAGGTTGCTCTTGATGAGACCGGTGACCACATCGACCGACGGGCGCTGAGTCGCCACGATGAGGTGGATCCCGCAGGCGCGCGCCATTTGGGTGAGGCGGGCGATACTCCCCTCCACCTCCTTCTTGGCGACCAACATCAGATCCGCCAGCTCGTCGATGATGATGACGATGTAGGGCAGCTTCGCCGGCGTGGGGGGCGCCTCGTCGGGTGGCCAGTCCTTGGGGGCGTATTGGCGGGCCTTCTGAGGAGTCCAAGCGGCCAGTTCGCGCTCCACCTTTTGGTTGAAGTTGGTGATGTTGCGGGTGTCCCACCGCGCGAGGATCTCGTAGCGCTGATCCATCTCGCGACACGCCCAGGCGAGCGCGGCCGCCGCCTGCTTCGGCTCGACCACGACTGGATGGAGCAGGTGGGGAATGTTCTCGTACATCTTGAATTCGAGCTTCTTCGGATCGACCAGGAGCAGGCGCAACTCTTCGGGAGAGCGCGTGAAGAGCATCGAAAGGAGCATGCCGTTCACGCCCACCGACTTGCCGGCGCCGGTGGTCCCGCCCACCAGCACGTGCGGCATTTTGGTGAGATCGGCGACGACTGGGCGTCCCTCCACGTCCTTCCCGAGCACGCAAGGCAGCGCCATGCCGCTGTCGCGGAACTCGGGGCTCGCGAGGAGTTCGCGCAGGTAGATGTTCATGCGCTGGGGACTTGGGATCTCGATCCCCACTACCCCCTTCCCCGGAATCGGTGCGACCACCCGCACCGACACGGCGCACAGGGCCATCGCGAGATCATCGGCGAGCGAGGCAATCCGTCGAACGGAGATGCCAGAGTCGGGTAAGAACTCCAAGGTCGTGACGACCGGCCCAACCCGAACATCGGTCACGGAGCCGGTGACCTTGAACGAGGAGAGAGTCTCCTCGACCGTGTGGGCGATTCGGCGGAGTTCCTCTGGATCGAACTGGGCACGCTGCGTGGGGACCAAGTCGAGGAGGTTGAGCGGCGGGAGCTGATGGCCGCCGCGGATCTTCTTGATGGCCTTGCCGTCGTCGCGCACGGCGCGATCGAGGAACGCGGCCTTGTGAACCACCGCGCCCGGGCCAGACTCGCGAACGCGCTGGTTTGGCTCCGAGAGGTCCTGGAGCAACATGGGTGGGGAGATGCCTGGCGCCTCGACCGCCGGACGGGCCGTGCGCTCAGGAATGGCCTCGGGCGTGCTCGACGGGTCGCCGCTGGGGTTGGTGCGATCATCCCGCTCCGGCCACGTTCCGGTGCCCGGTTCGCCGTCGGACACCCGGGAGCGAGGCGCGAGACCCTGAAACAACGCTTCGAGCTCCGAGGGGGGATCGAGCCGACGCGGTTTCCAGTCGGTTCGGCCGGAAGGCGCCTCCGTCGGCGACCACTCGACGTTCGCGAGCGCGACCAAGCCGATCGCCGTCCCCGGATCGTCGGGCAGGTCCTCGTCCGGGTCGGAGGGCTCCAAGTCGGCTTCCCACTCGCTGCGATCTACCTCCTCGGCGCCGTCCGAGGGGTCCCGACGGGTCAGCGAGGCGGCCATCCGCCGGAGCATGCCTCCGATTCCCGAGGCAGCACCGAACGCGGCCGACGACCCCGCCCGTGCTCCGCGCGCCGCGACCGACACCGAGACGGTTCGCAAGGAGACGAGGAGACGCCTGATCAACCCTCCGCCCCAGGGGACCCAAACTTCCGCCACATCGGCGCCGCGCCCGACCACCGAGCTCCACCGAATATCGCCGAGCCAGGTCACTGCCGCGGTCAAGAGCCCGAGCAACGCCAACCACGCGCCCACGGTTCCCATCCCCGACTCGAGGAGCTCCGCGATGATCCGACCCAGCCAGCCTCCCGGAGAAAACACGCTACCTGGTCGAAAAATCAGGTGAAGCACACCGAGCGAAGACACGCCGACCGCACTCGCGGCGAGAACGCGTCCCCGGTTGAGCGGCGTGCGCCCGGCCAGCGCGAGCACACACGCCACCATGAGCACGAACGTTCCATAGGCGCCCCACCCGAACGCTTGAAACAACACATCCGCCAGGTTCGCACCCACGGGTCCACCGAGGTTAACGACCCCGTCCCGACCGTCGGGCCGGAGCAGCGTCGCGTCGCCCACGTCGAAGGTGAAAATGGACACCATCGCAAAGGTGCAGACGAGCAGCGAGATCACCAGGGCGATCTCGCGATGCCGCTCGCCGACCACGGTGCCGATCGCCGATGTCAACTGTTCGACGAGCCGGCCCGAGGTGGTGCCTGCATCGGAAACCGAACTTGCAACCGTCCCGCCCGCCCGAGCCCGAGCCTTCCGCGCCACTCAGCACCCCCCACGACCCGAGGTCTTGACGTGTCATGTCCAGACCTGAAGTATTACATTAGGGGAGCTCGCTCGGCAACGCGACCCGTGCGGTCAGTACTGGAATCCTGCACTGATCAGCAGCCCGACGTCGTCGTACTCCACGAGGTCGTCGGAGGAAAACCGGGACTGCCACCAGACAGTGGGACCGAACGATGCCCAGTCGGAGAAGCGGTAGGTTCCCGCAAAGCTCGCCCGCATGAACTGGTCGGTTCGGGAGACCGCTCCGCCGTACGTTTCCAGGCGCAATCCGTATCGGGCCAGCAGCTCGAACCGATCGTTGAGCGTGGCGCTCGCCTGGAAGAAGATGTGGTGATAGGCGACGAAATTCGTGAAAAATACATCGTCGAAGTCGCGCTTGTATCCGAGACCAACCCCACTCCCCTCGCTGGGGGTCCACCCCACTTGCGCGACCAAAAGGTAGGTGCGGGCATCCGCGGCTGCGTTGGGGTCGAACACCGCCACCGAAGTCTCGTCATACATCGCCTGGCCGTAACCACCGACCAACTCGGCACTGAGCTTGGGGGTGATCCGGCCTCGAAAACCAGTGGTGATCCGGATCTGAGTAGAATCCGGCTTCGCAAGGGGCTGCCCGACGATCCCACCCGAGGGGTCGGCGAGCACGGACGAGATCGAGTCGGCTTGCCACTGCACGATCGCGTACCGCGCGTCGATCACCCAAGCGGTGTTCGGGAAGAAGTTCCACGCCGAGAGCAACGTTGGGCCGTACTGGTTCCGCACGTTGAACGGCTCGTGCTCGTTCGTGTCGAGCCCGGCAAACGCAAAGAACTCGGGAACACGGAAGTCGTCGTAGGTCCAGAACCCGCCGGGCTTGACCTGCACAGCACCGGTGGGGGACAGTCGGATCTGCCCGGCTAGCGCGTTCTTGAACTGAGTCAGGAACGGGGAGTCAGACAGCTCACTGTCGACCACGCTGTTCCGGTAGAGCGCCTGGTCGGCCAACTCCAGCCCCACGACCGACTGCCGGGCAAGGCTGGCTTTCGCATCGACCGAGAAATCGCTCCACCGGTCGAGATTCCCGGTCGCTTGTGCCTGATCGAGCGTTGACCTCAAGGCGATGGGAACGGTGTTGGCGTCGAACTCCACATAAACCTGCTTTCGGGCTTCGTACTGCGAGGACAACGAGAACCGGGCATCCTCACCCTCGATGCCGATCTCGAGGCCAGGCGCCACCCGCAGGTTCGCGCCACTCTGGGGGTCGACCTCCTCGCGGTACACATTGGACCGATACTCGAAGCCGGCCTCGAGAGCGGGCGCGATGACCGCGTCGCCCACCCGGATGTGGTCACCCGGCTCGGCGCTGGCCGCGGATCCGCCAAGAACGCCCACCAGCAAGGCGACCTGTGCTGCGGCGCCGCGGGCCTGTACCCGACCCTGCCATGTTGGCTTACCGAATCTCATCCGTCTCCCAGAAGAGTGACCACGCACGACCGACACCTAGTTCGTGGGCGTCTCGTCGCCAGGCGGCCCGGGAACGTCGACCGTCTGGTCGAGACCATCCTCGTCTAAATTACCGATGTTGTCCTCGAACACCCCGGGCTCTGTCACATCCAGGGTACCGCCGCCCTGTTGGGCTTCCTCTCCCGAACAGGTATAGGCCTCCCCCAGCAACTCAGTCGTTTTGCCGCTGGCAATTGCGATTCTACGAAACTCGAGCTCCGAGCTTGCGATTTCGCTGTTCGTGAGGGCGCTGAGCATGCGATCGTTGGACTCCCGGGCGACGACCGCCAGCACCTTCATCGAAGCGAGCTTTGTGCCCAGGCACCGCAGCGTCTCAGTGGACCCCTCCTCCCGCTCGGCAGCCTCCCTCATCTTCTCGACGATCTTCACCGCATCGGCGATCTCGCGCAACGCTTGCTCTCCGAAGGCGCGCTTCTCGGCGGGGGTCGTGGTGGACGCGCGATCGAGTTCGCTCGAGATCCCACCCGGAGCCGGGGCCGCGGCTCGAACCGTGGAGACGGCACCGATCGACAACATCAGGACTAGGCACCCGATCTTGAAAGCCTGTGGCCTGTGCATTTGCTTGCCCCCGTCGCGACGGTTTTAGCCGAGTCGGCGGCCCCCGTCAATGTCGCCGGCACCGCGGTTCAACGGCGCTTGTGCCCGGCCCCGGCTGCCGTGGCTCCGCACGGTCCTCGAAGGCGGAAAGCCCAAGTCAACCCTACTCCTTGGCCGTGAAGACGAACGGCCAGCTCACATCACCCTCCGCACCGTTGAAGCGCCATTTTCGGATCTTGCCCTCGATGCACTTCGCGAGTTCGGCGTCACCGGTCTCGTTGACGATCGTGTACACGTTCGAAGTCGTTCCAGTTGCCTGAACCGTCCACCCGATCTCGACGCGGCCGCCCAGACCCGGGTTGGCCTTGAGCTGCGTCTCGTAGCAATAGCGCAGCTGCCCGGCGTTGGTCTTCACAACCTTCGACACTTCGTTCTGATCGCCGGTCAGCTCGCTCACGTTTCCGGTTCCAGCGTTGACCTTCGGCTTGAGCAGCCGCGCAACATCACCGCCCGCTCCTGCGCCACCCCCAGCGCCAAGCCCGCCGATGCCGTCGATGTTCGTAGCGCTTCCCTTCCCACCCTGGCCGGCCTTATAGCCCGCCAGCCCCGCATCACCGGTCATCGCCCCCGCGTTCGCGAGGGCCTGGTTCACGTCGCCGAGACCCGACTGACCGAGCACGTCTTCCACGACATCACCATTCGCGGAAATACCCGTCGTACCAATCAATCCGGCCAGCAGCTTCGCCGCAGCATCGGTGCGATCCTTCTGCGCCTGGGCCTCTGCTTCCGGCGACGGCCCCGCGTCGGACGGTGCGGGCTCAGCTTCCTCTTCTGGCTCCTCCTCTGTGGGGGCCGGCTCCGGCGCGACCTCGGGGGGCTCCTCGACCTTCGGCGGAATGATCATGCGAACGTCGATCGAGTCGAGCGTAAGCTCTGGCGGATCCGTGAACGCGACCCACAGCCCGAGGAACGAGGCCATCACGCCCCAGATCATCAGGAAGCCCAGGAAAACGCCGTCATCGTCTTCGAGGAACCGTGGCCGGAAGTCCATCACCTGGGTGGGCGACGGTGCGGCGGCGACTTGGGGGGCGACGAACTGGAAGAGGACAGTGACCTGATCAATGCCGATCTTACCCCGATCCGCTTCGCCGATCGGGTAGGTAAACACGCCGTTCGCGCGCTGGACCGTGGGGTCCTCGCGCAGCGCATTGAGGGCAAATGTCGCGTTGGCCGCCCCGACGCGATCGATTTTCCCCTTCATCTGTTCCGTGAACCGAAGGACATAGCCCTTGCCGGTCCACTGGAAGACCGCGAACTCCGCTCCTGGCAGGTGCGTCTTCGCCACGACGAAGGTGGACTTTGGCGACTCGCCGAGGGTAACGGACTCGCCTACCTTGATCAGACGCTCCTGCACAATCTTGCCGTCTTGCAAGATGCCGATGCGGAGTACTTTTCCTGACTTTGGTTTCTCGGCCATGGCGGGATGCTCTCCGTGCCGGGTTCAGTTCTGACGAGGTTCGCCCGATACTGACCACCGGTCTCCGGTTCGGTTCACGAAATTTTCATGCATAGGAAGGAAGGTGCCGTTCCCTGGGGTCGGGAGGATAGTCCATCGAGACCCGCCACGGCAAGTGAAGCAGGCCTCCGCCAAGTGGGGAAGCGCGGCTGAACGAGGCGTGCAAGGTGCGGTTGGATCAAAACGGATCCCGATCGACTGACTGGACGATCAGATCCAGGAACGATCGCTCCAGCTTGGCGAGCTGAAGAGACTTATTCAGGTTTTCCCGAGTGATCACGACTGTGACCTCGGGCTTCTGAACCTCGCCCTCGATCACCAGTTCGTCAAAGCGTTCAGCGTGTGCAGCCGGTGCCAGCAGGAGCAACACCAGCGTAAGCGCGCAGGCTTTTCGGCTCATTTCGGCTCTCCCCAGGGGCTGCCCGGCGTGGGTTCAGGATCGGGTGCGGGTGGGACCGGCTCGGGGCTGGGTGGAGGAAGCGGCGCCGGCACATCCTCCGGCGGCGGAACGACCTCGGGTGCAGGCTCCGGGACCGGCTCCCCACCCGGCGGAACCGGCGTCGGCGCTTCGTCGGGCGGCGGAACGACCTCGGGGGCAGGCGCCGGGACTTCCCTGGCCTTCTCCTCCTCCCTGCGCTTCCGCTCCTCCTCGCGTCGCTTGCGATCCTCATCGGCCTTCTTCCGCTTATCCTGCGTCTTCTGCTCCTTCTCGACCGCTTCGATGTAGGACTCGGCGAGGAGGGTCTCGGCGCCGCCCGCGTCGATGTATGCCCGATACTCGGCGATGGCGCCGGGATAGTTCTTCTCGTAGTCCCCCATCAGCACGGCGAGATTGAAGTGCGGGTCGGGAACCGCCGGGTCGATCGTCAGCGCCTTCTGGTAGGTCGCCTTGGCCTCCGCGAGTTTGCCGGCGCCGCGGTAGGCCAGCCCCAGGTTCATCCACACGGCGTGGTTGCCGGGGGCCTGGGCCGACGCCCGCTCGAGCAACGGCACCGTGTCCGCATAGTTGTGTTGGTCGAGATAGAGGCGGGACAGGTAGATGAGCGCGGTCACGAGTTGAGGATCGAACTTGACCGCCTTCTCCAGCTCAGTCTGGGCGGTGTAAGTGTCGCCGAGTTGGAACCAAGTCCACCCGAGGGCGCAGTGCAAGTCCGCGCTGCCGTCGGCGCCTGGGAGGTCCGACTTTCCGTCACCATCGGTGTCGCGCAGTGCCTTCTGAAAGACGAACTTTGCCAGTTGGAGCTGGCCCTGGTCGAGGTACGCCTGACCGAGCGCGGTGTAGATCTCGACGGACCGTGTGTCGATCCGAAGGGCCTCCTTGGCGACGTCCACCGCCTCGGCACTGCGCTTCCAGTCGCGCAGGCCGTTTGCCAGTGCTGCGCGCACCGTCATGTCGCTCGGCGCTGCACGAACACCGTCCCGCCACGTGCTCTCCGCACCGACGGGATCGCCCTGGATGGCCTTCGTCCAGCCCAAAAGGGCCCACGCTGCACCGCAGCCGGGGTCGCTGACCGTTACCGCTTGGTACTCGCGCGCGGCTCCGGCGAGATCGCCGGTGCGCTGTAGGGCCAGGCCGAGGTTGACCCGCGCAACGGAAGAGCCGGGGTCGGCTTGCAACGCAGTTTGGAGGATCCCAATTGCCGACTGCGCCGCAGTAGGAGACGGGTCGCTCAGGACGGCGAAGGCTCGGGCAACCGCGTCGTCGTTCGAAGGGACGGGAACCGGAACACCGGGTGGCAGCGGCTCCTGCGCCAGGGCGAGGGAAACCAGGAGTTGCAGGATCATTGCGGGGTCTCCGGCACCGGCACGGGCGCAGGCGCAGGCGCGGGGACCGGCGGCAGCGGAGCGGCCGGGGGAGCCTTCTGGGTCACCGGCGGAACAGGCGAGAGCCGGGGGGGGACACGGACGTCCGGCGCTCCGCTGAACTCCCGCTTGACCGCCGGAAACTGGTCGGGTCGACGGCGGTTGAGCTCGCCGATGGCCTCGTCCACCCAGGTGCTGTAGCGCTTCGCGTTGACCGCGCCTGCCACAACCTGCTTGAGGCGGTTGATCCCCTCCTCCTCCAGTGCGTTGTACACTGGAAAGACCTTGGTCTCGAGCAGGGTCCAGGTATCGGCGGTCCCGTCGTCGCCCAGCCCGGGGGGCGGCGTGATCGAGAGGCCGAGATCCGCCACGTACAAAGGTAGCAGCGACTTGTAGTAGAAGGCACCCGAAAGGTGTTCGAAGCTCAAGTACTTTCCGATGAATACATCGAACTCGGTCTGAACGGCCTTGACGGACTCGGTCTTGGCCTTCGCCAACTCGATGTCCTTCTCGAACTTCCCGGTGGGCTTGTCCTTGGTGTAGGCATTGTACGACGTCAAGAGCGCCGGGAACGCAGCCTCGGCGGCATAGACTTGACCCTTGGGCCCAACCGTCTTGCCGCCCGCGACGATTTGATCGTAGGCCTTGGTGATCGCCGCTCGCTGTGCCTCAAACTGCCGAGTATTACCCTTCTTCTTGTAGAATTGCCCGATCTTCCAGATCGCCTCGATCGCGTTGTCGGGGTTCCGGTATCCGTACTCTTCCAGGTAGTCGGTGTAAAACCGCATGGCTTGGTCGTCGCCGACCTGCTCGAACTGTTCGCCCGCCAGGAAGTAGGTCTTCTCGCGATCTTCCTCCTCCGGGAATCGCCTCGCATACTCCTCGAACGTCTTGGCCGCACCCAGGCTGTCGCCGATGCCGATCCGCAGGAAGGCGCTGTTGTATACCGCGGCGGAGGCGTTCTTGCTGTTTGGGAACTGCTTGATGAGCCGATCGTAATAGGCGATTGCTTTGTCGAGCTGGAAGGTGGCCTCGTAGTTCTGTGCCACGAAGAAGTAGATGTTCTCGGAACGTGGATCCTGCGGATACCGGTTCGCAAAGTCCTCGAAGGATCGATTCGCCAGTTCGGCCTTACCGTTTTTCTCGTAGTAAAGCGCCGCGTTGTACAGACCGTCCGGGGCTCGGGCCGACTTCGGGAAGTCGCGGTAGAACCGCAGGTAGGCCTCGGCGGCCTTGCCCCACTCCTCGGCATTGGCCAGCTGCTGCGCCTTCAGGAAAGCAGTATTCTCGAGGGCCACCGTGAACGTCTGCTTCGTCGATTCGCCAAGGTTCATCGCAAGATAGCGCTCGAGGCTGGACTGCACCTGGTCGAGATCGCCCTCCATCTCGTAGCTCTCGACCATCCGTGCGGCGGCCTTCGAAGCGGCCTCGGAGTTCGGGTAGAGCTCGATGACGCCCTGGAGTCGAGGGCGCGCGAGCTCGAACTGGTGGTGGTGAAACAGGATCAAGCCACCTTGGTACAACAGGTTGGGCGCCTGATTCTGGGCCGTGTCGCGAAAAATCTCCTCCCCGACGGGGGCAGTGTACTCGTGGGTATAGGCCCGATCGTTCGCTCGAATGAGCAGCTGGGTCTCGGGAAGGAGCGCATAGGTCTGGATGGCCTTCCCCCACGGCGACGTGTAGCTGCGGTCAGGCTGGGAACCCGCCGGAAGGGCGTCCTCGGTGCCGAACTTCGCGACGAACAGGTTGTAGCGGATGGAGAAGAGGGTATAAACGACCGAGTCATCGTGCTCATGTCGAGCCCGGTCGCGCACTCCCGCCTCATACTCCTTTTCCGCCGCCACGAGGTCGCCCGCGCCGTTGAGCGCGAGACCGTAGTAGTAGCGGCTCTCGTAGTAGTCGTCCGCAAGCGGGAAACGGACCAAGTACTCAAGGTACTTGTCGGCGGCCAGTCGGTACTGGGCAGGGTCCTGCGACTCGCTGGCGCGGATCAGGAACTCGTTCGCGACCTGAGCCATGTCCTTTTCGATCATGGCCGTGACCAGGCCGACCGCCTCCGGATTCGTGCGGTTCGCCTCCGCCCAGGCCGAGTCCGGTCCATACATCCGAGTGAGCGCGATGCGCGCTTCGCCAGCTTTCAGGAGATCCTGCGTCTGGCTGTTCGCGGAGTACAGCTCGATCAATTTGGCCTGCCACTGCGGATTGTCAGGTTGGGTCACCCAACGCGGATCATCCTGGAGCTTGGCGTAGACGGCAAGGATCTCCTCGTATCGGGTGTAGCGCTGGAGGACGTCCGCCAGCTCGATCCAAACGGCGC
The DNA here is from genome assembly GCA_947490265.1 of Pseudomonadota bacterium. GTDB lineage: Bacteria > Myxococcota_A > UBA796 > UBA796 > CANLGQ01. Next base: position 742 of record CANLGQ010000027.1, on the reverse strand, counting down.
GCTCGTACGGCCGAGGCCCGAGCTTCCGGAAGTAGTCGACCGCAGCCTGAGCGGCCGGAATGCCGCGTTCCTGCGAGTCGTTGGTGATTCCGAAGGCCATGTATCGGATTGCGTCTTTCCGATACGGGCTCGTCTGACCGCTGGCGGCAAAGACCCGCTCGGAATTGTCCAGCACTTCGGCGAAGCCCGCCATGGCCGGCGGGTAGTTGGACATGCTGAACCGCGACCAAGCGAGCCGATACATCGCCTGCTCGAAGTAGGGGCTCTTGTCTCCGCGGTCATACACGGCCTGATACTCGGCGATCGCGGCATCGTAGTTCTGCTCTTCGAACGCCAATGTACCGAGAAACAGATGTGCGCGATCGGCAAGGTCGGAGTCGGGAAGCACCGAGATCAGGTCGCGCCAAACGCCGCGCGCGCCTTCCTCGCTGCGCTGGCTCGAGTTTTCGTCGCTCAGGCAGTAGCCGAGCATCAGGAAGGCCCCGTCGAGGCGCTCGTAGCGCTCCTCGGGCGGAAGGCTTCTGTTATCGTCGATGATTCGCCTATAGAGCGCTACAGACTTGGACAGGTCGAGAGTCGGCTCGGCCCCCGCAGCCGCCAACGCTTCGAGGTCGCCGGCAGCCTCGGCGTCGGCGACCTTTCGGTCGAACGTGGCCATCGCCGCCTGAAAATCGGCGAACGACTTGTCGTAGTACAGTTCGCCCAGCCGAAATCGCACATGGCTTGCGTAGGGTGCCTGCGG